>JAIZVZ010000026.1 GCA_021768485.1 Oxalobacteraceae bacterium | reverse complement strand
TAGGCTTTTTTGACACGTTTTCTACTAATTCCGACATGACAAGCTCCCGGCTTCTAGTTAAGAATGCAATTTTCGCCGATTTTGTGCATCACACCAATAGTTATTACGCTTTGGTTGCACGTTTTATGCGTCTCCCCACTCCCGAACAAGCGTAGAGCGAGCCCCTTTTACTACTTGCTTGGCCACAATTAGCGACCGATACCGTCTGCTTGTCCGCTTTTATTCAAAGACAAACCCGAATCTGTCGCGAAACAATATGCTCCGGATTCAATTTCGCTACGCTGCTACTACAGCCATTTGCCCAGGCTGAGCTCATGCCTGCGGTCCATTTCGGACCATACCACTATCGACAACAGGAATGCCAAAAAATGGAAAAACTCCAACTCGCCACATTCGGCAGCGTTGTATTATTGCTTGCCGCCTGCGCCGGCACCACTCCCTCGATCGGCGATACCAGTGCCAAGACCGTTGCCACCGGTTCGGCCGGCGGTGCCTCGACCCAGGGCGCCAACACGGCCCTCGAACACTGCAGCAAAGCGCTCGGCACGGTGGCCTTCCACGAAGACGTCAACGAGCCCTGGTTCCAGCAGTTCGCCAGCGAATACAAAACCAACTCGACCCTGCCGGTGCTGCGCCTGATCGTGCAGCAATCGGGCTGTTTCGTGATCGTCGAACGCGGCCGCGCCATGGCCAATATGCAGCAGGAGCGCGCTCTCGGCCAGCAAGGTGAATTGCGCTCCAGCAACAATTTCAGCAAGGGCCAGATGGTGGCCGCCGATTACACATTAAGTCCGTCGGTCACCTTTTCCGAGCGCGGCACCAGCGGCCTGAGCGCCATGGCCGCCCACATCCTGCCGATCGCCGGCTGGCTCGGCGGCGGCGCCAAATCGAATGAAGCCTCGACCATGCTGTTAATGACCGATAACCGCTCCGGCGTCCAGCTGGCCGCCGCCGAAGGCAGCGCCAAGAACTGGGATTTCAATGCCTTCGGCGCCCTGTTCGGCGGTTTCGGCTTTGGCGGCGCCAGCGGCTTTACCAAAACGCCGCAAGGCAAGGTATTGGTTGCAGCCTTCATGGACTCGTACAATCAAATGGTCAAGGCGGTGCGCAGCTACAAGGCGCAGACCGTGGCCGGCGGCCTCGGAAATGGCGGAAATATGCCCGTAGGCAATTAAAGCGCAAAACGAATCGCCCTCTCACTGGCGGCCCGGTCGGCGCCAGCAGCCCGGATTTCCCCCGTCTCCCCCACACGGCTGTTTGCGCCGCTTTTCACGCGTCCATCAAACACCGGGCGCGGCCCCGACTATCGCTACCCGGTCAGCTTTTACTTTTTCAGCTTTTACTTTTTCAGCTTTTACTTTTTCAGCTTTTTATTTCGGCCAGCGTTCGCAGCGCGCTGCCTTTCACGCCGATTCATTTCATGCCGTTTCAATTCAATTCGTTCTGGTAGTGATGCTGCGCCGTCAAATATAGGCCGCGCCGCATTTCAACCGGTTTGTCGCCATAGGTATACGAGACGCGCTCGGAAGCCAGCAAGGGCGTGCCGACGGCGATCTGCAGCAATTCGGCGACTTCGGCATCGGCCGCCACCGCGCGGATCTGTTCGCTGGCGCGGATCATGCGGGTACCGAACTCCGTTTCGAACAAGCCGTACATGGGGCCTTTGTATTCATTGAGACGCTCGGCCGTCAACCCCTTGAACAGCAGGCCAGACAGCCACAATTCCTCGACAATGGTCGGCACCGCGTCGAACGACTGCACGCGCTTGATGAAAATGACGGCATCGCCGGCCTTCAGGTCAAGCAGGCGCGCCACTTCGGCCGGCGCCCGCAAGCGCTTGACGTCCAGAATCCGGTTGTCGGGATAATGCGGCACACCCTCGTCGGGCATCAGGCGCAGGAAGCGGAAATGCGCGCGCGCTTCGTGGTGGGTGGCGACGAACGTGCCCTTGCCCTGGCGCCGCAGCACCAGGTTTTCAGCCGCCATTTCATCGATCGCCTTGCGCACCGTTCCCTGGCTGACCTTGAAGCGCACCGCCAGCTCGACTTCGCTGGGAATCATCTCGCCGGGCTTCCATTCGCCGTTCTGCAGACTTTGCGTGATCAAGGCCTTGATTTGCTGATACAAGGGGCTAAAAGTCGGCGCCGCACCAGTCGCCGGCGGGGCGCTGGGGCTATTGGCATTGGCCGAGACAGCAGGTGGATTTAATGGATTGAAACTCATAGATTCCGATTTCACCACAAAAGAGCGGGCGGCGTCCAGTAAAATTGTGCGACTCACATATCTTATATAAGACATATGATAGTAATTGACAGGCTGACATGCCCGGTCTACACTCGGGAACAGCTGATCGGCGCGCCGCAATTTTCGCTTTTTCGTGCGACGAAGAACGTAAATCGCCCGGTCAACGGGTTTATAATACCGGCCAATACCAGGCGACTGTGGACGCCACCTGCTTCAACGTTGATTTCATTCCCTATTTGGAGATTCATCATGGCAAAAGCCCCCTTGCGTGTTGCAGTTACCGGCGCCGCCGGTCAAATCGCTTACTCTTTATTGTTTCGCATCGCCAATGGCGACATGTTAGGCAAAGACCAGCCGGTCATTCTGCAACTGCTCGAAATCCCCGACGAACGCGCGCAGAAGGCGCTCAAGGGTGTCATGATGGAAATCGACGATTGCGCCTTTCCACTGCTGGCCGGCGTGACCGCCCATGCCGACCCGATGACTGCCTTCAAGGATGCCGACTTCGCCTTGCTGGTCGGCGCCCGCCCGCGCGGCCCCGGCATGGAACGCAGCGAACTGCTGGCCGTCAACGGCCAGATCTTCATCGGCCAGGGCAAGGCGCTCGACGCCGTCGCCTCGCGCAATGTCAAGGTGCTGGTGGTCGGCAATCCGGCCAACACCAATGCCTATATCGCCATGAAATCGGCGCCGGGCCTGCCGGCCAAGAACTTCACCGCCATGCTGCGCCTGGACCACAACCGCGCGCTGTCGCAAATCGCCGCCAAGACCGGCAAGCCGGTCGGCAGCATCGAAAAACTGTGCGTCTGGGGCAACCACTCGCCATCGATGTATCCCGACTACCGCTTTGCCACGATTGACGGCGCCTCGGTCAAGGACATGATCAACGACCACGCCTGGAACAAGGACGTGTTCCTGCCGACCGTCGGCAAACGCGGCGCCGCCGTCATCGATGCGCGCGGCCTGTCGTCGGCGGCCTCGGCGGCCAATGCGGCCATCGACCACATGCACGACTGGTACCTCGGCACCAAAGGCAAATGGACCACCATGGGGATTGCCTCCGACGGCTCCTACGGCATCCCCGAAGGCACCATGTTCGGCTTCCCCGTGACGACCGAAAACGGCGAATACAAAATCGTGCAGGGTCTGGCGATCGACGACTTTGCGCAGGAACGCATCAACATCACCCTGAAGGAATTGCTCGAAGAGCGCGAAGCCGTCAAGCACTTGGTAGCTTGATCCTTCTCAATCAACAAGCCATCGAGATAGGGTCGCAAGCGCGCAGACGCTTGTCCAAGCCATGCGGCCCTGCTCTTTTCAGGTAGCATCCACGCCGGTTTCGGCACCCATAATGTAAATCCATGCATCCTTCCGAGGTTTTATTCCAAGGCGATGCGCCACCGAGCTACCTGCCGGTGTGCGACCATTACGCGGGCAGCGACAAGCTGATGCGTAAATCAATCGCCTTGCAACAAGAACTTGGGCCGCTGTTCGACATCACGCTCGATTGCGAAGACGGCGCCCGCGCCGGCAACGAGGCCGCGCACGCGCGCCTGATCGGCGAACTGATCGCCAGCGACGACAACCGTTTCGGACGCATCGGCGCCAGAGTCCACGATTGCGCCAGTCCGTTTTTCGCCTCCGACATCGCCGCCATCTGCGAAGCCGCCGCCGAAAAAATCGCCTACCTTGTCATACCGAAAGCCGATGGCGTGGCCGACGTCGAATCCGCGCTGGAAGTGGTCAAGCGCCATGCGCGACCCGCCATGCCCGTGCATGTGCTGATCGAGTCCCACGGCGCGCTGCGCGACGTCTTTGCGATCGCCGCCCTGCCGCAGGTGCAGTGCCTGTCGTTCGGCGTCATGGATTTCGTCTCGGCCCATGCCGGCGCCATCGGCGCCGGCGCCATGACCAGCCCCGGCCAGTTCACCCATCCGCTGGTGGTGCGCGCCAAGCTCGAGATCGCCGCCGCCTGCCATGCCTACGGCAAGACACCCTCGCACAACGTCACCACCGATATCCGCGATCCGCAGGCTGCCGGGCGCGACGCCAGCCAGGCCGCCACGCAGTTCGGCTATACGCGCATGTGGAGCATCCATCCGGCGCAGATCCTGCCGATCGTGCATGCCTTCGCCCCCGATACGGCCGAACTGGAACAGGCTTGCGCCATCCTGTGCGCCGCGCAGGCCGTGCAATGGGGTCCGATACAGCACCAGGGCAAATTGCACGATCGCGCCAGCTACCGTTATTACTGGAGTGTGCTACAACGCGCCAAATTGAGCGATGCAGCTTTGCCGCCAGCGGCGGCTGCATTATTATGAGTACGGCCTGAGTACCTATTGCGCCAACATCGCGCAAAGCCGTCACCACCGATGGAAACATGATAGGACCACGACATGAAACACCCAATTTTCTCCCTTAAAACCCTGGCCGGCATCGCTTTTGCGGCCAGCGGCATCGTCTTGTGCGCGCCGCCGGCGCTGGCCGACACGGTCGCCAAGCCGCTGCTCAAAAAGCACGTCAAGAAGGTCGCGCTGCAAAGCGAAGAAGTCGAGCACGACAGCAATGAGCCCGACGTGCGCGCGCTGGCACCGGCCAATTACCGCTGCGAACTCGGCAATACCCTGACCGTCTACAAAAATGCCGGCGACATGAACAATATCGCGCTGCGCTGGAAAACGCATCTGCATCGCCTGAACCGGGTCTCGACCACCACCGGCGCCGACCGCTACGAAAACGTGGCCAACGGCCTGGTCCTGATCGTCATCCCCAGCAAGGCCATGCTATTGGATGGCAAACACGCGCGCCAGCTTGCCAATGAATGCAAAGTGACGCAGCCGACCGCCGCCGTGGCGACCGGCGACGTCAAGGGCTGAGCCGCAAGCTGACTGCCCGTACGAAAATTCCGGTGCCGGCGTAACTGCCGGCGCCGGCTGGCGCTTGTTTATTTTGTTGTTAATTCATCTATATCTATTAGCCATACAAAACAAGGAGATCCCATGTCCCGCAATACGCTCAACACGCTGAAAGACTTTCCACTCTCAGGCAAAAAGAAAGGCAGGTTCTATTCCCTGCCAGCGCTGGAAAAAAGCCTGGACGTCAAGTTATCGCGTCTGCCGGTTTCGATCCGCATCGTGCTCGAATCGGTATTGCGTAATTGCGACGGCAAAAAGGTCACCGAAGAACACGTGCGCGAACTGGCGAACTGGCAGCCGAACGCCGAGCGCACCAATGAAATTCCGTTCGTGGTGGCGCGCGTGGTGCTGCAGGACTTCACCGGCGTGCCGCTGCTGGCCGATCTGGCGGCAATGCGCAACGTGGCCGCCAAGATGAATCTGAATCCGAAAAATATCGAACCGCTGGTGCCGGTCGATCTGGTGGTCGACCACTCGGTGCAGATCGATCACTTCCGCGAGAAAAAAGCGCTCGACCTGAACATGCAGCTCGAATTTTCGCGCAATAACGAGCGCTACCAGTTCATGAAATGGGGCATGCAGGCCTTCGACACCTTCGGCGTCGTCCCGCCCGGCTTCGGCATCGTCCATCAGGTCAACCTCGAATACCTGGCGCGCGGCGTGCACCGGCAGGAACACAAGAAAGGCGACATCTACTATCCCGACACGCTGGTCGGCACCGATTCGCACACCACCATGATCAACGGCATCGGCGTGGTCGGCTGGGGCGTCGGCGGCATCGAAGCCGAAGCCGGCATGCTGGGCCAGCCCGTGTATTTCCTGACCCCGGACGTGGTCGGCGTCAACCTCACCGGCGCCCTGCGCGAAGGCTGTACCGCGACCGACCTGGTGCTGACCATCACCGAGATGCTGCGGCGCGAAAAAGTGGTCGGCAAATTCGTCGAATTCTTCGGCTCCGGCACCGAAACGCTGTCGGTCACCGACCGCGCCACGATTGCCAACATGGCGCCGGAATACGGCGCGACGATGGGCTTTTTCCCGGTCGACGAAGCGACCATCGAATACTTCGAAGACACCGGCCGCAGCAAGGCCGAAATCGAGGCCTTCGAATCGTTCTTCAAGGCCCAGCACCTGTTCGGCGTGCCGCGCGAAGGCGAGATCGACTACACCCAGGTCGTCACGCTCGACCTCGGCAGCGTCGCGCCGTCGCTGGCCGGCCCGAAGCGGCCGCAGGACCGGATCGAGATCGGCGACGTCAAATCCAATTTCGCCGAGCTGTTCGCCAAGCCGACCACCGAAAACGGCTTCAACAAGAAGCCGGAAGAGCTGGCGGCCGTGTATGAAACGAGCGACGGCGTCAAGCTGCACAACGGCGACGTCCTGATCGCCGCCATTACCTCGTGCACCAACACCTCCAATCCGTCGGTGATGCTGGCCGCCGGCCTGCTGGCCAAGAAGGCCGTGGAAGCCGGCCTGACGGTCTCCAAACACATCAAGACTTCGCTGGCGCCCGGCTCGCGCGTGGTCACCGAATACCTGGAAGCGGCCGGCCTGCTGCCCTACCTCGAGCAGCTCGGCTTCGGCGTGGCCGCCTACGGCTGCACCACCTGCATCGGCAATGCCGGCGACCTCACGCCGCAGATGAATGAAGCGATCGTGGCCAACGACGTGGTGGCCTCGGCCGTCCTCTCGGGCAACCGCAATTTCGAAGCGCGCATCCATCCGAACATCCGCTCCAACTTCCTGGCCTCGCCGCCGCTGGTGGTCGCTTACGCGATCGCCGGCAACATGACGCGCGACCTGATGACCGAACCGGTCGGCGTGGGCAAGGACAAGCACGGCAAGGCCACCGACATCTACCTCGGCGACATCTGGCCGACCAGCCGCGAAATCGCCAAGCTGATGAAGTTCGCGATGAACGCCAAGACCTTCCGCACCAACTACGCCGACGTCAAGGGCGCGCCGGGCAAGCTGTGGGAAGACGTCACCAGCGTCTCGGGCCAGGTCTACGACTGGCCCGACTCGACCTATATCGCCGAGCCGCCGTTCTTCGACGACTTTGCGATGCAGCCGAAAGCGGCCGCCACCGGCATCAGCAACGCCCGCGCGCTCGGCGTGTTCGGCGACTCGATCACCACCGACCACATCTCGCCGGCCGGCGCCATCAAGGAAAGCTCGCCTGCAGGCAAATGGCTGCAAGCCAATGGCGTACTCAAGGCCGATTTCAATTCCTACGGCTCGCGCCGCGGCAATCATGAAATCATGATGCGCGGCACCTTCGCCAATGTGCGCATCAAGAACCGCATGATCCCGGTCCAGGCCGACGGTTCGGCGGTCGAGGGCGGCATCACGATCCACCAGCCGTCCGGCGAAGAAATGTCGATCTACGATGCGGCCATGCGCTACATCAAGGACGGCGTGCCGACCATGGTCTTCGGCGGTGAAGAATACGGCACCGGCTCCTCGCGCGACTGGGCTGCCAAGGGCACCCAGCTATTGGGCGTAAAAGCCGTGATCACCCGCTCGTTCGAGCGCATCCACCGCTCCAACCTGGTCGGCATGGGCGTCTTGCCGCTGCAATTCATCGGCGACGACAGCGTGCAAACGCTGGGCATTACCGGCGATGAGACGTTCGACCTGACTGGCCTCGAAGGCGAAATCAAGCCGCAGCAACTGGTCACGCTGGTCATCAAGCGCGCCAGCGGCGAGCAGCAGGAAGTCAAAGTCCTGCTGCGCATCGACACCCCGATCGAAGTCGATTATTACAAACACGGCGGCATCTTGCCTTTTGTGTTGCGCCAATTATTGGCGGCCTGACGGCCAAGGGGATGTGACCCGATCAGCAAGCATGACGCCGGCCCGGAGCTTCTTCGCGCCGGCGTTTTTTTATCTGCTGTAATCTGTCATAACAAGCAGACTGCGTGCGGCATGCCACAGAACGCTTGTCTTTATTGAATTATGCTTAAGCGTGGCGCCATGCCCGGCATGCGTTTCGGGCCTGCCCGCCGTTTTTTCCGATGCACTGCTGCACAGCAAAAGGATATTGTATGCAACTGACCGATAAAGTCGCCCTGATCACAGGCGCCGCCAGCGGTATTGGCAAGGAAATTGCGATCGAATATGCCCGCCAGGGCGCCAAGGTCGTCATCGCCGACCTCGTGCTGGAGGCGGCCAGCGCCACCGCCGCCGCCATCGAGGCTGACGGCGGCCAGGCCATGGCAGTGGCCATGGATGTGACGAATGAAGCGCAAGTCGAGCAGGGCGTGCGCGATGCCGTCGCCCATTTCGGCGGCATCGATGTCCTCATCAGCAATGCCGGCATCCAGATCATCAGTCCGGTCGTCGACTACGCTTTCGATCAATGGAAAAAAATGCTGGCGATTCACCTCGACGGCGCCTTTCTGACCACCCGCGCCTGCATGCGCGAAATGATCAAGGCCGGCAAGGGCGGCGCCATCATCTATATGGGGTCCGTGCATTCGCACGAGGGCTCGCCGTTCAAGAGCGCCTATGTGGCCGCCAAACACGGCCTGCTCGGACTGGCCAAGGTCGTTGCCAAGGAAGGCGCGAAAGACCGCATCCGCGCCAATGTCATCTGCCCCGGCTTTGTACGCACGCCGCTGGTCGACAAGCAGATTCCCGAACAGGCAGCGCAATTGCATATCAGCGAGGATGACGTCGTCAAGAAAGTCATGCTCAAGGATACGATAGACGGCGAATTTACGACAACGCAAGATGTTGCCCAGACCGCGATCTGGCTCGCCCAATTTCCGTCGACGGCCTTGTCGGGACAATCGATCGTGGTCAGTCACGGCTGGTATATGCAATAAGCGCAATAAGCGCAATAACACCGGTCAACACGGCGGCGCTGCCGATGGCGGCGCGGCGTGCGGGCCGGCACGCCGCATATTTCCTTAGCGCATTACAAGCGATTTTTCGGCATCTTGCGTGGCGCGCCCGTCGTCTTGCTCCAATGGGCGATCAAAGCCGACAAGCAGCACAATCAAGGCGGCCAGCGCCAATATGATCAGGGAAAAACGGATCTTCATCGCACTCTCGGCATCGGAACAGGAAGCATGATTATAATTTGCAATCAGATTAACAAGTGTTATTGCTTGTAACACCATCTCGACAATAAAGGCTTGATGGCAGGACGCGCCGGCCTGACCCTGCGGCGGCGCAAGGCCGGATGCGGCGATTGCTTTATTCTTTCTGCATCGAAAGGAGGCCGATATGGATACGAGATTCGGCAACATAGATGCTCCGATGCGATTCGGCAAAAAGCCTGCCCCGGCGCCCGCGCCCACCGCCCACCGCCGGCCAGCGCCAGGCAAGCCGCTTGGCATGGCATCGCCGCTTTCCTTTTTATTTGTTTTCTCGCTGGCCGCTTGCGCCAATCTCGATGAAGTGCGCGATTATGCCGCCGCCTCGCGCAAACTGGCCGACTACCGCGACTTGACGCTGCGTTTTCGCGACACTTACCAGCGCGAACAACCGTATCTGACAAAGGCGGCCGATGCCGCCGCCAAAGACAACGACCGGCGCCGGACCCATGCCTATCACGAATTGCTGCAAATTCAGAAAATCGTCGGTCTGTACATGCGTACCCTGGCCCGGCTGGCCGGCGAACAGGCAGACCAGCTCGGCAGCGCCGGCGGCAGCCTGACCGAAGCGATTGCCGCCCTGCCCGAATTCGGCCTGACTGCGCGCCATGCCGATGCCTATGGCAAGCTGCTGGCGCAAATCAGCCGGGTGGCAACTTCCGATTACCAGCAACAGCACCTCAAAAGCCTGATCCGCAACAGTGACGACGATTTGCAAACCTTGCTGGAAGCGATGAGCGCGCTGACCGAGCTCTATAACAAGACCAATGCCAACGAACGCAAAACCGTTCTGGGCATGCTAGAAACCGAACTGGCGTTCGCCGACAATCCCAAAAATCGCCTGCTGACGGCACTGGCTCGCTCGCAAATGCAAACCAAGACGCGCGAATATCAAGCCGTCCAGCGCCGCTATGGCGCGCTCGAGAAAGGCTTGATGGCCATGGCGCTGGGCCACAAGGCCTTGCTCGACAATATAGACCAGCTCGACCATGAATCGACGCGCGCCGCAGTGCAGGAATTTACTGCGCAAATTCGTACCAGCAACACACTGCTGGCCGCCAACGACCTCGATGAAATCGCAGGTGCGCCATGAAACCACGCAAACCGTCGCCATCGTCCAGAACATCGCAGCCGGCCAGGGCTGATGGGTGGCCGGACAAAGCCCCGCCACCGCAAGCGCAGGCCGACAATGCACTCGGCAAACGCCAGCACGTAATCGCCGTGGCCGAAGAATTGACGCGCGCCGCCGACGCCGTGCACCGGCGGCTGGCGGCCGAACTGAAAAAAGGCGCGCTCGAGCAAATCGATGCCCAAAGCCTGCTCGAAGACGAAGCGCTGCTGCGCGAACGCGCCAACAGCGCCCTGCTCGATGCGGCCGACTATGTGCTCGAAGACTTGCCGCTCACACAGGAAAAATTAATGCAGGCCATCGCCAAAGCCCAGTCCCGCATCGAAAAACTCGAGCGCATCGCGATGGTCGTCGATCTTGCCGCCGACCTCTCGCTACTGGCCGGCGCCCTGCTGACGGCAAAGACGGCGACGTTTTTGGCCGCCCTGAAAAAACTCAGGGCCGACGGCGGCGCGCTCGACAAGATAAAATAAACGCCCTTCAGCATTCCATGCCAGCCGAAATCGAGCGTGTCTTCAACTGGCATGTCTTCAACTGCCGCGATACGTCGAATACGCCCACGGCGAGACCACCAGCGGCACATGATAGTTTTGACTGGCATCGGCCACCCCGAAGGCCAGCGTGACGCGATCGATGAAACGCGGCGCCGGTAAAACCACTCCCTGCGCGGCAAAATAGTCGCCGGCGCCGAACACCAGTTCGTAGCAACCCGCGCGCAGCGCCTCGCCTTCCAGCAGCGGCGCGCCGCAGCGCCCGTCCTGGTTGGTGGTCGCGGTCTTGAGCAGCGTCCTGCTGTCGCCGTCGACCGCATACAGTTCGATCGCGACCGCCGCCGCCGGCTTGCCGCTCGCGATATCCAGCACATGCGTACTCAATTTACCCATTCTTATCCCCATTAATGTGAACCAGACTTGCCGGCCCGATACCGTCGCCGAAAGCCATTGTCGCTATCATCGAAATCATATCTTCTTACCGATGTGGCAATATACACTGAAGCCGATAGCAATCATCAAGCGGCAAGCATCTCAACCATTTCAATCATCGAGCGGCGGGACCAGCACATGACAACTTACGACAATTATCCGCGCGACCTGATCGGCTACGGCCGCACGCCGCCGCATCCGGCCTGGCCGCAACAGGCGCGGATTGCGCTGCAATTCGTGCTCAATTACGAAGAAGGCGCCGAAAACAATGTGTTGCACGGCGACCCCGCCAGCGAAACCTTTTTATCGGAAATCATCGGCGCCCAGGCCTTCCCGATGCGCCACCTGAGCATGGAGTCGCTGTACGAATACGGTTCGCGCGCCGGCCTGTGGCGTCTGCTGCGCCTGTTCGAGGAGCGGCGCCTGCCGCTGACCGTGTTCGGGGTGGCGATGGCCTTGAAGCGCAATCGCGAGGCGGTCGCCGCGTTTGCCGAACTGGGCCACGAAATCGCCTGTCACGGCTTGCGTTGGATTTCTTACCAGCAAGTCGACGAAGCGACCGAGCGCGCCCACCTGCAGCAGGCGGTCGCCATTTTCAAGGAACTGACCGGCCAGGCGCCGCAAGGCTGGTACACCGGGCGCGACTCGCCCAATACGCGCAAGCTGGTGGTCGAACATGGCGGCTTCAGCTACGACGCCGACCATTACGGCGACGATTTGCCGTTCTGGCAACAAGTGGCGGTGACGGCCGCCGACGGCGCGCAAGTGCTGCGGCCGCACCTGATCGTGCCCTACACGCTCGACACCAACGACATGCGCTTTGCGGCGATGCAAGGTTTCAATTCTGGCACGCAATTTTTCGATTATCTCAAGGATGCCTTCGACATCCTGTACAAGGAAGGCGATCCGGGCGGCCTGAACCAGCCGAAAATGCTATCGATCGGCATGCATTGCCGCCTGCTCGGCCGCCCTGCCCGGCTGGCGGCGCTGGCCCGTTTCCTCGATTATGTCGCCAGCCACGACAAGGTCTGGATCGCGCGCCGCATCGACATCGCCGAACATTGGCGCACCGTCCATCCATTCGCACCGGAATAAAGTAATTTCTCCTATGGAATGTATGTATTTTTGAATATATCCGACATACAAATATAGACATAGTACACAGGATCGGAACTGCTACCCTCCAAGTACCCGTGCATCCTGTTTATGGAGCACGGCCTCTTTCATGAAAACCAGCCTTGGATGCGCCATGCCCGAACCGATCCGGTTTTATTTTCGTAATGCCATTCAAAGCGTGGCCGACAGCGCGCCGACGCGCACGGTACTGCAGCATCTGCGCGAAGACGTGCAGCAGTGCGGCACCAAGGAAGGCTGTGCCGAGGGCGATTGCGGCGCCTGCACGGTCGTGATCGGCGAACTGCAGGACGGCCAGCTGCATTTAAAGGCCGTCAATTCCTGCATCCAGTTTTTGCCTACGCTGGACGGCAAGGCCTTGTTTACGATCGAAGACCTGCAACAGGCCGATGGCGCCCTGCATCCGGTGCAGCAGGCGCTGCTCGAATGCCACGGTTCGCAATGCGGCTTTTGCACGCCCGGTTTCGCCATGTCCTTGTGGAGCCTGTATCTGGAACAGGAGCAGGCCGGCAGCCCGGCGCCGCTGGCGCGCAAGACGATTGACAATGCCCTGTCCGGCAATCTGTGCCGCTGCACCGGCTACCGCCCCATCATCGAAGCGGCGCAGCGCATGGGGCAACTGCCGCCGGTAGCCTTTGCCCGTGAACCGGTCGAAGCGGCGCTGCATGCGATACAGCGCGAGACCAGTTTCGAATACGAGGCCGGCGGCCGCCATTTCTTTGCGCCGCGCAGCGTGGCGCAACTGGCGCAGTTGCGGCGCACCCATCCGCAGGCGACGCTGCTGGCCGGCTCGACCGATATCGGCCTGTGGGTCACCAAGCAATTGCGCGAACTGGGCGACATCATTTATCTGGGACGGGTCGATGCTCTCAAACAGGTCGCCGAGCGCGACGGCCAGCTCGAGATCGGCGCCGGCGCCACGCTCAACGATGCCTACCGCGCCCTGTGCCGGCACTATCAGCTGGAATTGGGCGAGCTATGGCAGCGCTTCGCCTCGCAGCCGATCCGCAATGCCGGCACGCTCGGCGGCAATCTGGCCAACGGCTCGCCGATCGGCGATTCGATGCCGTGGCTGATCGCGCTCGGCGCGCAAATCGTGCTGAGCGGCGCCGACGACAGCGGCCAACTGGCCGAACGCACGCTGGCGCTCGAAGACTTCTATCTCGGCTACCAGAAAAAAGACCTGGCGCCGCACGAATTCGTCGCCGCGGTACGCGTGCCGCTGCCCCTGGCCGAAAGCGGCAATGGTGTGCGCCGCGTGTTTCGCACCTATAAGCTGGCCAAGCGCTTCGACCAGGACATCTCGGCCGTGTGCGCCGCATTTTGCCTCACGCTGGACGGCGGGCACATCCGCGAAGCACGCATCGCCTTCGGCGGCATGGCCGCCACACCGCAGCGCGCCCGCCGCGCCGAAGCAAAGCTGCAGGGCCAGAGCTGGAGCGAAGCGACGCTGCAAGCGGCAATGGCGGCGCTGGCCGACGATTACGCGCCGCTGTCGGACATGCGCGCCAGCAGCATCTACCGCATGACGACGGCGCAAAACCTGCTGCGCCGCTTCTGGCTCGAAACACGGCCCGACGCCCCGCTGACGCGCGATCAGCTCAATGTCTTTGCCGCCTCGGGCGCGGACGGCGCCGGCCACGCCGTGCTGGAGCGCGGCCATGGATGACAGGGACACGCCCTCGATGACCGGCACGGCCGCCGCCGCGCCGCCAGCCACGCATTCAGGCAGCAGTTGGGCCGAAGTCGGCAAACGGCATCCGCACGAATCGGCGCGCCTGCACGTGCTCGGCGAAGCCGTCTATACCGACGACATTCCCGAATTGCACGGCACCCTGCACGCGGCGCTGGGGCTGTCGCAAAAAGCCCATGCGAGCTTGCGCGCGGTCGACCTCAGCGCCGTCAGGGCCGCGCCCGGCGTGGTCGCGGTGCTGACCGCCGCCGATATTCCAGGCCTCAACGATTGCGGGCCCATCATCCACGACGACCCGATCCTGGCCGACGGCCTGGTGCAGTACGTGGGCCAGCCGATTTTCATCGTGGTCGCCGATTCGCACGATAAGGCGCGGCGCGCGGCCCGGCTGGCCAGGATCGACTATCTGGAACTGCCGGCGATCCTGACGCCGCAGCAGGCCAAGGCCGCGCAATCGTTTGTGGTGCCGCCGATGCGCCTGCAGCGCGGCGATTTCGAGCACGCCTTCGCGCGCGCCGCCCACCGCCTCGAAGGCACGCTGTTTGTCGGCGGCCAGGAGCAGTTTTACCTCGAAGGACAGATTTCCTACGCCATTCCGCAAGAAGACCGCGGCTTGCTGCTCTGGTGCTCGACCCAGCATCCGAGCGAGATGCAGCACGTGGTGGCGCACGCGCTGGGCCTGGCTTCGCACCATGTGACGGTGCGCTGCCGGCGCATGGGCGGCGGCTTCGGCGGCAAGGAGTCGCAATCGGCAATCTGGGCCGCCGCTGCCGGCCTGGCCGCGGCCCGCCTGCGGCGGCCGGTCAAACTGCGCGCCGACCGCGACGACGACATGCTGGTGACCGGCAAGCGCCACTGCTTCGATTACGCCTACCAGGCCGGTTACGACGACGACGGCAGGATAGTCGCAGCCAGGGTCGAGATGGTGCTGCGCGCCGGCTACTCGGCCGACCTCTCGGGACCGGTCGCCACGCGCGCAGTATGCCACTTCGACAATGCCTATTATCTGTCCGACGTCGATATCAGCGCCCTGTGCGGCAAGACCAACACGCAGTCGAACACGGCCTTTCGCGGCTTCGGCGGGCCGCAGGGCGCCATCGCGATCGAATACATCATCGACGAAATCGCCCGCGCGCTCGGACGCGATGCATTCGATGTGCGCATCGCCAACTTCTACGGAACCGGCAAGTCCGAAGACGGCGACGACGATTGCAGGCTCAGCCGCAACCTCAGCCGCAACCTCACGCCGTATGGCCAGAAAGTGGCCGACAATGTGATCGCCGATCTCACGGCACAACTCGCGCTGTCGAGCCAATACCGGGCGCGGCGCGCGGCTGTCGCCGCCTACAACCGCAGCAGCCCGGTCTTGAAAAAAGGGATCGCGCTGACCCCGGTCAAATTCGGCATCGCCTTCAACGTCACCCACCTGAACCAGGCCGGCGCCCTCGTGCATATCTATGTCGACGGCTCGGTGCTGGTCAACCACGGCGGCACCGAGATGGGGCAAGGCGTCAACACCAAGGTCATGCAGGTGGTGGCGCACGAACTGGGCATCGATCTGGCCCATGTGCGCGCCAGCGCCACCGATACCAGCAAGGTCGCCAATACCTCGGCCACCGCCGCCTCGACCGGCGCCGACCTCAACGGCAAGGCGGCGCAAAACGCGGCCGGCATCTTGCGCGAGCGCCTCGCGCAGTTTGCGCAGAGCCTGTTTTCCTGCCCGGAAGAAGTCGTTTTCGGCGCCAACCGCATCACGCTCGGCGCGCATCAGATCGGTTTTGCCGAACTGGTGCAAAAAGCCTACCTGGCCCGCGTGCAGCTATGGTCGGACGGCTTTTATGCGACGCCGGGCCTGTCGTGGGACGCAAAAAGCATGAGCGGCCATCCGTTTTCATATTATTCCTACGGCGCGGCGGTCTCGGAAGTGCTGGTCGACACCCTGACCGGCGAGTGGAAGCTGCTGCGCGCCGACTGCCTGTACGACGCCGGCAATTCGCTCAACCCGGCCATCGACATCGGCCAGGTCGAAGGCGGCTTCATCCAGGGCATGGGCTGGCTGACGACCGAACAGTTGTGCTGGAACGCCGCCGGACGCCTGACCACGCACGCGCCGTCGACCTACAAGATTCCCGGCGTCTCCGATTGCCCCGATGATTTCCGCGTCGCCTTGTACCGCAACGCCAATGTCGAAGACAGCATTCACCGCTCCAAGGCCACCGGCGAGCCGCCGCTGCTACTGCCGTTTTCCGTCTTTTTTGCGATCCGCGACGCCATTTCCAGCGTTGCCGGCCACGCCATCAATCCGCCGCTCAATGCACCGGCCACGGCCGAAGAGATCCTGAAGGCGGTCGAACACGTCCGCAAACTGGCGCCGGCGACATGACGCACAGCCCCCCAGACAGCGCACCACATAGTGCACCGGCGAGCGGCGGCGACTGGCTCAGCGCGGCATGCGGACAGACGGATCCGGCGGTACTGGTCACGGTGGCCATGGTCGAGGGCTCCGGTCCGCGCGCAGCAGGGGCGGCGATGCTGTTTACGGCCGACGGCCAGTTCGACACGATCGGCGGCGGTCACCTTGAGTTGAAGGCCGGCGAGATCGCCCGCCGCCTGCTGGCCGCCGGCGCCGGCGAGGAAAGCGCGAGGCAAGGCGCAATGCAAGGCACAATGCATAGCGCGCGCCTGCAGCGCTTTGCGCTGGGGCCGACGCTGGGCCAGTGCTGCGGCGGCGTGACCTTTCTGTGTTTCGAGCTGCTCGATGCGGCGGCACTGGCACAGTTGCGCCAGTTGCAGGCATGGCGCCTGGACGGCCGCGATGGCTGGCGCCTGATTGCGCTCGATGCACATCGCCCGGCACAGCTGATCGACGGCAGCGATGCCGCCTGGCGCGACATGCCGGCCGCAGCGGACTGCCGGCTCATCAATGCCACCGATGGCCGGCGCTGGCTGGCGACGCCTTTTTTTTCGGAAAGCCGGCACCTCGTGCTGTTCGGCGCCGGCCATGTCGGCGCCGCGCTGGTACGGGCGCTGGCGCCCTTGCCGTGCCGCGTCACCTGGGTCGACGAACGCGCCGAGCTGTTTCCGCCCGACTTGCCGCCCAATGTCGCCATCGAAACCAGCCGCGATCCCTTGCAGGTTGCGACCGAGGCGCCGCCGGATGCGCTGTTTCTGGTGATGACGCACAGCCATGCGCTTGACCAGCAATTGACCGACGCCATCCTGCGCCGCAAGGAACTGGCGTGGTTCGGCCTGATCGGATCGAAGACCAAGCGCATGCTGTTCGAACACCGGCTGGCCGCGCGCGGCATCGACGCCGCCCGCCTGGCGCGCATGACGTGCCCGATCGGACTGCCCGGCATCGGCGGCAAGGAACCGGCCGTGATCGCGGCCTCGGTCTGCGCGCAATTGCTACAGGTCTGGCAGACGCCGCCGGCGCGCACTTGCGCCGGCACGCCGGCCGACCAGGTGAGCCGCGAAACGCGCAATGAAATGAATAACACCGCCGGCGAGCCACTCCCCGCAGAAATTATGAATACAATGGCGGGTTGACGCTTATTGCTGCGGCTTATTGCTGCGGCTTATTGCTGCAGCTTATTGCGGCGGCTTATTGCGGCGCCTTGTTCTCCACTTTTTGTCCACTTATTTGTCCACTTATTTGTCGACCCACACACCGAAAATACATGATGTCCGCTCCCGTCACCGCCTACCGCGCCAGCATTGTTCATTTCAGGGCCGATCCGGCGCTCGATCCGCAAGCCTGCGTCTGGCATGAAGACGGCTTGCTGACGGTGCAGGACGGCCGGATTCTGGCCGCCGGCGATTATGCCGCATGCAAACAGCAGCTGCCGGCCGACGCCGTGCTGCTCGACTACCGCGGCAAGCTGATCGTGCCCGGTTTTATCGACACCCACGTCCATTATCCGCAGACCGACATCATCGCCTCGCCCGCGCCCGGCCTGCTGCCCTGGCTCGAGAGCTATACCTTCCCGACCGAACGCCGCTTCGCCGATCCGCAGCACGGCGCCGAAGTGGCGCGCTTTTTCCTCGATCAGCTGATGGCGGCCGGCACCACCACCGCAATGGTGTACTGCACCGTCCACCGCGAATCGGTGCAGGCATTTTTCGAGGAGAGCGCGGCGCGCAATCTGCGCATGGTGGCCGGCAAGGTGCTGATGGACCGCAATTGCCCGGAATTTTTGCGCGACACGGCCGAAAGCGGCGCGCGCGACACCGAAGACCTGATCCGCCAGTGGCACAAGAATGGTCGCCAGCTGTATGCGATCACGCCGCGCTTCGCGCCGACCTCGAGTCCGGCGCAACTGCAGCTGGCCGGCGAACTGGCGCAGCGCTATCCCGACACCTATCTGCAAACCCATGTCGCCGAAAACTGCGACGAAGTGGCGTGGGCAGGCCAGCTGTTTCCCGAGGCGCGCAGCTATCTCGACATCTACGACCGCTACCACATGCTGCGCCCGCGCGCCATGTACGGCCACTGCCTGTGGCTAGATGACCGCGACCGCCAGCGCATGGCCGAGGCCGGCGCGGCGGTCGCGGTCTGCCCGACGTCGAATTTTTTTCTCGGCAGCGGCCTGTTCGATTTCGCCCGCTTCGATGCCGAACGCGTGCTGTTGTCGCTGGCCACCGACATCGGCGGCGGCACCTCGCTATCGATGCTGCAGACCATGGGTGCGGCCTACAAGATGGCGCGCCTGAAAGGCTGCCATCTGTCGGCGCTGCGCCTGTTCTACCTGGCCACGCTGGGCGCGGCGCGCGCCATGCAGTTGCAGGGCACGATAGGCAATTTCGAGGCCGGCGCGGAAGCCGATTTCATCGTCCTCGATCCGCAGGCGACAGCGTTGCTGGCGCGCCGCACCGCGGACAGCGCCAGTCTCGAGGAGTTGCTATTCGCGCTGGCGCTGCTGGGCGACGACCGCGCCGTGGCCGCGACTTATGCGGGCGGCGTGCTGCAATACGCCACGCCTTAGTTCAAGCCGCCGGCGGCGCTCCTCATCTTGCCGGTGTTGCGCGAAGCCGCGCTCAGGCTGCGTCGCCGTCAGCCGACACGCCAAGCCTGGCCGCGCCATCGGCTTGCGCAAAGACCTCGGCCAGCCAGTCGATAAAGACCCGCAGCCGCGGCGACAGCTGACGATGGTGCGGATACAGCACCGTCACCGGCAGCGGCGGCGGCCGCAGCGGCGCCAGCACTTCGACCAGCTCGCCCTGCGCCAGCATCTCGGCCACATGGTAGCGCGGCACCTGGATCAGGCCGAAATGGCGGCGGCAGCAGGCGACATAGGCATCGGCGTTGTTGACGGCGATGCGGCCGGCGATTTCCACGCTATGCTCGTGGCCGTCGAGCAGGAAAACAAAGGGGAACTGGCGGCCACTTTGCGGCGAAAAGAAATTGACCGCGCGCTGCGAGACCAGCTCGCCCATGCTGTGCGGCACGCCATGCTGTTCGAAATAGACGGCGCTGGCGCATGTGACCTGTTCGAGCAGTGCCACGCGGCGCGCCATCAGCGTCGAATCGCGCGGCTGACCGACCCGCAGCACGCAATCGATGCTGTCGCGGACCAGGTCGCTCAGGCGGTCGCCCATGCCGATTTCAAGCGCGATATTCGGATAGCGGGCACAAAAACGGTCCAGCAGCGGCAACACAAAGTGCATGCCGAGCGCACCGTGCATATCGATGCGCAGCTTGCCGCCGGGATTTTCCAGCGCATGCGAAAAAGCGCTTTCGGTCTCGTCGAGGTCGGTCAGCAGCCGCACGCAGCGATGGTAATAAGCCTCGCCATCCTGGGTCAGCGTCACCTGGCGCGTGGTCCGGTGCAGCAGCCGCACCTGCAGCCGCGCTTCGAGCTCCTTGATCGCGTGCGTCACGGTGGCTTTCGGATAGCCGAGGGCGGCGGCGGCGCCGGTAAAACTGTGCAGTTCCGCGATCCGGGTAAAGATGCGCATGGCATCGAATCGATCCATATTGCCGCCCCATTATTAGCCAATATTGAACAGTCTAATCAATAAACATGGCTTTATCCATCAAAAATTAACCCGCATAATGCATCGACTGGCGCCGAATCGCCGCCAACCATCCCCTGAACCGACCGGAGCATTGCATGAACCCAGCATACACAAAAGTAGCCATCGTCACCGGCGCCTCGCGCGGCATCGGCGCCGCCATCGCCAGACGGCTGGCGGCCGACGGCATCGCCGTGGTCGTCAACTACGCCAACAGCAGCGCCGAGGCCGGCGAACTGGTGGCCGCCATCGCCGCGGCCGGCGGCAAGGCGCTGGCGGTCAAGGCCGATGTCGCCGATCCACAGGCAGTGGCGGCCCTGTTCGACGCCGCCGAACAGGCTTTCGGCCACATCGACATCCTGATCAACAATGCCGGCATCATGCCGTCGAAGCTGCCGCCGCTGGCCGAGACCAGCGACCGCGAATTCGACGAGCTGTTTGCCATCAACGTCAAAGGCACATTCAACACCTTGCGCCAGGCCGCCACCCGCCTGCAGGCCGGCGGCCGGATCGTCAATTTTTCGACCAGCGTGATCGGCCTGGCGCTGCCCGGCTATACGATTTATGCCGCCACCAAGGCTGCCGTCGAAACCATGACCAATATCTTCGCCAAGGAATTGCGCGGCAGGCAGATCACGGTCAATGCCATCGCGCCTGGCCCGACCGCGACCGATCTGTTCTTGAACGGGAAAAGCGAAGAACTGGTCGAGCGCATGAGCAAGATGGCGCCGCTCGAACGCCTCGGCACGCCCGACGATATCGCCGCCGCCGTCGCCATGCTGGTCGGCGCCGACGGCGGCTGGATCAACGGTCAGACGCTGCGCGCCAATGGCGGCCTGGTGTAAGGGACAAACCAGCCGCGGCCAGCCACTGTTGCGTAGAACCGCCAATCGGCGGCCGTGCCCGATGCGGCGATTCCCTTGAAGCCGGCTTCGTATTACACTTGTCGCGCATTGATTGCGATGCTATTTGCATTTAAAACAACACATTAGGGGGCAGCAAATGAAACAGCTATTGATGGGAATCGCCGCAGCATGGATGTTGATGAGCACACCGGCTTTTGCCGCCGGCGACCACGGCAGCGCCGACGAAGCGGTGGCGATGGTCAAAAAGGCGCAAGCCTTCCTGAAAGCGAATGGCAGCGAAAAAGCGATCGCCGAATTCAACAAACCGAAAAGCGCCTTCCGCGACCGCGACCTGTATGTCTTTTACATGGACATGAACGGCAAGATGATTGCCCACGCCAATCCTAAAATGATCGGCAAGACCATTCTCGAGCTGAAGGACACGACCGACGGCCATACCTTCATCCGCTCCATCGTCGACGGTGCCAAGACCAAGGGCTCGGGCTGGGTCGACTACCACTGGCCGAATCCGACCACGCAGCAAATGGAATTGAAGTCGACTTACTATGAAAAAGCCGGCAACATGATCCTGGCCTGCGGCATCTACAAGGGCAAATAAGCCGCCTTTGCAGCACCTGCGGCGCTGGCAGTGCCACGGCCGGTCATGAACGGTTCATAACCGGGGCCCCATAAGCAGCCGATGATCTGCACCCTGTCTTGCGGCGTCCGCCGCAAGACGCCGCGGCACCGCATTCAGGCTTTTTTCAGGCCCTCTTCAAGCTTGAAAATGGCGCAGGAAATCGAGAAAAATCGTGGCCGCGATCTCGGCATCGTCGGCCGTCATGGTTTCAAGGCGATTGTGGCTGATGCCGCCATTGCCGCAGCGCGTAAACAGCATGGCGCAATCGGTGATCCTGGCCAGCGTCATGGCGTCGTGGCCGGCGCCCGATGGCAGCGTCATCAGCGGCACCCCGGCGCGCTCGACGGCCGCCGTCAATTGCCGCATCAGCGCCGGCGCGCACGGCACCGCCGGCGCCTCCACCGTCTGTTCCAGTTCCAGTTCGATATTGCGCCGCTCGCAGATGACGCGCATCTCGCGCACGATGTCGGCCACCGCCGCCAGCCGCGTCGCATCGTCGGCGGCGCGAATGTCGAGCGACAGATGGCAACTGCCGGCGATCACGTTGACCGAGCCGCCCGGCACCTGCAACTGGCCGCAGGTGCCGACCAGCGAAGCGGCCCTGGCGCAGCGCGCCTCGACCAGCAGCACGATCTCGGCAGCGCAGGCGGCGGCGTCGCGCCGCATGCCCATCGGCGTGGTGCCGGCATGGCTGGCCAGGCCGCTCAGGCGCACCAGGAAGCGCGAACTGCCGGCAATCGCGCTGACCACGCCGACCGGCAGGCCGCGCTCGAGCAGCGTCGGCCCCTGTTCGATATGCACCTCGACAAAGCCGAGCAGTTGCGCCGGGTCGCGCGCAATGGCGGCGATCCGGCGCACGTCGTGGCCGGCCAGGCGCAGCGCCTCGCACATCGGCACGCCATCGGCATCGAGCGTGTCGAGCAAGGCCTGGTCGAACTGGCCGATGACGGCATTGCTGCCCAAAAAAGTACTGCGGTAGCGCACCCCTTCCTCTTCGGAAAAACCGATCACTTCGAGATGAAACGGCAGTTTTTCGCCGCGCTCGTGCAAATGGCGCACGACGGCGATCGGCAGCAGGATGCCGGCACGGCCGTCGTATTTGCCGCCGTCGCGCACCGTGTCGTAATGCGAGCCGGTCATCAAGGTGCGCGCGCCGGGCACATCCGACAGATAACGGCCGACGACATTGCCGACCGCATCGATTTCGACCTGCATGCCGGCCGCGGCCATCCAGTCCGCCAGCAATTGCGCGCTGCGCTGGTGGGCCTCGGTCATGAAGGCGCAGGTCAGCGCACCGGGCTCCTTGTCCGCCTGCTGGCGACCGTCGCCCTTGCCGCTCTCGTCGCTCTCGTCGCTCTCGTCGCTGAAGACCGCCAGCGCCTCGGCCCATGCCATGATGGCGTCGCCGAACGACAGCGTCAGCTCCAGCAAGGCGTTGATGCGCAGCTCGGCGATGCGCTCGATCTGGCGCAGGCATTCGGCCACTTCATCGTGGCGCTGATTGCGCAGCCTGCGCTCGAAGGCCGCAATAATGGCGCGCCGGCTCAGGCCACGGCCATCGCCGCCGCGCACCGCCAGGATGAATGGAAAGCCGAACTTGGCATTGTATTCGCCGTTCAGGTGCTGCAAGCGCGCATATTCATCGGCGCTGCACAGATGCAGGCCGGCCCGCGCCTGCTCGCCGCTCGATTCCTGCGTCAGCTGGCCGGCCAGCGCCGCCTTGCCGGCCAGCTCGGGATGGGCGCGGATCAAGCGCAACTGCTCGTCGGCGCTGGCCTCGCGCACGATGTTCTGCAAAGCCTGCTTGAGCGCCGCCACCGTCGAAAACGGCCGCTGCGCGGCGGCGCGCGCCGCAATCCAGCGCGAATGTTCGTAAATGCCGGCCAGCGCGTCGGCAAAGGCATCGGCGCTGCACTGATTGAGTGCGTCGAGGGTCAATTTTGTCATCATCGTTCCATGATAGCGAAAATGTGCGGCCGGCCTAGTTGCCGGCGCTGATAGCGGGTAGTCTCAACCGGCACTATTGCGGGGCCGGGCCGCCGTCGCTTATTGAAACACCAGCGACTTGGCCGCCGTGCTGACCTGCTCGCGCAGCCAGCGGTGTTCGGGCGCCTGGTGCACGCGCTCGTGCCACAACTGGTAAAAACGCATCGGCGGAAATTTGATGGGCACTTTAAAACTTTTCAACGGCAAGGTCTTTTCATAAAAACGCATGAACTGGCGTCCCGTCGTCAGCACCAGGTCGGTCTGCGTCAGCATATACGGAATCAGGCCGAAATAAGCCGATTCGACCATCACGTTGCGCCGCATATTGTGCTTTTCCAAAAACGCGTCGATCACGCCCTGGTTGCCTTGCAGCATGGGCGAGGGCGCCACATGCGGCAGGCTCAGATAATCGTCGACCGTCATTTCATCGCTGGCGGTGCGCCGCGCATAGGCCGAATCGGCATGCATGGTGCAAAAAATCGGGTCTTCGAACAATTTCGACAGATGCAGATGGGCCGGCGGCTCGTCCCAGTTGGCGATCACCAGATCGAGATTGCCGTCCGAGAGCAGGCGGATATAATCGACTTCGGGCCCCAGGCTATGGATCATGACGCGGCTTCGCGGCGAATCGCGACGGATGCCGGCCACCAGATTCGGCAGGAACTGGCTGTCGAGATAATCGGGGGCGGCGATGCGGAAGATGCGCGCCGCGCCTTGCGGTTCGAACGGCAGCTTTTTGACGAACAGGCGCTCGGTCTCGTCGAGAATGCGCTTGGCCGGACGCAGCAGGCTCTCGCCGTGCTGGGTCGGCACCATGCCGCGCGCGCCGCGCACCAGCAAGGGGTCGCCCGTCAGTTCGCGCAATTTGCGCAGCGAGGCCGAAATCGATGGCTGCGGCTGGTTCAGCTTGAGCGCCACGCGCGAGACGTTTTTTTCACATAACAGCAAATACAATATACGAATCAAATGCAGGTCGAGATGTTCGGGTAGGCTGGCCATGGCGCTTATATCGAATTGAATATGTCTAATATACGTGAATTTACAGGTTTTATGGCGACATTGCGTTTATCTTGCAAGCTCTGCAACAAAGCTGCCGCCTCCCCGCCGCACAACCAAGGAATTCAATGGATTACCTGACCGCCCTGCTCCCTTACGGCATCGACTGGCTCAACTTGCTGGTGCGCTGGCTGCATCTGATCGTCGGCATCGCCTGGATCGGCGCCTCGTTTTATTTCATCTGGCTCGACAATACGATACGGCCACCGCTGCCGGGCTCCGAACTGGCCGCCAAAGGCGTGGCCGGCCATTTGTGGGCCGTGCATGGCGGCGGTTTTTATAATCCGCAAAAATACCTGGTGGCGCCGGCCGAACTGCCCGAAGAATTGCACTGGTTCAAATGGGAAGCGTACTGGACCTGGATTTCGGGTTTCTCGCTGCTGCTCATCGTTTATTACTTCAATGCAAGCGCGATGATGATCGACAAATCGGTGGCCGACATCAGTTCGGGCCAGGCGATCGCGATCGGCCTCGGCACCCTGGTCGTCGGCTGGACTGTGTACGACCTGCTGTGCCGCAGCGCGCTCGGCCAGCACGAGCTGCGGTTCGGCCTCGTGGTCTACCTGCTAATCGTGGCCACCGCCTATGGCTTGTCGCAATTTCTCAGCGGCCGCGCCGCCTTCATCCATGTCGGCGCCATGATCGGCACCATCATGGCCGCCAATGTGCTGATGCTGATCATTCCGGGCCAGAAAAAAATGGTCGATGCCATGGCGGCCGGCAAACTGCCCGACCCGATACACGGCAAGAAAGCCAAGCAGCGCAGCGTGCACAATAATTACTTCACGCTGCCGGTGCTGTTCATCATGATCAGCAACCATTTCGGCATGACTTATACCCACAAACACAGCTGGCTGGTGCTGGCGGCCATCATCGCCGCCGGCGTCCTGATCCGCCACTTCTTCAATCTGCGCCATCGCGGACGCGTCGAATGGCGCTATCCGCTCGCCGCCGTGCTCATCCTGCTGGTGCTGGCAGTGGCGATTGCGCCGGCACCGCGCACGGCCTCCGCCGGCAAGCCGACGGCGCAGGCCGCAACGGCAAGCGATGCCGCCCCGAATTTCGGCCAGGTGCAGGCAATCCTGGCCCAGCGCTGCAACAGCTGCCATACTCTGCATCCGACGCAGGCCGGCTTTGCCAGCCCGCCGGCCGGCATCATGTTCGACACGCCGCAGCAGACCCATCAATACAGTGCCCGCATTTACCGCCAGGTGGTCGAACTGAAGGCCATGCCGCTGGCCAACCTGACGCAGATGAGCGAAGCCGAACGCAGCATCGTCAAGCAGTGGTACGAAGCCGGCGCAAAATAAGCAGGTAGCAAATAAGCAGCTGCCAGACAAGACAACCAGGATCAGCCCATGAGCAAGCAAACTTTAACGATCGACGGCTTCACCCTCAGCACCGAACAGGTGCTGGCCGTCGCCCGCGACCTCGGCGCCAGCATGCAGGTGTCGCTGGCGCCGGCCGCGCGCGCCGAACTGAAGCGCAGCCGCGACTATATCGAGCAGACCTGGATGCACGACCAGGCGCCGATGATGTACAGCTTTAACACCGGCGTTGGCCTGCTGAAGGACACGCGCATCGCCATCGAGCAGATCGAATTATTCCAGTCGCAATTGATCAAGGCGCATGCCGCCGGCCTCGGCGAGCCGTTTTCGGAAGAGGTCAGCCGCGCCACCATGCTGTTGCGCGCCAACGCCTTCGCCAGCAATTATTCGGCGCCGCGGGTCGAGGTGATCGAACGCCTGCTGGCCTTCGTCAATGCCGGCATCCATCCGGTCATGCCGCAAAAAGGCTCGGTCGGCGCCTCCGGCGACCTCGCCCCGCTGGCCTATCTGTCGGCCGCCATCGCCGGCTTCGAGGAGGCCGAGGTGATGTACCGCGGCCGGCGCATGGCGGCCACCGAAGCAATCGCAGCGGCCGGCATCAGCCCCGTGAAATTCGAATTGAAAGCCAAGGACGGCTCGGCCCTGATCAACGGCTGCACGGTGTCGCTGGCGGTGGCGCTGCTGGCGGCCGACGACGCCCGCAACATGCTGGCCGATTCCTGCATCTCGCTGGGCCTGACGCTCGAAGCGATGCGCGCCGAAATGGCGGCCTTCGACGAGCGCATCCATCGGGCGCGCCCGCACCGTGGCCAGATCAAGACCGCCGCCATCGTGCGCCATCTGCTGGCCGGCTCGACCCGCACCACGCACGCGGCGCGCGCCGTGCAGCTGCCGGCCGAATTGCGGCGCAGCGACATTCCCTACACGGCCCGCATCCAGGACGTCTATTCGCTGCGCTGCGCGCCGCAGGTGATGGGGCCGGTGTTCGATGCGCTCGACTATATCGACAATATTCTCTCGACCGAAATCAATTCGGCGACCGATAATCCACTCATCTTCGACAAGGAAGGCGGCGGTTTCGAGATTATTTCGGGCGGCAATTTCCACGGCCAGTATCTGGCGCAAGCCATGGATTTGCTGGCCATTACGGTGGCCGACCTCGGCAGCATCTGCGAACGGCGCATCGCGCGCCTGATCGACCCGACCCTGTCGTGGGGCTTGCCGCGCAACCTGATGAGCGGCACCGCCGGCGTCAATACCGGCTATCCGGTGGTGACGTGTTCGATGAGCGCGCTGGTGATGGAAAACCGCACGCTGTGCATGCCGGGCAGCGTCGACAGCGTGCCGGCCAAGGGCAATAGCGAAGATCATGTCTCGAACTCGACCTGGTGCGCGCGCAAGGCGGCCTTGATTGTTGCCAACACACAATACATCGTCGGTGTCGAAATGCTGCTGGCAGCGCAGGCGCTGACGATGACGGCGGCCGACCTGCCCGGCTTCGTGCTCGGCGCCGGCACCCAGGCCGCCTACGATGAAGTGCGGCGCCAGATTCCGGCCTGCCTCGACGGCGACCGCTGGTTCCATGACGATATCGCCACCGCGCAATCGTTCGTCGTCTCCGGCTCGGTGCGCGCCGCCGTCGAGCAGCGCGTCGGCAAGTTTGCCGATTGAACGAAAAAAACCGCTGGTTCCGACGGTGCCCGCGGCCAGCAGCGCGGCCGCGGAACCGGCCGCAGCATCCCCCTCCCCGGCTAAGCTGCCGTGCGCCCGAAATTCTATCCAATAGAACAACAAAACAGGGCCTGCATCAGCAAAACACGATGTAAGCGGCACAATCCGCGTCGACCGGCGTCGAATCCACTACAATAGCGGCAAGCAAAAAATATTGGCCTTTTTTCATGGGTGAGAACCGGTCCGCAACATTCACTGCATTTTGTCGCAAGTCAAATCCTGCACTGTCGGACAGCCCTTTTTACCTTAATTTACTCAACTATTGCCATGCGTCGTCCATCAAAAGATTCCACACAAAAACTTTCAGCCGAAAGTCAGCGCCTCGCTGCCCTGTCCCAGGCCATGGGTCAGGCCGGTAGCCGCATCGAAGAGCGCGGCTTCGAACAACATCTCGACTCGCATTTGCACAAACTGCTCAAAAGCCATCACCAGGACACGATCGACGCCACGCTCAACAATCTGTTTGCGACCGACCTCAACGCCTATGACGTGTTGATGGATGCGGTCGAAGCGGTCAGCGAAGCCGTCCATATCGCGGCCGAAGACGAAGGCGGCGCCGGCTACAATGCGCTGCTGATCGCCGCCCCGATCCTGGCCTGGACGCGTTTTTCCATATCCTCGGGCGCCATTCCGGCCGACGTCCTGAGCACGCTGAACACCCACCTGGCGGCCCATCTGCTGGCAGACGACACGCAACTGGCGCTGTCGCCGAACCTGTTTTCGATCGACCAGCTGCCGCGCAGCCATGCTGAAACCTATGCCCTCACGCACAAGCTGGCGCAGGCCGCGCACAAGGGCGTGCCGCTCAAGCCGACCGCCAAACCGCTCGAAACCGCGCCGTTTCTGGCCGATACCCGCTATCTGCTGGCGGTTGTCGTGGCGCCGGTCGGGGCCCCGCTTTTCCGCTGGCAGGCGCCAGGCAGCATGACCACGTTCGCCGCCGACCGCGCCAGCGCGCTGCTGGCCTGGCAGGCGCAGGCGACGCCGACCATCGCCCGCCTGCTGCCCGGCTGCGGCGTCGAGCTGCTGCTGCCGGAAGCCTATTACGTGGCCTGCCGCGAAGCCGACAAGGCCATCCGGCCGGTCTCGATCCGCGCCGCAGTCCATTATCTGACCCATACCTTGAACATCGAAGCGAGCGAATTGCGGGCCGTCATAGGCGGCTTCGGCGAAGAGCCGAGCGGCGACGGCCAGATCGACGAATACCGCATCGGTTTTACGGTGCGCCAAAGTAACGACGTCATTTACGGCATCGTCTGGCCGCTATACGGCCAGGAAGACGAAGACGGCACGCCGGCCGAAGGACTGGTGCCGGCCCTGCTCGGCGAACGCAAAACGCCGGTCGACGAAATCCTGGCCTTGCTGCAGGAAGCCGGAGTCACGCAAGTGAAGCGTCACAGCGAGCGCTTTCCGTCCGAGTTTTGCGACGATTGCGGCGCGCCGCTGTTTGTCGACCCGACGGCCGAACTCGTGCATGCCGAAATGCCCGAAGATGCGCCGGCCGGCGATACCCATTTTCATTGATTCGGCGGCGATGAGGCCGGATGGCGCCGCTCGGGCCGGCGCTCGGGTCGGCGCTCAGGCCGCCTGTCCGGCGGCGGCATCGGCCAGCGGAAATTCGAGCATGAAGGTGGTATAGCGGCCCTCGCACGACTCGCAAGAGATTTTGCCGCCGAAAGCGTTCACGACGCGCTGGCAAAACGTCAGCCCGAGGCCCGAGCCGCCGCGCCTGGTGCTGAAGAACGGCTCGAATACATGCGGCAGCACATGCGCCGGAATTCCCGCGCCGTCATCGGAAACAAGCAGGCAGTTTCGTTCGTTTTCGCGAAAAAATGCGATCTCGATATGCCCCCGGCCGCCGCGCTCGATCGCATGCAGGGCATTCTTGAACAGATTGTAGAGCACATAAATCAATAATACGTCGGAGCCGTGAAAGGAAAAATCCTGGGCCACCGGCAGCTGTACCTTGGCCCGCGCGGCGGCATCGAAGGGATAGCGCATCAAGGCTTCGTCGACGCATTTTTTGACCGAATGCAAGGCAAAATCCTTTTTTTGCAGGGCTTCGATCCCGACCGACGCCAGCACCATATCGACAATGAAATTGGAGCGCGCGACCTCTGTTTCAATATCGTGCGCCAGTTCGGACAGATAGGCCAGATGCCTGGCGCCGAGGCCGGGGCGAAAGTCCCGCTGCTCGGTCGCATAGCGGTAGCCGGCGATCAGTTCGGGCAGATTTTTCGCCAGGCCGCGCGCCTGATTGCGGATCGTGGCCAGCGGCGTGCGCATTTCGTGCGCAATCGAGGCCGCCGCCGACATCGAATTGAACAATAAATTATGCCTGACGACAGGCTGGGCAATCAGCGCCAGGCTCAGGCCCAGAAACAGCACGCCCGGCGGATAGAACTCGACGCCATAGTTGCAGACATAATCGACGGCGGCAAAAAAATAAACCGTGATGCTTAACAGGCAATAACGCAAACGCAGCCGCTCGACCGCGACCGCCTCCCGCTGCGCCCGATACAGCATGAACAAGGCTCGCAACATGACAAGCGCCGTCTGCAGCACATGCACGCAATGCAAAATGCCGGCTTTCGGGTAGAAGCCGAAAAAATATGCGTACAGGCCGGCCACCACCAGCTCAGATGAAAACAGCAGCAGCGCCAGAACCGCCGCCACCGCATAAGAAGCGTATACCCGGCGCTGCTCGCTCTGCCGCCGCGTCAGCTTGCAGACCAGGTGATACACAGTCGTGGGCAAGAACAAGATGAACAGATAACCGAGTTTTGCCAGCAGCAGTCCGAGCTGCGGATCGTTCACATAAAACAGCATGGCCCAGGTGAACTGCCAGCAAAAAGTCGTGATGCAGACAGCCAAGAAAGTTGCCGCCAAACCGCCGCTGCCGCGCGAGCGCAAAACATACACGCCATATGCCAGGAAAAACAAGGAGACGGATGCCGGCAAAATCGAATACATAGGCATATTCCCAAAAGGTTTAGCCATAAAGATTTAGCCAAAGTTTCTCAGCAAAATTTTGGCAAGCGATATTGAGAAATATCTATATGAACATGCAATATAGCACAGTCATTATTGTTACAAATGCCATAATTTAAGCGGAAAATCATGCGAAAAACAGGGAAAAACCCTGCAAAAACGGCAGCAGAAACTGCCGCGGAAAAATCCGCTGAATTTCAGCTGAATTTCAGGCGAACGCCGAAATCAGGGCCGCGTCGTCGACCTGGCTCGGCATGACCTTGATCGCATGCCGATACAATGGCGGCAAGGCCTCGCACAGCTGCTGCACTTGCCCGGGTGCCAGCCGGGCCTGGACATACTGGAACTGATGCGGATTTTCACTCGGCAACGGACCTTCCATGGTCGAGCCGTAAGCGCCCAGCGTCATGAAACTGGCGGCGCCGTGATCGGGACCGCGCAACAGCAGCAGCGTGCCATGCTTGGGATGGCCCAGATAGCGCTCGGCCTGCGCCACGCCGGCGCTGCGCAAGCGGTGGCGCAGCAGGCTGTAGGCACGCACGCAGCGCATATAGGCGGTCTGGATCGGCGAAGTCGCCAGGGCGCCGGGCAGGCATAGCACGAGGTTGCCGAAGGCATCGAGCAAGGCGCACGCATCGCCATCCCCGCCGGCGGCGCGGTCGGCCTGCTGCGCCGCCCGCAGATAAGGAATCAGGCCGGCATCGGGCCGCTGCGGACCGGCGCAGGTATAGCCGAGCGCATCGCGATAGACGCTGCGCACGGCCAGCACTAGAGGATGATCGGGCGCCAGCGTGCGCGGGTCGAGCAGTCCGGCGCGGGCCAGGTCGCCGTGGATTGTTTGCTGGCACACTTCGGCCGAGGCCTCGAATGCCCGCACGCAGCGCGTCTGCGTGGCCGCGTCGATGCCCTGCCCCAGAAAAAAGGACGGCAAGGACGCGCCGCTGGCGGCCCGCGCATAAGGCGACGGCGCGCCGACTTCAGGATAGGAAAAAAGAGCCTGTGCCGCCGCGCGCAAGCCGTCCGGCAAAGCCGGAAAAGCGGCGCCGGCATCGTAATTGACACCGGCCTGCCCATCGTTGGCGGCCACCACCACGCGAAAACCGGCCGCCAGCAAAGCGCCGGCGCACATGCAGCAGGGATCAACCGAGGTGACGACGGTGATCTGCGACGGCGGCGGCAGACTCGCGCCGGCGGCGATCCGGGCAAAATACCAGTCGACCAGCTGCCGCTCGCCGTGCGCCGTCGGATCCAGCAGCATGCCGTTTTCGATGACGCGGTTCGGCATCGCCTGCAGCAGCGCGCCGTGCGCATCGAGCATGACGCCGCCGACGCCGAAGGTGCCGCGCGCGTGAGCGGCCTCGGCCTGCGCCGCCGCCAGCGCAACGGCCGCCTGCAGGGCGGGCACGGCCGTCATCTAAAACGCGGCAAAAAGCGCATGCGCGGCCAATATGTCGCCGGCCAGCAGATCACGCACCGGCGCTTTTTTGCAGATCGCTGCCGGCAAACGCATTCGGCAACTGCTGCGCCGCCGTGGTGCGCAAGACATCGCCGCGCAAATTGGTCAAGATCACCGGCAAGGCATCGCCGCCCAATTCCAGAATCACCTGGCGGCAGGCGCCGCACGGCGCAATCGGACCGTCGGTATCGCCGACCACGGCCAGCGCCTTGAAGTCGCCCGGTTTGTAACCGCTGGCGACGGCGGCAAAAAACGCGGTCCGTTCGGCGCAGTTGCACAAGCCATAGGAAGCATTCTCGACATTACAGCCATGGAATAATTTGCCGTCATGGCACAGCAGGGCAGCGCCGACCTTGAAATGGGAATACGGCGTATAGGCAAAACCGCGCGCCACGATCGCTTCCTGCATCAACTGTTCGTCGGTCATATTGTTTTTCTCGTCTTTACTCAAATTCGGCATCTAAAATTTGCGGCTCAAATTGCGCTCCGCCATGCTCAACGGACTGCGCGATAGACGAGCGGCACAGGCGCTGCCGCCACGCGCGAGATCTGGAAGGCAGCCTGCACGTCGCGCGCCGCCTGCCTTGCCTCGGCACCGGTATTGGCGTGCACAAAGGCGATCGGCTGACCGAACTCGATCGGCGCCCCCAATTCGGCCAGATCGCTGAGGCCGACCGCGAAGTCGATGCTGTCGCTCGGACGGCGGCGGCCGCCACCGAGCCCGACCACCACCAGGCCCAGCGCGCGGCAATCGATGGCAGACACAAAACCGGCGTCAACTGCCGGCACCGGAATGACGATCGGCGCCGTCGGCAGATGATGGTCGGCGCGCTCGATCAGATCGCCTGGCCCGCCCAGCGCGCTGACCATGCGCGCAAAACGCTCGGCGGCCTGGCCGGATTCGAGCGCCGCCATCAGTTTGGCGCGCGCCTCGGCCTCATTGGCTGCGAGGTCGCCGACGATCAGCATTTGCGCGCACAGCGCCAGCGTGACTTCATGCAGGCGCGCCGGCCGGCTCTTGCCGGTCAGGTAATCGATGGCGGCCCGCATTTCGATCGCATTGCCGGCGCACGGCGCCAGCGGCTGGTTCATGTCGGTCAGCAGCGCCGCAGTCTGCATGCCGGCGCCGTTACCGACGGCGACAATGCTCTCGGCCAGCTCCAGCGATTTTTCATAAGTCGGCATGAAGGCGCCGGAGCCGACCTTGACATCCATGACCAGGGCATCGAGCCCGGCCGACAGCTTCTTGGCCAGAATCGAGGCCGTGATCATGGCCACCGATTCCACCGTGGCGGTGACGTCGCGAATGCCGTAGACGCGCTTGTCGGCCGGCGCCAGCTGCGCCGTCTGGCCGATGATCGCCACCCCGACTTCGCGCACCACCTTGCGGAACAAATCGTTGTCGGGCACCGTGCTGTAGCCGGGGATGGAGTCAAATTTATCGAGCGTGCCGCCGGTATGGCCGAGGCCGCGCCCGGAAATCATCGGCACGAAACCGCCGCAGGCGGCAATCATCGGCCCCAGCGTCAGCGAGACGAGGTCGCCGACGCCACCGGTCGAATGCTTGTCGAGGATGGGGCCAGGCAGATTCAGGTCGCGCCAGTCGAGCACATGGCCCGAGTCGCGCATGCCGAGCGTGAAGGCGACACGCTCGTCGAGGTTCATGTCGTTGAAATAGACGGCCATCGCCAGCGCCGCGATCTGCCCTTCGCTGACCGAGCCATCGGTGATGCCGCCAACGAAAAATGCGATTTCCTGTGCGCTCAAGACGCCGCCATCGCGCTTTTTACGAATGATTTCCTGTGTCAAAAACATGCCCTGCTCCATCTTGTTATTGGTATTGTCTGCGAAAGAAATAGGGCGTCATTTTACACTGAGCAAAAAATCCGAGGTCATCGGCCCGATCAATTTTTCAAACGGGGCCAGACTTGCCAATTTTGCAAGCCCTCCCCGATGTCGCTGTCACTGCTGCACCAGCCTTATACGTCAGCCTTATACGTCAGCCCTAGCCCTATACGCCATACGGAATCCAGATGTTTTTCACCTGGCTCGCATGCGCCAGCACTGCCTTGCCGCCGCTCTGCGCCACGTCGAACCAGTCGCGCCCGCGGGCGCCGCCGACCCAGGTGCGCTTGAGCGTATCGGCCGACAGCCGTTCGACTTCGAGGCAGCCCTCGGCCGAACCGTCATGGCGCCAGACGGCGTCGATGTCGAAATGGCGCGCCAGCGTGCGCGCCAGTTCGTCGTTGTCGCCGGTGACGATATTGACCACCCCGCCCGGCAGATCGGAAGTGTCGAACACCTGATACAGGTCCAGGGCCGAGAGCGGATGCAATTGCGACGGCAGCGCGATGACGCGGTTGCCAAGCGCGATGGCCGGCGCCACCAGCGAGATAAAGCCGAGCAAAGGCGACTCGACCGGGCAGACGATGCCGATCACGCCGAGCGGCTCATTGAGCGCTACCGTGATGCCGGCGGTCGGCGGCTGGTGCACCTGGCCGTCGTACTTGTCGGCCCAGGCCGCGTAATAGAACAGGCGCTCGATCGCCGCCTGCACTTCGCGCATCGGCTCGCGGCTGGCGGTCGTCATTTGCAGGCGGGCGGCAAATTCGTCGGCCCGCACCGCCAGGTTTTCGGCCATGTAGTACAAGACCTGGGCCCGGTTATGCGCGCTGGCCTTGGCCCAGCCAGCGGCCTTGTGCGCCGCTTCGACGGCGTTGCGGATATCCTTGCGGTTGCCGTCCGGGACTTCGGCCAGCAATTCGCCGCCGGCGCCGAATACCGGCCGGCTGTAGCCGCCGTCGGGCCGCGTCTGCTTGCCGCCGATGTACAGTTTGGGCGTGCGGTCGATCGCGCCGACGGTGGCCGGCGGCAGCTTCTTGGCCAGCGCGTCATACTGCGGCGCGGCCGGCCGCGCGTCTTCGGCCAGCGGCAGCAGATACTCGAGCATGCCTTCGCGCCCGCCCTCGCGGCCGAAGCCCGATTCGCGGTAACCGCCGAAGCCGCAGGCGGCATCGAACTGGTTGGCGCTATTGATCCAGACCACGCCGGCCTTGATCTGCGGCGCGATATCGAGCGCCAGGCTGATCGATTCGGTCCACACCGAAGCGGCCAGGCCGTAGACCGTGTTGTTGGCCAGTTGTACCGCTTCCTGCGGCGTGCGGAAGCTCATCGCCACCAGCACCGGCCCGAAAATTTCTGTTTGCGACACCAGCGCCGACGACGCCGCGCCGGTGATCAGGGTCGGCGGATAAAAGCTGCCGGCACCCGGCAATTCGCACTCTGCCTGCCAGACCTGGCAGCCTTCGGCGCGGGCGCCGTCGACCAGGCTGCTGACGCGCTGCAGCTGGATCGGGTCGACCAGGGCGCCGATATCGATCGACTTGTCCAAAGGGGAGCCGAGGCGCAGGTTTGCCATGCGGGCCTTGAGCTTGGCGATCAGGCGCGGCTCGACCGATTCCTGCACCAGCAGGCGCGAACCGGCGCAGCAGACCTGGCCCTGGTTGAACCAGATCGAATCGACCACGCCTTCGACGGCGGCATCGAGATCGGCGTCCTCAAATACGATGAACGGCGATTTGCCGCCCAGTTCCAGCGACAGCTTCTTGCCGCTGCCTGCCGTGGCGCGGCGAATCAGGCGCCCCACTTCGGTCGAGCCGGTAAAGGCCAGCTTGTCGATGCCCGGATGCTTGACGATCGCTTCGCCGACCCGGCCGTCGCCGGTGACGATATTGACGACACCGGCCGGCACCCCGGCCTGGACGCAGATTTCGGCGAACAGCAGCGCCGTCAGCGAGGTGAATTCCGCCGGCTTGAAGACCACCGTGTTGCCGGCGGCCAGCGCCGGCGCGATTTTCCAGGCCAGCATCAGCAGCGGGAAATTCCACGGCACGATCTGGCCGACCACGCCGACCGGCCGATAGCCGGCAAACTCTTCGGCCTGCAACTGGGCCCAGCCGGCGTGATGATAAAAGTGGCGCGCCGCCAGCGGCAGATCGATATCGCGCGTCTCGCGCACGGTCTTGCCGTTGTCCAGGGTTTCGAGCACGGCGAACAGGCGCGCATGCTTTTGCAGCAGGCGGGCCAGCGCATACAGCACGCGCGCGCGGCCGTGGCCGCCGAGTTCAAACCAGGCTGGCTGGGCCCGGCGGGCGGCGCCGACCGCGTAATCGACATCGGCCTGGCTGGCTTGCGACACTTGCGCCAGCAGCGTGCCGTCGGCCGGGTTGACGCTGTCGAACAGGTCTGACGGCTCGCTCCATTTGTTATCGACGAACAGGCCGAAGCGGCGCTGATGCCGGTCCAGCCAGGCTTGCGCTTCGCTGCTGCTTTCCGGGGAAGGACCGTAATCCATAGTGGCGAGAATCTCAGTAATTGTTGGCATGGAAAATCCGTGGTGTATGGTGTTCAAGGCATCGCATGACGATGCGCGGCCGAATATTGGCCGGTCACGTAGTGCTCGAGCTGGCGTTCGATATCGGTCAGCAGGCTCGAGGCGCCGATGCGAAACAGATGCGACTCGAGCCACTGGCGATCGAGCTCTTCCTTCATCAGCATCAGGTAGCCGAGCGCGGTCTTGGCCGAGCTGACGCCGCCGGCCGGCTTGAAGCCGACTTCGAAACCGGTCTGCTCGTGATATTCGCGGATCGCGCGCACCATCGTCAGCGCCACCGGAATGGTGGCGTTGACGCCTTCCTTGCCGGTCGAGGTCTTGATGAAGTCGGCGCCGGCCATCATGCACACCCACGACGCCCTGGCGACGTTTTCCAGCGTCAGCAAGTCGCCGGTGGCGAGAATCGCCTTGAGATGGGCCTCGCCGCAGGCGGCGCGGTAAGCCAGCATTTCATCGTACAGCGCCTGCCAGTTATTGGTCAGCACGTGCTGGCGCGTGATGACGATATCGATTTCGGTGGCGCCGGCGGCGACCGACAATTCGATCTCGCGCACCTTGGTTTCCATGCTGGTCAGGCCGGCTGGAAAACCGGTCGAGACGGCCGCGACCGGCAAGCCGCTGGAACCTAAGGCCTTGACCGCCGGCGCAATCATTTCGTGATAGACGCAGACCGCGCCGGTATGCAGATTGGCCACGCCGAGCGCGCTCATCAGATCGGCGCGCAAGGGCCGCAAGGCCTTCAGGCACAGCCGTTCGACGCGGCCCGGGGTGTCGTCGCCGCCGAGCGTGGTGAGGTCGATGCATTCGATGGCCTTGAGCAGCCAGGCTGCCTGGTATTCCTTCTTGACCGAACGCCGGTTGGCCAGGCTGGCCGCGCGGCGGTCGGCGGCGGCGCGGTTGACGCGCAGCTGGTTGATCCAGCCGAGGTCCAGCGCGCAAGCCTGGTTGCGTTTAAAGTCGAGCGGGCCGTGACCGGCGCCGTTGGTAATCAATGTCATAGCAGACTGCGTCCGTGTAAAAGTGGAGTAACGGCGAGATGGTTCGCCAGGGTTTGGCCGATATCGGAAAAAATGCCGGAAATGCCGAGCGGCTGCGGCACCACGCCGGGCCCGAAAAACAGCACCGGGATATGTTCGCGCGTATGGTCGGAACCGGTCCAGGTCGGGTCGCAGCCGTGGTCGGCGGTGATCACGGCCAGGTCGCCCGAGCGCATCTGCGAAATGAATTCGGGCAGGCGCGCATCGAGCTGGCGCAAGGCGTCGGCATAGCCTTCGACATTGCGGCGATGGCCGAAGGACTGGTCGAAGTCGACGAAATTGACAAAGGCCAGACCGCCTTCGGGCAGCTCGGCCTGCACTTTCAGCAAGGTATCGAACAGCGCCATATTGCCGTCGCCCTTGACCTCGCGCGAAATGCCCTGATGGGCAAAAATGTCGCCGATCTTGCCGAGCGCGACCACTTCACCGCCGTGCTCTTTCACGTGGTCGAGCAGGGTCGGCGCCGGCGGCGACACCGCATAATCGCGCCGGTGCGAAGTGCGCGTGTAACTGCCCTTGCTGCCGACGAAAGGACGGGCGATCACGCGCCCGATATTGTAGGGCTTGAGCAAGGCGAAGGCCGCCTCGCACAGCGCGTACAGGCGATCGAGGCCGAACGACTCTTCATGCGCGGCGATCTGCATCACCGAATCGGCCGAGGTATAAATGATGGGCAGGCCGCTGGCGACATGCTCATCGCCGTACTGGTTGATGATCTCGGTGCCCGAGGCATGGCAATTGCCGAGAAAACCGGTGACGCCGGTGGCCGCCATCAAGGCCTCGGTCAGCTCAGCCGGAAAGGTCGGAATACTGCGCGGGAAATAGCCCCACTCGAAATCGACCGGCACGCCGGCGATTTCCCAGTGGCCGCTCTGGGTATCCTTGCCGGTCGAGCGCTCGCGCGCCGTGCCGTAGGCGCCGGCAAAGCCATCGCGCTGCGCGAAACCGTCGGCCCAGCGGTCGGTGGCCAGATTGGCGGCCGCGGCCAGCCCCAGCGCTTCCAGATTGGGCAGCGCCAGCGGCTTGCCGTTTTGCTGCGCCCACTGCGCAATATGGCCGAAGGTATCGGCGCCGACGTCGCCGAATTTATCGGCGTCGGGCGTCGAACCGAGACCGAACGAGTCGAGTAAAAGAATGAATGCGCGTGCCATATTGTGCTCCTTGGCTGGTTGATCGGTTTGCTTGCTGAGGGGCGCCGTTCAAAAAATCAGAATGCTCAGGCCGCCGGCGGCAAGGCCTGCAGGAAACCGAGAATCAGCGTGATCAGGTCGGTGGCGCCGACTGCCGCGTATTTGAGCGTCTGTTCGTGCGACAGCGGAAATGGCGACATGCCTTCGGCCAGATTGGTGATGACCGAGACCGCCACCACTTTCAGGCCGCAGTGGCGGGCCGAAATCACTTCCGGCACGACCGACATGCCGACCACTTCGCCGCCCATCTTCGCCATCATGCGAATTTCTGCCGGGGTTTCAAAATTAGGACCGGGATAGGCCACGAACACGCCTTCGGAAACGCTAAAGCCCTTGGCTTGCGCCACTTTTTGCACCAGCGCCCGCAAGTCGGCGTCGTAGGCATTGGCCATGCTGAAAAAGCGCGGGCCGAAGCGGTCGTCGTTGGGGCCGACCATCGGCGTGCCGGGCATCATGTTGATGTGATCGGACAGCGCCACCAGCGAGCCGGGACCGACCTCTTCGCGCAGCGACCCGGCGGCATTGGTCACGAACAGCATCTCGCAGCCGAGCAGCTTGAGGGTGCGCACCGCATTGGTCATCACGCCCATGCCGTGGCCTTCGTAAAAGTGGCTGCGGCCCTTCATGCAGGCGACCGGCACCCCGGCCAGCGTGCCGAGCACCATTTCACCGGCATGACCGTGCACGCCGGAGACCGGAAAGCCGGGCAAATCGGCGAAATTGATGGTCACCGGATTGTCCATCTGCTCGGCCAGCACGCCCAGGCCCGAGCCGAGGATCAGCGCCACGCGCGGCGTAAAACCGGGCGCCCGGCTCTGCACCACCTCCATGGCCTTGAAAGGATTGTCATTGCTTGCTGCGGGTGTCGGATGGCTCATGGTCTGGACTCGAATAAAAAATGAATTAAAAAACAAAAAAGACTGGGCCGGCGCGCTGCCGGCGCCATTTCAACGCGATTTCACATACGGCACGCCGACCGCTTTCGGCGCCAGCGCGCGGCCGACAAAGCCGGCCAGCACCAGTACGGTCAACAGATACGGAATCATCTGGATGAACTGTACCGGAATCTCGCCGATGCCCGGCAGTTCGACGCCTTGCAGGCGCACCTGCAGCGCATCGGTAAAGGCAAACAGCAGGCAGGCGAAAAACGTCGGCCACGGCTTCCATTTGCCAAAAATGAGGGCGGCCAGCGCCAGAAAGCCTTTGCCGGCGGTCATGTCGGGCAAAAAGGTATTGCCCTGGGCCGTCGACAGATAGGCGCCGGCGATACCGCACAAGACGCCGTTCCAGCCGAGCGCCAGATAACGCAGGCGCGCCACCGAAATGCCGGCGGTATCGACCGCCTGCGGATTTTCGCCGACCGCGCGCAGGCGCAGGCCGAAACGGCTGCGAAACAGGACCCAGGTCAGCAGCGGCACGATGGCCAGCGTCGCGTACACGAGGATCGTATTGCCGCTGATGACTTTGGCATACAGTGGCCCAAGCAGCGGACCCAGCAGCGGCACGGCGCCGATCTGCGCCGCCCACGGCAGCGCGAGGTCGGCAAAGCGGCTGCCGGTTTCCAGCATCGGCGTCTGTCCGCCCTGGTGGAACCAGGCCGTCGCCAGCGTCACGGTGGTGCCGGCGGCGACGATATTGATCGCCATGCCGGACACCATCTGGTTGCCGTTATAGCTGATCGACGCGACGCCATGCAGCAGCGACAGGACCAGCGCCACCGCAATGGCGGCCGACAGCCCCAGCCACGGCGAGCCGTAGACGCTGGCCACGGCCGCCGCCGCAAACGCGGCCGCCAGCATTTTTCCTTCGAGGCCGATGTCGACCACGCCCGAGCGCTCCGACAGCAGGCCGGCCAGCGCCGCCAGCACCAGCGGCGTCGACAGCCGCAGGGTCGAGGCCAGCAGGCTTAAAATCGTGTAATAGGTATCGATCATGGTAGTTTTCTCTAATCGCTGATGCCGAACAGGCGCGCCAGCGGCTTGCGGAACAGGTTTTCCATGGCGCCGCAAAAGAAGATGATCAGGCCTTCGATCACCACAATCATGTCGCGCGTCAGGCTCGGCATGTCGAGCGACAGCTCGGTGCCGCCCTGCGCCAGCGCGCCGAACAGCAGCGCCGCCAGCAAGATGCCGAGCGGATGATTGCGGCCCATCAGGGCGACTGCGATGCCGACGAAACCGACGCCGCCGGTAAAGCCGGCCAGCAAGCGGTGATTGACGCCCTGCACTTCGTTAATTGCGACCATGCCGGCCAGCGCCCCGGAAATGCACATGACCACGATCAGCGTGGCCGAGACCGAAATGCCGGCATAGCGCGCGGCGCGTTCGTTGCGCCCGACCACGCGCATCGTCAGCCCCTGGCGCGAACGCCAGACAAACAGGTAAAACAGCACGCAGGCCGCCAGCGCCAGGAAAAAGCTGACATTGAGCGGCGACTGCGCCAGTTGAAGGCCGAAGCGGGCGGCCACTTCGTGCATGAAAGGCAGCCAGGTGCTGGCCGCAAATTCGCGTGTCTGCGGCACTTGCTGGCCCGGCTCGATCAAGACCTTGACCAGCAAATAATTCATCAGCGCGCTGGCGATAAAATTGAACATGATGGTCGTGACCACGATATGGCTGCCGCGTTTGGCCTGCAGCCAGCCAGGCAGGAAAGCCCAGGCCGCGCCGAACAGCATGGCCGCCATCATCGCCAGCGGCAGCACGCCCCACCACGGCCAGCTGCCGCACAGCAGGCAGACAAGGGCCACGCCGAGGCCGGCAAAATAGGCCTGGCCCTCGACCCCGATATTGAACAGGCCGGCGTGAAAAGCGACCGCCACCGCCAGCCCGGCAAACACATAATTGGTGCTGCGGTACAGCGTATAGCAAATCGCATCGGCCGAGCCGAACGCGCCCTGCACCAGCACCGACAACGCCTGGCCCGGGTCTTCGCCGATCGCCAGAATGACCAGCGCCGAACAGATGAAAGCGGCCAGCAGATTGAGCAGCGGCAGGCTGATCAGGAAAGCGGCGCGCGGCAAGGCGGCCTTGAAAGCGGCGCCGCGGCCGGCCGGTGTCAGATTTGTTTCGATAGCGTTATCCTTCATGCGAGCACTCCCGCCATGCGCAAGCCGATTTCCTGTTCGTCGGCCTGCGAGGCGCTCAAATGGCCGCCGCTAATGACCAGAATGCGGTCCGACAGCGCCAGAATTTCTTCGAGCTCCGACGACACCAGCAAGATCGCCTTGCCGGCATCGCGCAACTGCACGATACGGCGATGAATGAATTCGATGGCGCCGATATCGACGCCGCGCGTCGGCTGGCCGATCAGCAGCAAGGTCGGATCGCGCGCGATCTCGCGTGCCAGCACCAGTTTTTGCTGGTTCCCGCCCGAAAACAGGGCCGCGCGCAGCATCGGATTGACCGGCCGCACATCGAATTCGGCCATGAAACGCTTGCAGCGCTCGATCAGGCCGGCCGGCGGCAACAGCGGGCCGCGCTGCAGGCTGGCGTCGCCCTGATAGCCGAGCACCGCGTTTTCAAAGGCGCTCATCGACTTGATCAAGCCTTCCTGCAAACGGTCTTCGGGCACATGGGCAATGCCCAATGCCCGCAGGCGGGCCGGCGTATGCGCATTCCACGGCTGCCCCGGACGTGGGTTGATGGTCTGGCCCTGATATTCGATCGAGCCGGACGTCGGCGCCAGCATGCCGGCCAAAATTTCCATCAATTGCGACTGGCCGTTGCCGGAGACGCCAGCCAGGCCGACGATTTCGCCGGGCCCGATATCGAACGAGACCTTGTCTAATATAGTGACGCCGCGACCATCGACCAGCGTCAGCTCGCGCACCTGCAATACCGGCGCCACCGAACCCGCATCAACTGCCGGCAGCACCTGCGCCCGGCTGCGACCGAGCTGGCGACCGACCTGGCGACTAAGCTGACGGCCGACCATCAGTTCGGCCAGTTGTTCTTGCGAAGTCGAAGCGGTGGCGACCTGGGTCACCACGGCGCCGGCGCGCATCACGGTCACGGTATCGGTGACATCCATGATTTCGCGCAGCTTATGCGTGATCAGGACCACGGTCTTGCCTTCGTCGCGCAGCGTGCGCAGGATGTCGAACAGCTGCGCCGTTTCCTGCGGCGTCAGCACCGCGGTCGGCTCGTCGAGGATCAGGATGCGGGCGTCGCGGTACAGGGTCTTGATGATTTCGACGCGCTGCTGGACGCCGACCGGCTGGCTGCCGACGACGGCATCGGGATCGACATCGAGGCCATAAGTGCTGTTGATCGCGGCCAGTTTCTTGCGGGCGCCGGCCATGCCGGCTGCCAGCTGCAGGCCGCCTTCGACCCCGAGCACCACGTTTTCGAGCACCGTGAACGGTTCGATCAGCATGAAGTGCTGATGCACCATGCCGATGCCGAGCCGGATCGCCGTTTCGCTGTCGGGAATGGCGACGTCCACGCCATCGACCTTGATGCTGCCGGCATCGGCCTGGTAAAAGCCGAACAGCACGCTCATCAGAGTCGACTTGCCGGCGCCGTTTTCGCCGATGATGCCGTGGATCGAGCCCTTGCCTATGCTGAAAGAGACAGCCCGGTTGGCATGCACCGCGCCAAAACGCTTGTCGATGCCGACAAATTCGATTGCAGGTGTGGGCGTCATGGGGCGGAGGAGGAAATTGAATTTTTGCTACTATGCATCATGGCGATATTGTTGGCAAATACGATTTTTCTTTTGGATTTATATGTTTATGCTATAAATCAAGCTTCTAACCCATCATTTTATCGCATTGCATGGCTATCGACTTAAAACAGTTGCGCTATTTCCTCGCGGTTGCCGAGGAAAAGAGCTTTTCGCGCGCCGCCGAACGTTTGCATATCTCGCAACCGCCGTTATCGCAGCAAATCATGAAGCTCGAAGCCGAGCTGCAGGTCAAACTGTTCGCCCGCACCACGCGCAATTTCGAGCTGACGGTCGGTGGCAAAGCCTTGATGAAGGAAGCTGCGGCGATCCTGGCGCAGATGGAGCTGGCGGTCGAAACCGTGCGCCAGATCGACCGCGGCGAAATGGGCCGGCTGCGGGTCGGCGTGGTCAGCACCGCGATGTGGAGCCCGATCCCGGCCCTGCTCGACAAATTCCATAAGAGTTTTCCGCGCGTGAGCTGGACCCTGCACGAAATCGGCCCCAGCGCCCAGTACGAAGCACTGCTGGCGCGCCAGATCGACGTCGGCTTCTGGCGCGCGCCGCCGCTGCCGCCGGCCACGCTGGCCAAGGGCGGCTTGCGCCAGGATCTGTATTTTCACGAAAATGTGTGCGTGGCGGTGCACGCCGGGCACGCGCTGGCCCGGCGCGCGCAGATCGACCTGCCGGAGCTGGCCGAGCAGCCGATGCTGTCGCTGGTACTCGAAAAATCGGACTTTGCACGCTATCTGCTGCAATGCTGCGTCGAGGCCGGTTTTACGCCCAAGGTCGCGCAAGAGGCGGCCGAACCGCAGACGCTATTGGCCATGGTCGGCGCCGGCCTCGGCGTGGCCCTGCTGCCGGAGACGATTGCCCGCATCGCCTGGCCCGGCGTGGTATTCGTGCCGATTGCCGGCAAGGCACCGTCGGCCGATTTGTATATCGCGTATGCGGAGCAGGAAGATGCGCCGGTGGTAAGGGCGTTTATTCATGTGCTGGAGGCGATGGGGGCGGTGGTCGCCTGGAAATAGCTTTATGAATTACTCGAACAAGCTCAACGGGTAGGCTATAACAATTATCTAAAAATCACATGTCAACGGACCAGGGAAGCTTCGGCGATGACGTGGACTAAAAAACACATGTTTCACAATAACATGGCATTGCTTGCACAGACAACACGATGTCAATCATAAGTTAGGTATGTCGAGTGCTGGTTCGGCAACCCAATAGGCCGAAATCAGCCAATAGCGGAGCCTCATTTCCCCCTCGACATTGTATTGCCTAATTAACATAAAAGTGGCAGGATGCTATGAAATGCTATTTTGTTCCAAACAATGATCGCATTCATAAAGCTAGATTTTTGTAAATAGGATAATTGAAATATGCGCTTCATTCCAGCAGATCCAGACATTGCGACAATCTATAATCGAATACAAGAGGGCGAGATCGATCTCCAGCCGGATTTTCAGCGAGGGGAAGTTTGGACTGCACAGAAGCAACAACGACTTATTGATTCAATTTTGAGAGGTTGGATTGTGCCCCCTGTTGTTGTAATTGGTGATCTCGCAGGGGGCCAGTTGCAAGTTCTTGATGGGCAGCAGCGATTGGCAGCAATTAGAGATTTCAAAAAAAATATGCTCCCGGTTGATGGGAATATTGCTCCCCCAAACGACGATATAAAATTATTACACGGCAAACGTTATCTGGATTTACCTACGGAAACTCGTAGAGTGTTTGATAGAACAACAATTAGAATATTTCATGTGACGGACTATAGCCCAGAAGAGCCCGCCGAGATATTTTTTCGTTTAAATCAACCTACTGCGCTCACCTCTGCAGAGAAGCGAAATGCTTTTTTTGGACCTGTGCGAAGCCAGATCAGAAATTTAGTATCATTTTTAATTGAAATTCCTGAAGTCAGTGATGTGCTGGGTTTTAGTAATAGCCGAATGGCGTATGACGATTTTTTAGCGAGGTTTGCTTGCGTCCTCGAAAATGGCAATCTGAACAAAAAAATAACAGCTGGGTCGGTTGATTTGATGTATCGTCGTAAGGAGCCCATCAATCATAGAATCGAACAACGTCTGAGGGCATCGATACAACTGACAAGAGATGTAATAGGTTGCGCTCTTCTCGACATATCACCAGTCACTATTTCACGCAATATTCCCCGCCTAAATAAAGCTACAGCCCTTTCCTGGTTGATATTTTTTTCCAGAATCGTTGGAATTGAAGATATAAATGAGCTGGCACGCTTCTTTTTGAGTTTTGAATTAACTCGCCAGGGAATTATTGAAGCTGAACATAATGAGAATGACCTACGCAGGCGAGAAAATCCGCTCGCCTCGCTTGTACTCATATACAACGATAGGGCAACTGCTCGGGTTGCTGATGTTTCTTCTGTATTATTACGTGACTTGATACTTTGGTATTCTTGGTTCCATTTTAGCAAAGGAAAATTCGCTGGTTCCCTTGAGAAAAACTACTATAAATTGGATGACCTAACAGCGCTACTAGAATACGCGCCTTTATCCCAATTCGAAGATCTAGCCGCTGAATTCATCGAGCTAAGTCGTTGGGGTTCGGAGCTATAGATGAGAAAAGCTGATTTTGACAAAGCGTGGGAAACATGCAGAAAATTTGATAGGGATACGCTGGATTTAAAATTAATAATTATCAATGTTTTTAATACTGAGTTGATATTAAATATTACCAGTCGTGTTCTTGCCATAGTCGGAGCAAATGGCGTAGGCAAAACAAGTTTTATTGAAAAAGTAAATCGCATTACTTCGGGCAGACAGTGTGAGAAAAAGGCAGATTTCGAATTAGTTCGATTTGAGGGACAATACCGTGGTAATTTTCTCGGGTTGCCAGCCTTTTTCCCGATGAGAAATGGAGAAAGCGTTCCTGAAATTTTATTGATTGATGCATCACTTGACGTTCATGAAATTCGTAAATATATACTGTCCATTACGAATCTGGAAGAAATGCTGCCACAAGTAGGCGCACGAGTTTTAAAGCAAAAAGAAGTGTCCCAATACAGGCATGTTGTACACAAATATTATGAGAGCATTGAAATCTATGAGTTCGAATCTGCGACAGAAGTAGATGAAGTATTTCCATTTTTCATTGTCAAAATTGATGGATTTAAATATGACAGTCGAACAATGGGATTTGGCGAACTTAGCGCATGCTATATTATATGGACGTGTTTGCGCGCAAAGAAGGGCACGATTCTCCTATTTGACGAGCCAGACTCTCATCTTTCACCTTACTGCCGCACTGCACTCTTAAATTTTTTTGCATATGCGGCGTCCGAAAATAATTTGCAAATAATCTTTACCTCCCATTCATCGGAAACGGTGGCCACCCTTAATCCGCAGGAAATGATCTTAATTGATAAAACGAGCGGCCCTGGGCTCTGTATTTCTCAAGATAAGCGAAAGACACTTCGGCGACTGGGTTTCGTTTCTACTCCGCGCCTTTTGCTGATAACGGAAGATGTGGATGGACACGAACTCCTGCTCTGCATTTTGGCCAAATGGGCAAGCGACTTTAAGGATGTTGTGGACGTCCAGATGGTCCTCGGAGGTGCTGCAGAGCTAGTACGTTTGCAGCGTTTCTTTCCCAAAGAATCTCGAGCCTGTAGGCTGCAAGTTGTGCTAGATGGTGACAAACGACTGGAATATGCAAAAAACAACGCGGAGCTATTGTTCTTACCCGATATTTATGACCCTGTAGAATCTGCTCGTATTACAGTAACTGCCAATCCAGATTATTTTACACTCCAACTTGGAGTGCCGTTGCACGAGGTAACTAGATCGCTAAAGGCAACCAGACATCTTGACCATCACGATTTCTGCAGCGCATTCGCACAAGAACTAAACGTTCAAGGCATTGATACAAAAAGAGTAAGAACAAACCTCTTCAAAGCATGGCTGGAAGTTCCCGCCCATGCTCAAGATTCACAACAATTATCGAAACAAATTCTTACATTAATCGGCGATGAGTGACGGAGCTAATCGGCAAATCTATGCATAGTATCTTCAATGATTCCTGCCTTGAAGACCGGCCTTTTGATAAAGCAGTTGCCTGCAAAAAAATTGGCATCTAGACTCGTAACGTAAACTGTTTACGCCCAAGCGAGTTTGCTTATCGTCTCCCCCTGACCTGCCCGGTTTATTAGGACCGCTTCAATTGGGAATAGCTCCGGTGGTAATCCTCCCATTTTGAATGGGCGGCAAAAGTAGAAGCTAAGCGGCCATGGCCATACGATAGGTCATCACCAACGCCAAGGCATTCGTCTATGAATTTAAAATTAGAGGCTCCATTTGAATGATGAGTGGCCTAGCAAAGAATCAAAGCAATACTCCGGTTCAGTTTGGCTACGCAAGCTTTCAGCGTACACAGCACTACCGTTTTTGAATGACGCTGTTTGGATCAAGACAACGAACCAGACGATTTAAATGGAGCGGCCATGGACTAGTTATGAATCATATTGAGAACGCGTAGGGCTGCGATCAATTTTCCTTCACCCCCTAGCAAAAAACGCATCCACCTCGGCCAAATAGCCCGCCTTCGCCTGCCCATCCAGAAACGCCGCCACGAAACCATTGCGCGCCAGTTGCCGCGCATGCTCGCGCGTCAAAGGCAAGGCCTCGAACGTCGCCAGAAAATTATCATTGA
>JAIZVZ010000094.1 GCA_021768485.1 Oxalobacteraceae bacterium | reverse complement strand
TATTGGTGTGATGCACAAAATCGGCGAAAATTGCATTCTTAACTAGAAGCCGGGAGCTTGTCATGTCGGAATTAGTAGAAAACGTGTCAAAAAAGCCTAGACGCCAAATTCGTAATATTCATATCACGCAATTGTCTAATTATCGTTTGCCGCTGGCGGGGTTTGTGTCGATCCTGCACCGTATCAGCGGTTTCCTGATATTTCTGTTCTTACCCTTTCTGTTGTACCTGCTGGAGCAAAGCCTGGTCTGGGAAAAATTCCCGGTCTTGCGTGGCCTTGCCGCCAACTGGTTCGTCAAACTGATCATCCTGGCTTTGTCCTGGGGCTATCTGCAGCATTTTTGCTCGGGCATCCGCCATCTGGTGATGGATTTGCATATCGGCCTGGAAAACGCCTCGGCCCGGCAGTCGGCCACTGCCGTGCTGCTCGTCTCGGGCGTGCTGACCTTGCTGGTTGCCCTTAAATTGTTTGGAGTGTTCTGATGGCAAATAACAATATCGGTCAACACCGTCTGGTGGTCGGCGCCCATTACGGCTTGCGCGACTGGCTGGCGCAGCGCATCACGGCAATCGTGATGGCGCTCTACACGATCATTCTGCTGGTCTGTTTTCTGACCGCGCATGATTTCAGTTACGAAGGCTGGGCGGGCTTGTTCGCCCAGCAGTGGTTCAAGATCTGCACGTTTGTCACCCTGGTCGCGCTGTTTTATCACACCTGGGTCGGCATGCGCGACATCTGGATGGACTACGTCAAGTCGGTCGGCTTACGCCTGGCCTTGCAAGTAGCCACGATCCTGTGGCTGATCGGTTGTGCCGGATGGGCGGTACAGATAATCTGGAGAGTCTAATCGTGGCGGCTATTAAAACTGCAGTTGCTTCCCGTCGTTTCGACGCGGTCATTATCGGTGCCGGCGGTTCGGGCATGCGCGCCTCGCTGCAACTGGCGGAAGCGGGATTGAATGTGGCGGTACTGTCGAAAGTGTTTCCAACCCGTTCGCATACGGTGGCGGCCCAGGGCGGGATCGGCGCTTCGCTCGGCAATATGGCCGAGGACAGCTGGTTCTGGCATATGTTCGACACGGTCAAGGGCGGCGATTACCTGGGCGACCAGGACGCGATCGAATTCATGTGCCGCGAAGCGCCGAATGTCGTGTATGAACTCGAACACTTCGGCATGCCGTTCGACCGCAACCAGGACGGCACGATTTATCAGCGTCCGTTCGGCGGCCATACGGCCAATTTCGGTGAAAAAGCCGTGCAGCGCGCCTGCGCCGCGGCCGACCGCACCGGCCACGCGCTGTTGCATACGCTGTACCAGCGCAATGTGCGCGCGCGCACCCACTTCTTTGTCGAATGGATGGCGATCGACCTGATCCGCGATGCCGAAGGCGACGTGGTCGGCGTGGTGGCGCTGGAAATGGAAACCGGCGAGACCATGATTCTGGAAGCGAAAACCACGATCATGGCCACCGGCGGCGCCGGCCGCATCTGGGCCGCCTCGACCAATGCCTTCATCAATACCGGCGACGGCATGGGCATGGCGGCACGCGCCGGCCTGCCGCTCGAAGACATGGAATTCTGGCAGTTCCACCCGACCGGCGTGGCCGGCGCCGGCGTGCTGATCACCGAAGGCGTGCGCGGCGAGGGCGGCATTCTCGTCAACAGCCTCGGCGAGCGTTTCATGGAACGTTATGCGCCGACCCTGAAGGATCTGGCGCCGCGCGACTTCGTGTCGCGTTCGATGGATCAGGAAATCAAGGAAGGCCGCGGTTGCGGGCCGAACAAGGATCACGTCCTGCTCGACTTGCGCCACATCGGCGCCGAAACGATCCAGAAGCGCTTGCCCTCGATTCTCGAGATCGGCCACAAGTTCGCCAATGTCGATGCGACGCGCGAACCGATTCCCGTGGTGCCGACCATCCATTACCAGATGGGCGGGATTCCGGCCAATATCCACGGCCAGGTGGTGGCGCCGAAGAATGGCGATCCGAACGCCGTCGTCAACGGCATGTATGCGATCGGCGAGTGCGCCTGCGTCTCGGTGCACGGCGCCAACCGCCTCGGCACCAACAGCCTGCTCGACTTGCTGGTGTTCGGGCGTGCCGCCGGCAACCACATCATCGCCAGCGACCTGAAAGCGCGCAGCAACAAGCCTTTGCCGGCCGACGCCGCCGAGCAGGCATTGTCGCGCCTGTCGCGCCTTGAGAATTCGACCGGCGGCGAACGCGTGCAGACGGTGGCCAACGATATCCGCTCGGCCATGCAAAAGTATTGCGGCGTGTTCCGCACCGACGAGCTGCTGCAAAGCGGCGTCAAGGCCATCATGGAACTCGACGAACGGCGCAAGCACGTCTCGTTCAAGGACAAGTCCAAGATTTTCAATACGGCCCGGGTCGAGGCGCTCGAACTCGACAATCTGATCGAAACCGCGAAAGCGACGATTACCTCGGCAGTGGCGCGCAAGGAATCGCGCGGCGCCCACGCGCACCGCGACTTCGAGGCGCGCGACGATGAAAACTGGATGAAGCATACTTTGTGGTTCTCGGAAGGCAACCGGCTCGAATACAAGCCGGTCATCACCAAGCCGCTGACGGTCGATACCTTCAAACCGAAACCACGTACTTTCTAAAGGTCGGAACATGACACGCATAGTGAAATTTGAAATTTACCGCTACGATCCCGATCAGGACGCCAAGCCTTATATGCAAAAGCTGTCGGTCGAGCTGCAAGACACCGACAAGATGCTGCTCGATGCGCTGCAGCGGATCAAGGCCGATGTCGACGATTCGCTGTCGCTACGCCGCTCGTGCCGCGAAGGCGTGTGCGGTTCGGACGCCATGAATATCAACGGCAAGAACGGCCTGGCCTGCACCACCAACTTGAAAGAGTTGAAAGAGCCTATCGTCTTGCGGCCATTGCCGGGCCTGCCGGTGATCCGCGACTTGATCGTCGACATGACGCTGTTTTTCAAGCAATACGACTCGATCAAGCCATACCTGATCAACGGTACCATCCCTCCTGAAAAAGAGCGTCTGCAATCGCCGGTCGAGCGCGAAGAACTCGATGGCCTGTACGAATGCATCTTGTGCGCCTGCTGCTCGACTTCGTGCCCGTCGTTCTGGTGGAATCCCGATAAATTCGTCGGCCCGGCCGGTCTGTTGCAAGCCTACCGTTTCATCGCCGACAGCCGCGATGAAGCGACCGGCGAGCGTCTTGACAATCTGGAAGATCCGTACCGCCTGTTCCGTTGCCATTCGATCATGAATTGCGTCGATGTCTGTCCGAAGAGCCTGAATCCGAACAAGGCCATCGGCAAGATCAAGGAAATGCTGGTCCGGCGGGCGATATAAGCATGCAAGAGTCGCTCTCCCACCAGGCCGACCCGGCCAACCGCGCGCGCCTGCGCTGGCGGGCCCGGCGTGGCCTGCTCGAAAACGATTTGATCTTGACGCGTTTTCTTGATCGGCATGAAATCGAACTGAGCGATGCCGACGTCGACGCCCTGTCGCGTCTGCTCGATTTGTCCGATAATGATTTGATGGATTTGCTGCTGGGGCGCCGCGAGCCGCAAGACAAGCTCGACGAGCCCGGTATTCATGCCTTGTTGCGCCGCTTGCGCGACGCCTGAAGACAAGGCGGCAGCATCTGGCAGGCACGACCTATCCGGTCGCGCCTGAGCGCAGCGGTAGGCCGGCCGCACCTGGCCGGCCGCACCTGGCCTGCCGTACCTGGCCGGCTGCACCTGGCCGGCCGCACAAAAACGGCAGTTGCAGATTTTGGATATAATTTGGCAGTTGATTCGCCGATGTGTTTGCATACATATCCCGGCGAATGTAAACCGACTCTGAGGTAGGGAGCGGTCATGGAACGGTTTTGTTTTTTCAAATTCAACTTTACTCTAGTCCAAAGGCAGAGCCATGAATAACTCCGACACAAAAGCAACGCTGTCATTTTCCGACGGTAGTCCAGCGATCGAACTTCCCGTCTACAAGGGGACAGTCGGCCCCGATGTGATCGATATCCGGACCCTGTACGGTTCGACCGGAAAATTTACCTACGACCCCGGCTTTTTGTCGACTGCCTCGTGCAATTCGGCCATTACCTATATCGATGGCGACAAGGGCGAACTGCTGTACCGCGGCTATCCGATCGAACAGCTGGCGGTCAAATGCGATTTCATGGAAACATGTTATCTCTTGCTCAACGGCGAATTGCCGAATGCCGAGCAAAAGAAAAAATTCGACGAAACCGTGATCAGCCACACCATGCTGCATGAACAGATGCAGTTTTTCTATCGCGGTTTCCGGCGCGATGCGCATCCGATGTCGGTGCTGGTCGGTACCGTCGGCGCGCTGGCCTCGTTTTATCACGATTCGCTCGACATTACCGATCCGCATCATCGCGAAGTCTCGGCGATCCGCCTGATTGCCAAGATGCCGACACTGGTGGCGATGGCCTACAAATATTCGATCGGCCAGCCTTTCGTCTATCCGCGCAACAATTTGTCTTACAGCGCCAACTTCATGCGCATGATGTTTGCCAACCCTTGCGAAGAATACAAGGTCAACGAAGTGCTGGTGCGCGCGCTCGACCGCATCCTGCTGCTGCATGCCGATCATGAGCAAAACGCCTCGACTTCGACCGTGCGCCTGGCAGGCTCGTCCGGTGCCAATCCGTTCGCCTGTATCGCGGCCGGCATCGCCTGTCTGTGGGGGCCGGCACACGGCGGCGCCAACGAGGCGGCGCTCAATATGCTCAAGGAAATCGGTAGTGTTGATCGCATTCCTGAATTCCTGGCCAAGGTCAAGGACAAGAATTCCGGCATCAAGCTGATGGGTTTCGGTCATCGCGTCTACAAGAACTTCGATCCGCGCGCCAAGCTGATGCGCGAAACCTGCCACGAAGTGCTCGAAGAACTGGGCTTGCACGACGAGCCGCTGTTCAAGCTGGCGATGGCGCTGGAAAAAGTGGCGACCGAAGACGAATATTTTGTCTCGCGCAAACTGTATCCGAACGTCGATTTTTATTCGGGCATCGTGCAATCGGCACTCGGCATTCCGGTCTCGCTGTTTACCGGTATCTTTGCGATGGCGCGCACGATAGGCTGGATCGCCCAGTGGAACGAAATGATTTCGGACCCGGAACAAAAAATCGGTCGTCCGCGTCAATTGTTTATCGGCGCCACGCCGCGCGACGTGCCGCCGATCAGCGAGCGTTAAACCGGCTGATGGCAAGTCGCGCTGCGCGCGCGGCCTGAAAAACGAGCTTCGGCTCGTTTTTTTTCGTCGTTCCGTTTGCGGCCGGCGCCGCCGTGCATCGAGCGCGGCGTCCTAGGCTGCGCCGCGCCGGCGCAGCAGGGCGTCCCAGGCCGGTAGCGCGCGCTGCCAGAATTGCGGAATCTGTCCGGCGTCGAGATCGAGCCCCAAAAAACGCGCCGCCGGCAGCAGCGCCGTTTGCAGCAGCGCCTGTTCCGAAGCGCTGCCGCCGGCATCGAATGGCAGCGCGCCGGTCTGCTTGGACAGCTTTTCGCCGGCAGCGTTGGTCACGACCGGCACGTGCAGATAGCGCGGCTGCGGCAAATTGAGCAGCGCTTGCAAATGGATCTGGCGCGCAGTCGAGTCGAGCAGGTCGGCGCCGCGCACGATATCGGTGACGCCCTGGGCGCCATCGTCGACCACCACCGCCAGCTGATAGGCGATCACGCCGTCGGCACGCCGGATGACGAAGTCGCCCACTTGCGTTCCCAATTCCTGCCTGAAGAGCCCTTGCCAGCGGTCCTCGAATTGAATCAGGCCATCGCTGCCATCGGGGACGCGCAAACGCAGCGCGCGCGCCGTCTTGCCTTCGGGCAGGCCGTGGCGGCAGGTGCCGGGATAGACGGCGGTGCTGGCTGCGTGCGCCTTGAGCCGGGAATCGGCGATTTCCTTGCGCGAGCAGGCGCAAGGGTAGATGTGCGCTTGCAGCTTGTGCAACGCCGTCTCGTAATGGGCCAGGCGCGCGCTTTGCCACAGCACTTCGCCGTCCCAGTGCATGCCGCAGCGCTGCAGAGCGGCCAGCAGTGCGCGGTCGGCGCCCTCGACATTGCGTTCGCGGTCGAGGTCTTCGATGCGCACCAGCCAGCGCCCGAAATGGGTTTTGGCATCGAGATAACTGGCCATGGCCGCCACCAGCGAACCGAGGTGTAATGGCCCGGTGGGCGAGGGGGCGAAACGGCCGATGTAAGGGCTATGACGGTTCATGTCGATCGAGGCGAGGGGCCGACGCGCGGCGACGTTTGCTCAAGCTGGTTTTGCATGCCTGGCGCGATAGTATCGGCCATCTTTTCGGCACCGTCAAACCGGGCCCCGTGCCAGTCCGGTGGCGCTGTTACAGCAATTTTGCCTTGCATAACTCGTTTTTGGCATAGGCGTATAACACCGGCGCGGCGATCACGCCGGGCAGGCCGAACAGCGATTCCATCACCAGCATGGCGGTCAGCATTTCCCAGATATGGGCATTGATGCTGCTGCCGATGATGCGGGCGTTCAGAAAATATTCGAATTTGTGGATCAGGATTAAAAACACCAGCGAGGCCAGGGCGATATCGAGCGAATGCGACATGCTGACCACCACCAGAATCGTGTTCGAGACCAGGTTGCCGATGACCGGCAGCAGTCCGGCCAAAAAGGTAATCGCGATCATGGTCTTGGTAAGCGGCAGATGGACGCCGGCCAGCGGCAGCGCGACCACCAGAAAGACGGCGGTGATGACGGTATTGATCACGGAGATGCGCACCTGGGCGAATACCACGCTGCGAAAGGCCTGGTTCAACAGCATCAGGCGTCGTTGCAGCGCCGCCGCCAGCGGTCCGCTGTCATGGCCGGGCGCAACCTGGTGCAGCGCGGCCAGGGCGCCGATGATCATGCCGATCAATAAATGGGCGGCAGTGCGGCCGGCCTCGGCGCCGAGTATCTTGGCTTCGTTGGCATGCTCGCGCAGCCATTGCGCCGCCACGCCGCTCAGATCGTTGGCATTGGCCGGCAGATAACTTTGCAGCCAGACCGGAAACTGGTGACGCGAGGCGTCGACGATGTCGGCCATTTTTTTCAGCAGTGCCTGCACATTGCCGGCATCGCTCTGGAAAAATACGATTGCAGCCCAGACGGTTGCCGTCAATGCCGCGATCACCACGGTGCCGATGGTGGCGACGGCGACCAGGCGCGCACGCGGGCCGCTGATCTTCTTGGCCAGAAAGGGCGACATCAGGTGGATTAGCGAATATACGAGCAAGCCCGAAAACAGCGCGGCCAGCAAGCCTTTGAGCAAGACCATCAGCAGGAAGGCGGCGATAAAAACAAACGAGGCGGTTTCACTGTATTGCGTTCTTTGCGCCGGCGTCATCATGCGGGATATTTCCTTTTCAATTTGTTCTTGCATTTGGGTAGCCAGGCTGTCCCGGCCACGATTCTACGGCCGAAACACTGGTTTGAACAGCAATTGAGGAGTGTTGCCAGGGTTGTGCGCGCGCTTCGCTTATTGCGCAGCGTTATTGCGCCGCGGATTCATGCATGCCGCATGCATAAAAAATAGCAGCCAGAATGCACTGCGTGCGAGTTCGCTCAAGCTTGCCTGCCTCAGGGTTTTTAATATGGTAGTAGCAGTTCGGCTGGCCGTCGTCGGCGATATGGAGGTTAAATTACCACGGCGCTAAATTACCACGGCGGCAAAATTACCATCTACGGAGGAGCATCATGCGCAGACGCGATTTTCTCATTCACGGCACCTTGCTGCCGCTCGCCGCGCTCGGTGTGGCCGCTTGCACCACTTCGGCCACCACCACGGCGACCGGCGGCGGCGAGGCGGAGAGCAAGACCGCGCGCCGCAATCGCGAGATCGACAATGCCGCCAACGGTGCGCTTGACCATCTGTATGCAAGTGTCAGAGGGGCGCGCGACATGGTGGACAAGGCCAATGGCGTGCTGGTGTTTCCATCGGTTATTGCGGCCGGCTTTGGCGTCGGCGGTCAATTTGGCGAGGGCGTCTTGCGCGCGCGCCAGCGCACGCTTGGCTACTACAGCCTGGCCTCGCTATCGCTGGGCTTGCAGATCGGCGCGCAATCGAAAGCGATCGTATTTCTGTTCATGACGCCCGACTCGCTCGAGCAGTTTCGCAATAGCCAGGGCTGGTCGGCCGGCGGCAATGCCTCGGTCGCGGTGGTCAAGCTTGGCGCCAACGGCAATCTGGAACTGTCGCCGACCAGCGGCCCGGTGCTCGCTTTCGTCCTGACCAATGCCGGCCTGATGGCCAATCTGACGCTGGAAGGCACAAAGATCACGCCTTTGAAGCAAGGCTGATGAAGCAAGCTTGATGAAGCAAGGCTGAGGGTGTTCGAACAGTCAACTGCCTGAGGTGGCGAAACTTTCTCGGTTGCGGCCGGTTTCGGGCAGGTGGCGCGCGCCTATTTGGCATCCATCGCGGCATTCATCGTGGTATCCATCGCGGCATCCATCGAGCAGCTTCTGCGCAGATTGCCGCGAGCATTTTTGACAAGATTTTCACCGGCCGGCAAGTTCGGTGCGATCGTCGATTGCCACCGCTTCGCAGTCATGCCGCGTCGCGCTATTGAAAAATATGCCCGGGGCGGGCCGATTCCCCTGATGAAATTCTGGTATCCTTGTACAAGGATAATGAATGAGGCAATTTGCTGCATTCTGGTCGCATGGCCAGATCGCCGGCATATGCCAGAGCGGGGCTATTGTGTCGCTTGCCGGCAAGCCAGTCATTCGATATTTCATTATAATGAGGTACTTATTTAATTTTTGGGCGGTATTCAGGCGCCAGCAGTAAAGCCCTTCCCCACATCTTGATGTGCAATCCGCTAACCGGTCAGGCCGTGTCGCGGAAGGTTATGTAACCCGCTAATCTCGCGAAGCGCGAAGAAAGGTGAGCAATATGATGCAACAACTTGAAGCCAACTCTTATCTGTTTGGCGGCAATGCCCCGTATGTCGAAGAATTGTACGAGGCCTATCTGGCCAATCCCGGTTCGGTCGCCGATAACTGGCGTGCGTATTTCGATGCCATGCAGCACGTACCGGCAGTCGATGGCTCGAACAAGCCCGACGTCGGGCACGCTTCGGTCATCGCCTCGTTTGCCGAACGCGCCAAAGCCGGTCCGATCCGCACCGTGGCCGCGTCCTTCGACCCTGAAATGGGGCGCAAGCGAGTTGCTGTAACGCAATTAATCGCCGCCCACCGCGTGCTCGGCTCGCACTGGGCCAATCTCGATCCCCTGCAGCGCCAGGAACGGCCGACGATACCGGAACTGAGTCCGGCTTTCTACGGATTTTCTGATTCCGACATGGATATCGTCTTCAATATCAGCAATACCTATTTCGGCACGGAAACGTCGACTCTGCGCGACCTGTTCAATGCCTTGCGCGATACGTATTGCCGCTCGATTGGCGCCGAATTCATGTATATCAGCGACCCGACCGAAAAGCGCTGGATGCAGCAAAAACTCGAATCGACGCGTACCACGCCGGCCTTTGCCCCAGACAAGAAAAAGCACATCCTCGAGCGGCTGACCGCCGCCGAAGGGCTCGAGCGCTATCTGCATACCAAATACGTCGGCCAAAAGCGCTTTTCGCTGGAAGGCTCGGAATCGTTTCTGGTCTCGATCGATGAGACCATCCAGCGCGCGGCCGAAAAAGGCGTGCAGGAATTTGTGATCGGCATGGCCCATCGCGGCCGCCTGAACGTGCTGGTCAATACGCTGGGCAAGAACCCGCGCGAACTGTTCGAAGAATTCGAGGGCAAGCACGGCGAGGATTTGCCGTCCGGCGACGTCAAATATCACCAGGGTTTTTCGAGCGATATCTCGACCGCCGGCGGTCCGGTCCATCTGTCGCTGGCCTTCAATCCTTCGCACCTGGAAATCGTCAATCCGGTCGTCGAAGGCTCGGTCAAGGCCCGCATGGAGCGGCGCGGCGACAAGGACGGCGCCCAAGTGCTGCCGATTCTGGTGCATGGCGATGCCGCGTTCGCCGGCCAGGGCGTGGTGATGGAAACCCTGAACCTGGCGCAGACGCGCGGCTACGGCACCGGCGGCACCGTGCATATCGTGATCAACAACCAGATCGGCTTTACGACGTCGGACCCGCGCGACTCGCGCTCGACCCTGTATTGTTCGGATGTGGTCAAGATGATCGAAGCGCCGGTGCTGCACGTCAACGGCGACGACCCGGAAGCGGTGGTGCTGGCCACGCAAATTGCGGTCGACTACCGCATGGAATTTAAAAAAGACATCGTGGTCGACATCATCTGCTACCGCAAGCTCGGCCATAACGAGCAGGATACGCCGGCGTTGACCCAGCCTTTGATGTACAAGAAAATCGCTGCCCATCCCGGCACGCGCAAGATTTATGCCGACAAGCTGGCAGCCCAGGGCACCATCGCAGCCGACGGCGGCGATGTCATGGTGGCGCAGTTCCGGGCCGCGATGGACGCCGGCAAGCACACGGTTGACCCCGTCATTTCCAACTTCAAGAACAAGTACGCGGTCGACTGGCTGCCATTCCTGAACAAGAAATGGACCGACGTCGCCGACACGGCCGTGCCGATGACCGAATTGAAGCGCCTGGCAGCGCGCATCACGACCGTGCCCGAACACTTCAAGGTGCACAGCCTGGCTGAAAAAGTCTTGCTGGACCGCGCCGCCATGGGCAAGGGCGAGCAAAACCTCGACTGGGGCATGGGCGAACACATGGCTTACGCTTCGCTGCTCGCTTCCGGCTATGCCGTGCGCCTGACCGGCCAGGATGCCGGCCGCGGCACTTTCGTGCATCGGCATGCGGTGCTGCACGATCAGAACCGCGAGCGCTGGGATGCCGGTATCTATATTCCTCTGGAAAATGCGGCCGACGGCCAGGCGCCGTTCACGGTCATCGATTCGGTGCTGTCGGAAGAAGCGGTGCTGGCTTTCGAATACGGTTATTCGACGGCCGAACCGAATACGCTGACGATCTGGGAAGCGCAGTTCGGCGATTTTGCCAATGGCGCGCAAGTGGTGATCGACCAGTTCATCAGCTCCGGCGAAGTCAAATGGGGCCGTGCTTCGGGTCTGGTGATGATGCTGCCGCACGGTTACGAGGGGCAGGGTCCGGAACACTCGTCGGCCCGTCCCGAGCGCTTTTTGCAACTGTGCGCCGACAATAATATGCAAGTGGTGCAGCCGACCACGGCCGCGCAGATTTTCCATTTGCTGCGCCGGCAAATGATTCGCCAGTTCAGAAAACCGCTGGTGATCCTGACGCCGAAGTCGCTCTTGCGCAACAAGGATGCCGGTTCGCCGCTGCAGGATCTGGCCAAGAGCCAGTTCCATACCGTGATCGGTGAAGTCGACGACAAGATTGATGCCAAAAAGGTCAAGCGCGTGGTGGCCTGTTCGGGCCGCGTCTATTACGACCTGGTCAATGCGCGCAAGGACCGCAACCAGATGGATACCGCCATCATCCGCGTCGAACAGCTGTATCCGTTCCCGCACAAGGCATTTGCCGCCGAACTGAAGAAATTCCCCGCGCTGGCCGAAGTGGTCTGGGCCCAGGACGAACCGCAAAATCAGGGGCCATGGTTCCAGATCCAGCACAACATCCTCGAAAGTCTCGAAGACGGTCAGAAACTCGCTTATGCAGGTCGCCCGGCCTCGGCCTCGCCGGCCGTCGGTTATTACGACAAGCATTATGCGCAGCAAAAAGCCTTGCTTGAAGCCGCTTTTGCGAAGATCAAGGGTTTTGTATTGACCAAATAAGCAGGGGACGCCGCGCAGATGCGCGGTCGATCAATAAAAACATGGAGTAATACATGGCAATTTTTGAAGTGAAAGTTCCGCAACTGTCGGAATCGGTGGCCCAGGCAACCATGCTGCAATGGCACAAACAAGTCGGGGCGTCAGTCGAACGCGATGAAAACCTGATCGATATCGAAACCGACAAGGTCGTGCTCGAATTGCCGGCACCGTCGGCCGGCGTGATTACGCAAATTATCAAGGGCGACGGCGCGACCGTGGTCGCCGGCGAAGTCATTGCGCTGATCGATTCCGAAGCCGCCGCCGGCGTGCCTGCCGCGGCAACAGCGACAACAGCGGCGGCTGCGACAACCGCGACAACAGCGGCGCCGGCCGCGCCGCCGGCCCAGGCGGCCGCGATCGCGATGCCGGCTGCCGCCAAAATTCTGGCCGATCATAATATGACGGCCGCCCAGGTCGCTGGCAGCGGCCGCGACGGCCGCATCCTCAAGGGCGACGTGCTGGCAGCAGTCGAGCGGCCGGCCACGCCTGTTGTTGCGCCGCTGGCGCCGGCCGCGCCGCAGGCCAAGTTGCCGCCGGTGGCCGTGGCCGCGCCGGTGGCCGCCGGTCTCGGCAACCGCCCCGAAGAGCGGGTGCCGATGAGCCGTCTGCGGGCCCGGATTGCCGAGCGTCTGGTGGAGTCGCAATCGACCAATGCGATTCTGACGACTTTTAACGAAGTCAATATGCAGCCGGTGATCGACTTGCGCAACAAGTACAAGGAGCGCTTTGAAAAAGAACACGGCGTCAAGCTCGGCTTCATGTCGTTTTTCGTCAAGGCCGTGGTCGCCGCGCTGAAAAAATACCCGATCATCAATGCCTCGGTCGATGGCAACGATGTCGTCTATCACGGCTACTTCGATATCGGCATCGCGGTCGGTTCGCCGCGCGGCCTGGTGGTGCCGATTCTGCGCAATGCCGACCAGATGTCGATTGCCGACATCGAAAAGAAGATCGGCGAATTCGGCGCCAAGGCCAGCCAGGGCAAGCTGACGCTCGACGATCTGACCGGCGGCACCTTCTCGATTTCCAACGGCGGCATTTTCGGTTCGATGCTGTCGACGCCTATCATCAACCCGCCGCAATCGGCGATTCTCGGCGTGCATGCGACCAAGGAGCGGGCCGTGGTCGAAAACGGCCAGGTCGTGGTGCGGCCGATGAACTATCTGGCGATGTCTTACGACCACCGCATCATCGATGGCCGCGAAGCGGTGCTCGGACTGGTGGCGATGAAGGAAACGCTGGAAGACCCGTCGCGGCTGCTGCTGGACCTGTAAGCTTCAAGCGCGGGCCGATTGCGATCGGCCCGTTCCACGTTTCAGGCAATCGACGAGGAGGGCGGCATGAATATCGCTGATGAAATCAAGCGTTTGCATGAATTGCACCAAAGCGGGGCCTTGACCGACGCCGAGTTCGAACTGGCCAAACGCCGTTTGCTCGGCAGCGGGCCGGCGCAGCCAGGCAGCGGCGCCGATCTGGTCGACCAGCTCAATCGCCTGCGGCGCTCGAAGAGCGACCGCTGGCTCGGCGGCGTGTGCGGCGGCCTGGCGCGCGCCACCGGCCTGGAATCGTGGATCTGGCGCTTGCTGTTCGTGTTGTTCACCTTATCGGTAGGAATCGGTCTGGTCGCCTATCTGCTGGCCTGGATCTTTATTCCCGAAGAACCCTAGGATAAAAAATGAGTACAGAAAACGAAGTGAAATCTTTCGATGTGATCGTGATCGGCGCCGGCCCCGGCGGCTATATCGCGGCGATCCGCGCGGCCCAGCTCGGCTTTTCGGTGGCCTGCATCGATGACTGGAAAAATGCCGCCGGCGGCCCGGCCCCGGGCGGCACCTGCACCAATGTCGGCTGCATTCCATCGAAAGCGATGCTGCAGTCGTCCGAGCATTTCGAGCACGCCGGCCACAGCTTTGCCGAGCACGGCATCGATATCGCCGGCTTGAAGCTGAATCTGCCGCAGATGCTGGCGCGTAAAAATACGGTCGTCAAGCAGAATAACGACGGCATCCTGTTTCTGTTCAAGAAAAACAAAATCAGCTTTTTTCATGGCCGCGCCGCCTTTGCCGGTGCCGCC
>JAIZVZ010000154.1 GCA_021768485.1 Oxalobacteraceae bacterium | reverse complement strand
TGCACCGGTTACCGCCCGATCCTGGACGCCGCCAAACGCAGCCGCGAATATCCGATCCAGCGCATCGAGCGCGCCCCGCTGCGCGCTGCGCTCGAAGATCTGGCCAGCGAGCCGTCACTGGATTACGCCGCCCCGGGTGGCCGGTTCCTCGCGCCACGCAGTCTTGCCGAATTCGCCCGCCTGCGCCTGGAACTTCCCGAAGCCCGCATCCTTGCAGGCGGCACTGACGTCGGCCTGTGGGTCACCAAGCAGTTGCGCGAACTTGGCGACATCCTCCATATCGGCGCGGTCAGCGAATTGCACCGCACCGAAACCGGTTCCGAATGGATCACCATCGGTGCAAGCGTGAGTCTCACCGATGCCTTTGACGTCCTCAGCCGCGATGAGCCGCAATGGAGCGAGCTTGCCCGCGCTTTTGCCTCGACCCCAGTGCGCAATGCCGGCACGCTCGGCGGCAATATCGCCAATGGTTCCCCTATCGGGGATTCGATGCCGGGCCTGATTGCACTTGGCGCACGCATCGTACTGCAGCGTGGCGAGGAAACACGCGAACTGCCGCTTGAGGATTTCTATCTGGGTTACCAGAAAAACGCCCTGCAGGCTGGCGAATTCGTACGCGCGCTGCGGGTGCCGCGTGCCACGCCCGCACGCCGTTTCCGTAGCTGGAAAGTCAGCAAGCGCGTGGATCAGGACATCTCCGCCGTCTGCGCCGGTTTCTCGTTGCAACTTGAAGCCGGCATCGTCAGTCATGTCCGCATCGCTTTCGGTGGCATGGCCGCCACACCGTCGCGTGCCCGCCAGGCCGAAGCCGCCCTGCTCGGCCAGGCCTTCGAGCTGCGTGCGGTGGAAGCGGCCATGAATGCGCTGGATCTGGACTTTCAGCCGATCGACGACATGCGTGCTTCAGGCGCCTACCGCAAGCAGGTCGCCCGTAACCTGCTGCGCCGCTTGTGGCTCGAACTCACACAGCACGGCATGGTCCGTCTTGAGGAGGTGACCGCATGAGCGCCACCGTCGGAAAACCCCTGCGCCACGAAAGCGCGCCGCTGCATGTGAGCGGCCGCGCCACCTACATCGATGACATGACCGAGCCTGTCGGCTGCCTGCACGCCGCATTCGGCCTGTCCACCTGCACGCACGGCCGTATCCTTGCCATCGACCTTTCCGCCGTGGCGGCTTCGCCGGGCGTCGTGGAAGTGCTCACCGCCGAAGACATTCCCGGCCTGAACGATTGCGGGCCGACACCGTTGCATGATGATCCGGTCCTGGCCAGCGGCATGGTTCACTTCCGGGGCCAGCCGGTGTTCCTTGTCGTGGCGGAAAGCCATGACGAAGCCCGCCGCGCAGCCCGCCGCGCGAAGATCGAATACGACGTCCTGCCCGCGCTGCTCGATATTCCCTCGGCGGTCGCTGCCGAATCCTGGGTACTGCCGCCCGTGAGCGTCACCCGTGGTGATGCAGCCACCGCGCTGGCAGCGGCACCACATCGCCTGCAAGGCCGCGCCAATCTGGGCGGGCAGGAACACTTCTATCTGGAAAGCCAAATTGCCATGGCGCTGCCGCGTGAAGCCGACAGCATGCATGTGCTCAGCTCCACCCAGCATCCCACCGAAATGCAGCACGCCGTGGCACATACGCTCGGCTGGGCCTCGCACCAGGTCAGCGTGGAATGCCGGCGCATGGGTGGCGGCTTTGGCGGCAAGGAATCCCAGTCAGCGCAGGTGGCCTGCGCCGCCGCACTCGCGGCCTGGAAAACCGGTCATGCCGTGAAAATGCGACTCGATCGTGACGATGACATGATGATCACCGGCAAGCGTCATGATTTCACCTTCGAGTGGGATGCCGGATTTGATACCAGCGGCCGACTCACCGGTCTCGCAGTGAGCATGGCTTCGCGCTGTGGCTTTTCGGCCGACCTCTCCGGGCCGGTCAATGACCGCGCGATCTTCCATCTCGACAATACCTACTACCTCGATGCGGTAAGCATCCGCAGTCTGCGCTGCCGCACCAATACCGTTTCGAATACCGCGTTCCGTGGCTTCGGCGGTCCGCAGGGTATTTTCGCCATTGAATACATCCTCGACGATATCGCCCACCATCTCGGTCGCGATCCGCTCGACATCCGCCGCGCAAATTTCTACGGTCTGCCCGGCGAAGCCGAACGCACGACGACCCATTACGGCATGGTGGTGGAAGACAACATCGCGCCGCAATTGGTCGATGCGCTTGCCCACGATGCCGACTATGTTGCGCGCCGCGAAGCCATTGCCGCATTCAATGCAGCCAACCCGGTTCTCAAGCGCGGCATCGCACTGGTGCCGGTCAAATTCGGCATTTCCTTCACGGCAACTTTCTTCAATCAGGCCGGCGCACAGGTCAATCTGTATGCCGACGGCACGGTGCTTGTGACCCACGGTGGCACCGAAATGGGCCAGGGGCTCTACACCAAGATCGCCCAGGTGGTGGCGCATGAATTCGGCCTGCCGCTCGACAAGGTCCGTCTGCTGGCCACCGATACCAGCCGTGTGCCCAATACCTCCGCGACAGCGGCTTCCAGTGGGGCTGACCTCAACGGCAAGGCCGCGCAGGATGCTGCGCGCAAGGTCACGACGCGACTCGCCGCTTTCTTCCGCAACCGCCATTCGCTGGCCGACGATATGGCCGTGAGCTTTGCGGACGGCAAGATCTCGGCCGGAGACATCAGCGAGGATTTCGCCGCGATCGTACCGGCTGCTTACAAGGCGCGGATCCAGCTCTGGGATGCCGGCTTCTATGCCACACCCCGCATCCACTATGACGCTGGCACGCTCAAGGGACGGCCCTTCTTCTATTTCGCCTATGGCGCCTGCTGCGCCGAAGTGGTGATCGATACGCTGACCGGCGAATACCGCGTGCTGCGCGCCGATATCCTGCATGACGCCGGCCGCTCCCTGAATCCGGCGATCGATATCGGCCAGATCGAAGGCGGTTTCATCCAGGGGATGGGCTGGCTCACGCGTGAAGAGCTTGTCTTCCACAAGGACGGTCGCCTGACGACACATGCACCCTCGACCTACAAGATTCCAGCGGCGTCTGACTGCCCGCCGGTCATGAACGTGAAGCTCTGGCAAGGCGAGACCGGTACATCCGGTCTCGCAACAAGAGACCGAGCGTA
>JAIZVZ010000153.1 GCA_021768485.1 Oxalobacteraceae bacterium | reverse complement strand
TGGCGGCCGGCATGCCGGGTTACGCCGCAGCGACGGCCGGCAGCGGTGGGTTGACGCCTTCCGGTATCGGGCAAACGTAAGGCGAGCCTTGCAGCCGCTCCGCGTGTTCGGCCTTGGCGGCGGCCAGCAGGGCGGGGTTGGCGAACAGCTCCAGCGCCGAGGCCGCGATCGCCTTGGCGGCGTACAGCATGCCCTTGTGCGCGATCTTGCTCTTGCCCTGCGAGACCCATTGCCACGAGTGCGGCGACGAGCCAAAGGCGAAGCAGGCGGTCATGCATTGCGCGGTCGGCGTCACCCAGCTGACGTCGCCGACGTCGGTGGAGCCGTGCATGCGCAGCGCTTTCTTCGAATCCAGCGGCTCGACGATGTCGTACAGCGGCTTGGGATCGCGCCACGCGGCCTGCAGCATTTTGTTGGACATCGCCACTTCCTGGCGCGACACGGTGTCGTGGATGGCGGCGGCGAAGCCGAGTTCCGAGTCGTCGTATTTCGGCACGCCGAGCACGGTCAGTTTCTCGTGCATCAGTTCATTCAGCACCGTGTTCAGCACGATGTTCGAACAGGCCGAATGCAGGGCGATTTCCAGCGTGCAGCCGGTCATCATGGCGGCGCCCTGGGCGATGGCGCAGACGCGCTCGTACAGCTCGCTCACATCCTGGTTGTTGGCCGCGCGTATCATGTACATCACCTCGGCGTTGGCCTGCACCACATTCGGCGCCACGCCGCCGGCGTTGGTGATCGCGTAATGCAGGCGCGCGTCGGACAGCATGTGCTCGCGCAGGTAATTGCTGCCGACGTTGGTCAGTTCCACCGCGTCCAGCGCGCTGCGTCCCAGGTGTGGCGAGGCGCCGGCGTGGGCCGAAACGCCGGTGAAGCGGAAGTACACGGTCTTGCAGGCCAGCGCCTCGATGTTCATCACGCCGTTGACCACGCCGGGGTGCCAGGTCAGCGCCGCGTCCAGATCGTCGAACAGGCCGGCGCGCGCCATATAGGTCTTGCCGTAGCCGCCTTCCTCGGCCGGGCAACCGTAGAAGCGCACCGTGCCGGGCAAGCCGTGTTGCCGCAGATAGTCTTTGACGGCGACCGCCGCCAGATGCGCGCTGGTGCCCAGCAGGTGGTGGCCGCAGCCATGGCCGTTGCCGTTGGTGATCTCGGTCGATGGCTGGCAGCACACCGCCTGGCTTTGCTGGCTGAGGCCGGACAGGGCGTCGAACTCGCCGAGGATGCCGATGATCGGACCGCCTTCGCCGGCTTCCGCCACAAACGCGGTCGGAATGCCGGCCACGCCTTCGCGCAGCGTGAAGCCGGCGCGCTTCAGTTGTTCGATGTGGGCGCGCGAGGAATCGATTTCTTCGTAACCCAGTTCGGCAAACTGCCAGACATTGTCGGACAGGCGCTGATAGGTTTCACGATGGGTTTCCACAAAATCGTCGACGAAATGGATGGACATGCGATTGCTCCTGACTGAATGAGTTGAGTGATGGTTAAAAAGCGTGGTACATGCCAAGCGACAGGTCGCGGGCGTTCTGGCCTGCCGCCATGGTGGGATTGCCGCCGCTGGCCTCGTAGTTGTAGATCAGGCTGGATTGCGGGCCGTTCTTCAACAGTCCCAGCCGCGCATACAAGGCGGTGCGCTTCGACAGAAAATGATCGACGCCCAGCGTGGCGCCGTAGGCGTAGTTGCCGGGGGCCGAGGTGTCGCGGTAGGCGAACGCCGCCCGCCACAGGTCTTGACCGGCCATCTTCTCCACGCCCAGCGTGTACAGGTTGCCGACGCCGGCGCCGGCACTCCGGGGCGCGAAGCGCAGATAGGCGGCGGTGCCGACCAGCGGCCCCAGATCCTGGGTGGCGCTGACGATGGTGATGTCGGTGCGCACCGCCGCGATGCCGGCGTCCTTGCTCGGGCAGCTGCCGCTGGTGGCCGGATCGCACCAGCTCTGGCCGAAGCCGACGCCGACCACGGTGCTGCTGTCGGCATAATTGACGGCCACGGTCTTGGCGTGCGCCGCCGGTCCGGTGCTCTGGTCCGACTTGAAGGAATAGCTGGCGTCGAAGCTGACCCGGTTGCCGATCTTGGGCGAGATGTAGCGCACGGTTTTATTCAGCCGCGCCGCCGCGTCGGTATTGCCTTTGCCGCCGAGGCCGGACGTGTTCAGCAAATACGAGTAGATCGACTCATGGGCGTTGCCGAGATAAACGTCGGCGCCCAGCGCCGCCGCTCCCAGCGACGAATACTGGCGGCCCAGCGACAGCGTGCCGAAATCCGGATTCTGCAAGCCGACGTAGGAGGCGCGGTTGAACAGCGAGCTGCTGTCCTGCTGGGCGCCGGTATCGGCGTACAGGCCGGATTCCAGCCGGAAGAACGAGGTCCAGCCATCGCCCAGATTCTCCTGGCCGTAGAGGCCGATTTTGGAGGTCCACACATTCCCGCTCTGCATGCGTTGCGCCGACTGGTCGCCGACATGGATGGCGTTGATCGCCATATCCAGCGAACCGTAGAACACCAGCATCTCGCGTCCCGGCGCCACGCCGAAGGCCTGCGGGCCGAGGCCGGAACCAAACGCCGAATACATCTGGCTGAGCTGACTTTGTTGCGCCGCAGCCGTGGCGGAAAACATGGCGGCGGAGAAGAGCAGTGTTGGACAGAGAATTTTTTTCATTGTGTGATGGCTAGTGAGGAGGTTCATCCGGCAGCGAATGCAGTGTCCGGGATTTGTCCGCGCCGCACTAACGACATTTATTCAAGCCTAGTCGTTTTGCTCATGGGGGGATGTGAGGCACGGAACTTGCAAAGAAGTGACGTCAACCTGGTCAACTGCAGAGATCTATGAAACTGAATCAACTCAAGGCTTTGATAGCGGTGGCCGATGCCGGCAGTATTCAGGAAGGCGCCAAGTTATTGCATCTGACGCAGTCGGCGCTGAGCAAGTCCATCAAGGAACTGGAGCGCGATGTCGGCGCCGAGCTGCTGGTGCGGACCGCGCGCGGCGCCGCGCTGACGGTGTGCGGGCAGGCCATGATACGGCGCTCCCGTTCGATCGAAAAAGAGCTGGGCCGGATGCGCGAGGAGATCGACAGCTTCCGTGGCGCCAAGGGACGCCGGCTGGCGATCGGCTATGCCGCGCCGGCCGCCACCTCGCCGCTGGCCGACGCGGTGGCGGCGTTCGTGGCG
>JAIZVZ010000093.1 GCA_021768485.1 Oxalobacteraceae bacterium | reverse complement strand
AATGAGTATATACTCATTTAACTTGAACGTAAATCACATCCCATGGCCCGACCCCGCAGCGAAGACAAACGCAATGCCATCCTGGCTGCCGCCATCGCGGTGATGGCCGAGCATGGACTGGCGGCGTCGACGGCCGCGATCGCGCGCCAGGCAGGTGTCGCCGAAGGAACCTTGTTTACCTATTTCAGTTCCAAAGATATCTTGTTGAACGACCTGTATCTGACATTGAAAAGCCAATTGGGCGAAATGATGATGGCAAGCTTTCCTGCCGCTGCTTCGATCCGTGCACGCGCCGCCCATGTGTGGGATAAATATGTAAGCTGGGGCGTCGCCCATCCGCAGCAGCGCAAAGTCCTGTCGCAACTGGGTTTGTCGGAGCGCGTCAGCGAGCACAGCAAGACGGTTGCCATGCAGGCGTTTGCCGCCGTTAATGTAATGATGGAAGAAAGCCTGGCACAACATGTCTTGCGCGAACAGCCGCCGCCATTCATCGGCGCCATCATGGTTGCGCTGGCAGATATCAGCATCGATTTCATCGGCCAGTTTCCGCAGCAGGCCGACAGTTACAAGGCCCTGGGTTTCGACGCGTTTTGGAATGCGGTGGTGCGGCATTAATCAGTGATTTATTTTTAAGCGAATTATGAGTGATTACGCACTCATTAAATTTTTAAGAAGGAAACATTATGCCTGACTTGAACCGGAAATACAGCCCGCCGCACGCCATGCCGTGTGCCTTGCCGCAGACTAATGCCAGCGCCGCGCGGCAGGATGGTGCAGCATGAGGGTCGTGCTGTTCGGCGCCACCGGCATGGTCGGCCGGGGCGTCTTGCGTGCCTGCCTGCTGGCCGCGGACGTCAGCGAAGTCTTGAGCATCGGTCGCACGCCCGGTGCGCAATCGCATCCGAAGCTGCGCGAATTGATCGTGCCCGACCTGTTCGATTACAGCGCCGTCGAAGATCAATTGCGCGGCTACGATGCCTGCTTTTTTTGCCTTGGCGTGTCGTCGGCCGGCATGACCGAGCGCGATTACGCGCGTCTGACCTACGATTTGACGCTGGCGGCGGCGCGCGTGCTGGCGCCGGCCAGTCCGGCCATGACGTTTGTCTATGTCTCGGGAGCCGGCACCGACAGCAGCGAGCGAGGCCGCAGCATGTGGGCGCGGGTCAAGGGTCGTACCGAAAATGCCCTGCTGCGCCTGCCGTTCAAGGCTGTCTTTCTGTTTCGGCCCGGCGTCATCGAGCCATTGCATGGCGTGCGTTCCAAGACGAGGTCGTATCGCATGCTCTATATTTTGATGGCGCCGCTGTTGCCGCTGGCGCGCCGCTTGTGGCCCGACGCCATCCTGTCGACCGATAGCGTGGCCGCGGCCATGCTGTCGGTGGCCCGCAGCGGTGCTTCGCGACCGGTACTGGAAGCGCGTGAAATCCGCGCCGCCGCCATGCGTCCGGCGAGCGCCGGCAGCCGTGGCGATAGCGTCGACAACACAAACAGCGCCAACAATACAAACAGCGCCAACAACACAGGCGGCGCGCCGGCATTGCGCCGCGGGCGCCGCTGGCTGGCCGGCGTCGCCGTATTGGCGCTGTTAATCGCGCTGGCGGCGGCACTGCTGGCCGGTTGCGCCACTTTCGGTCAACTGCCGTCGGGACCGCAATTGACGACGATCGAGCGTTCGCCGGAATGGCACGACGGCCGCTTCAATAACCCCGAGCCGGTCTGGATCAATTTGCGCGCGGCCATGTCGCGCCTGTTCGACCGCGATCCCGAGGCGCGGCCGAGCGCGCCGGTGGCTGTGGTGCGCAGCCGCGGCCAGCAATTCCTGCAGGCGCCAGACAGTGGTTTGCGCGTGACCTGGCTCGGCCATTCGTCGACGCTGCTCGAGATCGACGGCTTGCGCGTCTTGACCGACCCGATCTGGAGCGAGGTCGCCTCGCCGGTCGAGTGGGCCGGGCCGCGGCGCTGGTATGCGCCGCCGATCGCGCTCGATGATCTGCCGCCGATTGATGTCGTGCTCATTTCGCACGACCATTACGACCATCTCGATTACGCCACCGTGATGCGGCTGAAGCAGGGTGGCGCATTATTCGTGGTGCCGCTCGGTATAGGTGCCCATCTGCGGCGCTGGGGCGTGCCTGAGCGGCGCATCGTCGAACTGGACTGGTGGCAGGCGACCTCGGTCGGCGGCGTGCGGCTGACGGCCACGCCGGCGCGCCATTCGTCGGGCCGCGTGCGGCCGGCGACCGATCGCACCTTGTGGGCTGGCTTTGCGCTGAACGGGCCCGCGCACAGCGCCTATTATTCGGGCGACACCGGTTTTTTTCCGGCGCTGCGCGAGATCGGATCGCGTCTCGGTCCGTTTGACGTCACACTGATCGAGTCCGGCCAATATGATGCCGACTGGCCCGATCTGCATCTGGGGCCGGAGCAGGCGGTGGCCGCCAATGTACTGGTACGCGGACGGACGATGATTCCGGTGCATTGGGCATTGTTCGCGCTGGCCCACCATCCGTGGAGCGAACCGCCTGAACGCGTGCTGGCCGCCGCGCGCTGCGCCGACGTGCGGGTGTTGGTGCCGCAACCGGGCGCCAGCATCGAGCCGACCGTGCCGCAGTCGATCGCGCGCTGGTGGCCGCTGCCGCCGCCGAATCTGGCCCAGGTCAGCGGTGCGCAACGGATGCCGGTGGTGGCGACCCGCGCCGGCGATCCGGCCCGGCGCTTCGCCGCAGCCGGTTGCGATGCCGAGCGGCTGGCGGGGCGTTGACGGCGTTGCGATGGACAAACAGGCGCACGAAGGAAATTCGACCGCCGCCGGACGCCGCCGGGGCGCTAGCCTGAAAGCGAAATGGGACTTTAACCAAGTCTTGCGTCGCGTTTGTCGACGCTGCCGCCATCCTTGGCGGCTCTCTCCGAGGCCCGTGCGCATACCGGCAGCAGAGGTCCGCAGCGTGATTGCGGACATGCTGCAGGTCTTGGAAAGCGCTTAGTATGCCGGCATTGATTTCGGCCCGTATGGGCTCTTGCCGCCGTCGGCGATGAAGGTGTCGATGCGCGCCTCGAGCACCGGCAGCGGGACCGAACCGAGCTGCAGCACCGTGTCGTGGAAGGCGCGGATATCGAAGCGGGCGCCGAGCGCCGTTTCGGCCTTCTTGCGCGCCCTGATGATGGCCATCTCTCCGAGGTAATACGACAAAGCCTGGCCCGGCCACGAGATGTAGCGGTCCACTTCGGTCTCGATTTCATGCTGCGACAGCGCGGTATTGTCGTGCAAATAAGCCTGGGCCTGGGCCCGCGTCCAGCCCTTTGCATGAATGCCGGTGTCGACCACCAGGCGTGCCGCACGCCAGGCCTGGTAGCTCAGCATGCCGAAGGTTTCGTAAGGCGTGGTGTAGATGCCCATTTCGCTGCCGAGCCGTTCGCAGTACAGGGCCCAGCCCTCGCCGAAGGCCGAGATGTAGGCGCGGCGAAACGGCGGCAAATCTGTCTGTTCGAGCGCCACCGGCATCTGGAACGCATGGCCGGGCGCCGATTCGTGCAAGGTCAGCGCCGGCAGGCTGTACAGCGCGCGCGACGGCAGATCGTAGGTGTTGACGTAGTAGACGCCGGGGCCGCCGCGCCCCGAGGTGTAGTAGGGCGCTTGCTCGGGCGGTACCGCGAGGACGGCAAAACGGCGCCGCGGCAGATAACCGAAATACTGATCGGCGCGGGCATCGAAGGCCTTGGCGATGTAGGCGGCGCGCATCAGCAATTCGTCCGGCGTGCGCGCGTAAAAACGCGGATCGCTGCGCAGAAACTGCAGAAAGGCCGGCAAATCGCCGGCAAAGCCGGTCTGCTTCATCGTCGCCAGCATTTCGGCATTGATCTTTGCCATCTCTTCGAGGCCGATCCTGTGGATTTGTTCGGCCGTCAGCGCGGTCGTGGTGAACTCGACAATTTTGGATTGATAGTAGGCTTTGCCGTCCGGCAGGCTTTCGGCGGCCAGCGTTTCGCGTGCGCGCGGCACGTATTCGTCGCGCATGAATTTTTGCAGCGCGGCGTAGGCCGGCTGCACTTTTTCCGCAATGACGCGCGCGGCGTCGCTGCGCAGGCGGGCCTGTTCAGCGGCGGGGATCGAGGCCAGCATGCTTTTGAATGGAATGTAGAACACCGTGTCTTCGGGCGCTTTGGCTTCGGCGATCGAGGCCAGCGAAACGTCGCGCCCGATCAGCGTGACTTTGGGCGCAGTGAAGCCGCGCGCCAGGCCGGCGCGCATATTGGCGGTTTGCTCGGCAAAGTAGCGCGGCACATCGCCCATTTGCGCGATGAAATTGCGGTAGTCGGCCGGGGTCTTGAAGTTCTGGCGCGCCGTGCTGCTGACGTCGGTCCAGAAAGAGCTGTCGGCATTGAGCGGCTTTTCATATTCGCGAAAGCGCTGGGCATCGATCAGCACGCCGATTTGCGCCCGGTAGACAGCGTAGTTGATGCGCTCGCGCGGCGACAGCTTGTCGCGCGCCACATGCTCGAGCTGCGCCATCACGCTTTGCCAGCGCGCCAGATGGCTCGCTTCGGTCTGGGGATCGACATGCGGCAGCGCGGCTTCGATGCGGTCGTCGCTTTCGCTGTCGCCATCGAGATGCTGGCTCACGCGCCATTGCCATTCGGCGGTATAGATTGCCTTGAACTGGCGGTCGGCGGCATTGGTCGGCGCGGCGTTGGCGGGGAGCAGGGTGCTTGCCAGGCAGACGCAGGCAAGGGCGAGGCTAAACGTTTTCTTCACTCTGTCGCTTTCTTTGAATGGTGGACGCAGAGTGTAACTTTAGCATGTTCTGCGGCAATGCCTGGCCTCACCCTCGTATGGCGGGGTGAGCCGGCATCGCTGCCGCAGGCGGTCAGCGCGGTGTCAGGCGCCAGATCGTATTACCGACATCGTCGGCCACCAGGACGGCGCCGCCGGCATCGACTGCCACGCCGACCGGGCGGCCCATCGCTTCGCCGTTGGCATTGACGAAGCCGGTCAAGACGTCTTCGGGCATGCCTTTCGGCTTGCCGTCGGCAAAAGCGACGAACACGACTTTATAGCCGACGCGCGGATTGCGGTTCCAGGAGCCGTGCTGGCCGATGAAGGCGCCGTTGGCATAATGCGCCGGCAACAGCGCTTTATCGTAAAACGCCAGGCCCAGCGATGCCGTATGGCTGCCCAGCGCATAGTCGGGAGCGATGGCCCTGGCCACCAGCTCCGGTTTTTGCGGCTGCACGCGCAGATCGACATGCTGGCCAAAATAACTGTAGGGCCAGCCATAGAATGCGCCGTCTTTTACCGATGTCATATAGTCGGGCACGAGGTCGTTGCCCAGTTCATCGCGCTCATTGACGGTGGTCCACAAGGCGCCGCTTTGCGGATTCCAGGCCAGACCGTTCGGATTGCGCAGGCCCGAGGCGAACACGCGCGTCTTGCCGCTGGCGATATCGATTTCGAGAATGCAGGCGCGGTTTTCCTCGGCCGCGATGCCGTTTTCAGCGATATTGCTGTTCGAACCGACTGTTACGTACAGCCGCGTGCCATCGCTGCTGGCAATCAGGTTCTTGGTCCAGTGGTGGTTGATCGGCCCGGCCGGCAGGTCGGCCACCTTGACGCCGGGATCGCTCAGGTGGGTGGCGCCATCGGTGTAGTGAAAACGCAGGACGGCGTCGGTATTGGCGACATACAGAGTATGGCCGACCAGGGCCATGCCGAACGGCGAATGCAGGCCTTGCAAAAAAACCGAGCGGGTCTGCGCCACGCCGTTTTCGTCAATGCCACGCAGCAGGGTGATGCGGTTGGCGCTGTCGACGCCGGCCCCGGCCTTCTTCATGACCATGCCCATGATCGCACCCCGGATGCCTTTGCCGTCGCCGGGTTTGGGCGGGGCATTGGTCTCGGCCACCAGTAAATCGCCGTTGGGCAGCACATAGAGCCAGCGCGGATGATCGAGCTCGCGCGCATAGGCACGCACCGCCAGGCCGCTGGCGGCAACGGGCGTCGCTCCGGCCGGCCAGCCGACGGCCGGGGCAATTTTGACGGTCGGCACCAGGCTGTGATGCGGTTCAGGCAGCGTCGGATGGGGGCCGTAGCCGCCATTGCCGGTCGTCGTCGCGTTTTGTGCGCAGGCTTGCAGGCTTAGCACTGCGGAGAAAAGAATGGTGTAGACCGCCAGTATCTGCAGAGTGCGCATCGGAATCTCCGTAACAGAAAATCGGTTATTGCCATTTTAATAATGTCGACCTGCGTCGCTGCGCTCCGGTGGCGGCATGAGATATTGCCTGCCCTGTGCTGGTTCCCGCTTGTGTTTTGCCTGTGTTTCGCTTGTGTTTCCCTTGTTTCAAGCTTATTCCAAGCATATATTCTAATCTTTGCCCAGCCGCTGTCGATGGTTTTTATATCAATGATGCGAGGTCTGCCTGGCGTCTTTTCACGCATGCCGGCAACGCTTCATGGCCGCCTGCCTGAATTTTAAGCAATTTCCATGAAATGAGGGCGCTTGCGGGCGGCCAAGGGCAGCGATACGCGCAATCTGGCATGAAAATAAAATCGTTGTCGTTTAAATCCTTTAAAATAGCGGGTTGCATCAATGTACGCATAAAATTGTCCCGAAAGATATTCAATATGTCCATTTCCACCACGCTAGAGATCGTCGCCGAGCTTGCTGCCGGCCGCATGGTTATTCTGGTCGACGAAGAAGACCGCGAAAATGAAGGTGACCTGGTCTTGGCTGCCGATTTTGTTACTCCTGAAGCAATTAATTTCATGGCCAAGTTCGCCCGCGGCCTGGTCTGCCTGACGCTGACCGAAGAGCGCTGCGAATTATTGAAGTTGCCAATGATGGCGGCCCAGAACGGCAGTTCTTTCGGCACCAATTTTACCGTATCGATCGAAGCGGCCGAAGGCGTTACCACCGGCATTTCGGCGGCCGACCGCGCGCGCACGATTGCCGTGGCCGTCGCCAAGGACGCCACCGCCAGCGACATCGTGCAGCCGGGCCATATTTTTCCGGTGCGCGCGCAAAAAGGCGGCGTCCTGATGCGTGCCGGCCATACCGAAGCCGGCTGCGACTTGACTGAAATGGCCGGCCTGACGCCGGCTGCCGTCATCTGCGAAGTGATGAAGGATGACGGCACGATGGCGCGCCTGCCCGACTTGCTTGAATTTTCCAAGAAGCACGGCATCAAGATCGGCACCATCGCCGACCTGATCCATTACCGCAGCCAGAACGAATCGATGGTCGAACGCGTCGCCGAACGCCAGATCGTTACCGCGCATGGCCCGTTCACGGTGGTTGCCTATCGCGACAAGCCTTGCGGCGACGCCCATCTGGCGCTGGTGCACGGCAAGATCGACGCCGGCCAGGAGACTGTGGTGCGGGTTCATCAACCGCTGTCGATGCTCGATTTGCTCGACACCAAATCCGATGCCCATTCCTGGACCGTCGATGCGGCGATGGCCGCGATCAAGGCCGCCGACAGCGGTGTGATGGTCTTGCTCAACTGCGAAGAAACGCCCGAACAGCTGTTTGCGCAATTTGGCGATGTGCCCAAGCCGCATGCGCAAACCCCCATCGATTTGCGCACTTATGGCATCGGCGCGCAGATCTTGAAAGACCTCGGCGTGAGCAAGATGCGCTTGTTGACCAGTCCGCGCAAGATGCCGTCGATGACGGGCTTCAAGCTCGAAGTGGTCGGTTATGAAATCAAGGCATGACGGCCGTGATCGGTATCCGCAATTTCAACCAATATCAGGAGTAAGCCATGACGACAGCTAATTATGAAAGCAATTTGTCCGGTGCCGGTTTGCGCATCGGAATCGTGCAGGCGCGCTTTAATGCCGACATCTGCCATGGCCTGGCGGCGGCCTGCCTGGCCGAATTGAAACACCTCGGAGTCGATGACAGCGATATCCTGCATCTGACCGTGCCGGGCGCGCTCGAAGTGCCGTTGACGCTGCAAAAAATGGCCGATACCCAGCAATTCGATGCCCTGATCGCGCTTGGCGCGGTCATCCGCGGCGAGACCTATCACTTTGAACTGGTGTCGAATGAGTCGGGGGCCGGCATCAGCCGCGTCTCGCTCGATTACGGCATCCCGATCGCCAATGCGATCCTGACTACTGAAAACGACGAGCAGGCCGAAGTGAGAATGGCCGAAAAGGGCGCCGACAGCGCCCGCGTGGCAATCGAAATGGCCAATCTGGCGATGGCGCTCGAAGCGCTGGCCGATGGCGGCGAAGACGACTGAGGTGCCCGCGGCCGCCGGCAAGGGGCGGCCGGCCATCTGTCTCCGTTTTCGCTTCCACTTCCACTTCATTACCGGCTTCATACAAGGACCTGCTGGAACAGGTCTGACAACAATTAGGATGCAATCATGACTGAAAAAAACCTGCACGCGAACCCAAGCAAGAACCGCACACCGCGCCACCGCGCGCGCGAATTTGCTTTGCAGGGCATGTATCAATGGTTGCTTGGCAAGGAAGACGCCGGTGCGGTTGCCGCCCATATCAAGGCGGCGCACGGTTTCGACAAGGCCGATGCCGAGCATTTCAATGTGCTGCTGCGCGGCGCGATCAAGGATGCGCCGGCCCTGCGGGCCAGTATCGCGCCGCTGATCGACCGCAATATCGCCGAGCTGTCGCCGATCGAGCATGCGATCTTGCTGCTGGGCGCATTCGAACTCGTCAACCACCTCGAAATTCCTTATCGGGTAGTCATCAACGAAGCGGTCGAATTGAGCAAGTCTTTCGGCGGCACCGATGGCCACAAATATGTCAATGGCGTGCTCGACAAGCTGGCCGGCAAGCTGCGACCAGCAGAAGTGAACGCCGACAAGAACAAATAAGATTCCATGATGCCGAATCTGCCTGAGCCGACGCCGCTGTTGCTTGCCTCGCGTCTGGCGCAGATTGCGCCGTTTCATGTGATGGAAATCGGCAAACTGGCGGCAAACCTGGAACAGCAAGGCCGTTCCATCATCAATATGGGAATCGGCGAACCCGATTTCGGCGCCGCGCCGGCAGTCCTGGCGGCGGCCGGCCAGGCGCTGGCCGCCGGCACGCTGCAATATACGGCGGCCACCGGCCTGCCGCAGTTGCGGCAGGCGATCGCCGATCACTACCGGCAGGTATTCGGCCTCGAAGTGGCGCCGCAGCGTATCGTGGTCACCGCCGGCGCCTCCGGCGCTTTGCTGCTGGCCTGCGCCGCCCTGGTCGAACCGGGCAGCGAAGTGCTGCTGCCCGACCCCTCTTATCCGTGCAACCGCCATTTCGTCTCGGCTTTCGGCGGCCAGGCGCGCCTGATCGCCAGCGGCCCGGCGCAGCGCTTCCAGCTCGATTGCGAGATGGTCGAGCGCCACTGGCAGGCGGCCACGCGCGGCGTGCTGCTGGCCTCGCCATCGAATCCGACCGGCACCTCGATTGCCCCCGATCAGCTGGCGGCAATTGTGCAAGCGGTGCGCCGGCGCGGCGGTTTTACCATCGTCGACGAGATTTACCAGGGGCTGTCTTACGACGGCGCGCCGTTTTCGGCACTCTCGCTCGGCGACGATATCGTCGTCATCAACAGTTTTTCAAAGTATTTCAATATGACCGGCTGGCGTCTGGGCTGGCTGGTGGCGCCCGAATCGCTGGTGCCGGCACTCGAAAAACTGGCGCAAAACCTGTTTATCTGCGCCTCGAGCATCGCCCAGCAGGCGGCGCTCGCGTGTTTTCTGCCTGAGTCGATTGCCATATACGAAGCGCGCAAGGCGCAATTTCAGCGGCGCCGCGATTATCTGGTGCCGGCGCTGCGCGAGCTCGGCTTTGCGATTCCGGTTGCGCCCGACGGCGCTTTCTATATCTATGCCGATTGCAGCGCCTTGTTTTATCGCGGCGTCGAAAATGCCGATCAGCTCAGCATCGCCATTTTGAATGAAGCCGGAGTGGTGCTGGTGCCGGGCCTCGATTTCGGTGCGCATACCGCGCAAACCCATGTGCGCATTTCCTATGCGACCTCGATGGAAAACCTGCAAGAGGCGGTGGCGCGCCTGCGCGTGTTTCTGGCTGCGCACCATCCATGAAAAAACGGCCAGTCCGGGCTAAGCCGGACTGGCCGTTTTTCTTGTGTGCGGCAGGTCTACATCTGCCTTGCCCGCATATATATATGCGGGTGCTTACAGCGCGACCACCCGCTCGCCTTTGGATTCGGGCGCCGGCGCTTCCAGGTGCGGCTTCGCCGGGGCGCTGGCAGCCGGACGTTTGGCCATGCCGGGGAAGGTGATCGGTACCTTTTTGCCGGACGAGACATCCTTCAGGCGGCGATATTCGTTGAGCACGCGATTGCCGTAGCCATCGTCGTGTTCGAAGGCGGCGGCGCCGACATAGCTTTTCAGCCCGGCTTCAACCGAACCGCCGCGCGTCACATATTCCTTCAGGATGGCCGAACCGACCTTGATGTTGGCGACCGGATTGAGCACCGCTTGCACGCCGCCGAGCTCTTGAAAGCGGGCACGGTGCACGCTGGTCATTACCTGCATCAGACCTTTGGCGCCGACCGGGCTTTCGGCAAATGGATTCAGGCCCGATTCGATGGCCATCACAGCCAGAATCAAGAGCGGGTCGAGCTTGATGTCGTTGGCCGTCGAATAGGCGGTCGAGACCAGCATGTTTGTTGCATCATTGGCAACACGATAGCGGCGCGACAACCAGCTCGTGACCCATTTTTGCTGATGGCCAGTCGCGGGCGCCACGGCGGCCGCGACCGGCTCTGCAGCCGTCGGTGCGGCGTTTGCAGCGGCGGCTGGCGCGGCTGGCGCCAGCAGGGCAGTCATGTCGGGCGCGTCGTCTTCGTCTGCAGCGGCGGTGGTCGTGCCGTTGCTCGCGCCGTTGCTGGCACCGAACAGATTGTTTTTGATTTGCGTGGCCATATCAGGCGCGGCAAACATCAGAATCAGCAATAAGACAACACTGATTGTGAAAACGATAAAAACTTGTTGCATTACCGCAATTGTGCGGTCCGTCGTGTTATGGTTGATACCAGCTTCTGCCCGGATGGCCGACAGCTTGGCATATAACGACTGTTTGAGTCGTAATATCATTGAGTTCTCCCGAATCGTCGTGCACGAAGCGATCCCGCTGCAATATATGGACAGCCAGACGCATTTGGCGCGAAATCAGAAATATCGTCTGCGGTCGCGGAAACGCGCACTGCAGACGCCGGAGTTGCCGCTGTTTGTCTGAACGGCTCCTATGGGCGCGCGCTTCAGTAGCGAACAACTTGTTACGGGGTTAAGGCTGATGCCTTTTGAAAACACTCCTAAAATGTCATATGGGGCCCCGCCCCCGTGAAAAATGATATAGCCGCCGTTTCCTCCGACTTGCTCACCGCGTTCGTTTGACGCTGGCTTTTTCATCAAGTTGGCGCATTGTAGGATCTCGTTTATATCAAGTCAATACTATAAAAACAATTCATTATTACTTTTTAATCTCATAATTTTCTATCGCGTAGAATAAATAACAATAGAATCAAGCACTTGGCGTTTGTTTTTAATTCATAAAGCGAAAATTTTAGAAAAGCATAAAATTCATGAAATATTCCGATTTACGTGATTTTATTTCTCAGTTGCAAGCAATTGATGAACTAAAGACGATTTCTGCCCCGATTTCCCCGTATTTGGAGATGACCGAAGTGTGCGATCGCACTTTGCGCGCCGCCGGTCCGGCCTTGTTATTCGAAAATCCGCTCGGCCATCGCATGCCGGTACTCGGCAATTTATTCGGCACGCCGCGCCGCGTCGCGCTTGGCATGGGCGCGGCCGACGTCGGCCAGCTGCGCCAGATCGGCCATCTGCTGGCGCGCCTGAAGGAGCCGGAGCCGCCCAAAGGCGTCAAGGATTTGCTCGGTCTCGGTTCGCTGGTCAAGGCGGTATGGGATATGGCGCCGAAAGAAGTGCGCGGCGCGCCGTGCCAGGAAATCGTCTGGGAAGGCGACGACGTCGACCTCGGCAAATTGCCGATCCAGCATTGCTGGCCGGGCGACGTCGCGCCCCTGATCACCTGGGGACTGGTGATTACCAAGGGACCGCACAAGAAGCGCCAAAACCTCGGCATCTACCGCCAGCAAGTGCTGGGACCGAACAAGGTGATCATGCGCTGGCTGGCGCAGCGCGGCGGCGCGCTCGATTTCCGCGAACATGCGCAAGTCAATAAAGGCCAGCCGTATCCGGTCGCGGTCGCGCTCGGCGCCGATCCCGCTACTATATTAGGGGCCGTCACGCCGGTGCCCGACAGTTTGTCGGAATATCAATTTGCCGGCCTGCTGCGCGGCAGTCGCACCGAGCTGGTCAAGGCCATCGGCAGCGAGCTGCGCGTGCCGAGTTCGGCCGAGATCGTCTTGGAGGGGCATATCTACCCCGATGAATCGCATCCGTCCGGATACGAGCACGCGCTCGAGGGGCCGTACGGCGACCACACCGGCTACTATAATGAGCAGGACTGGTTTCCGGTGTTGACGATCGACCGCATCACGATGCGCCGCGATCCGATTTATCACTCGACCTATACCGGCAAACCGCCCGACGAGCCGGCCGTGCTCGGCGTGGCGCTCAACGAAGTCTTTATCCCGCTGCTGCAAAAGCAGTTCCCGGAAATCCTCGATTTTTATCTGCCGCCCGAAGGCTGCAGCTACCGGATGGCGGTGGTGCAGATGAAAAAGCAGTATGCCGGCCACGCCAAGCGCGTCATGTTCGGGGTCTGGAGCTTTTTGCGCCAGTTCATGTATACCAAATTTATCATCGTGGTCGACGACGACGTCAATATCCGCGACTGGAAAGAGGTGATCTGGGCCGTCACCACGCGCGTCGACCCCTTGCGCGACACGCTGCTGGTCGACCATACGCCGATCGACTACCTCGATTTCGCTTCGCCGGTCAGCGGTCTGGGCAGCAAGATGGGCATCGACGCCACCAATAAATGGCCAGGCGAGACCAGTCGCGAGTGGGGCCGGACGATTGCCATGACGCCGGCAGTAAAGGCGCGGGTCGATTCGATCTGGCAAGAACTCGGTCTGTAAGGCTGTGCATGAGGCGGGCGCATATATATATGACTCTACGGCGAGATGACTCCACAGCGAGATGACTCCGCAGCGAGATGACTCCGCAGCGGACCCGGCTATCTATATAGGACGCGGCAGTTGGCCAGGGGCGGCGGGCTGGCGCGGCGTCGCCTGCCGTTCGCTTGCGGTCCGCCTGGCATCGGCTATTGCGTTCGCAAGCAAGGGCAAAGGCAAGCGGCAAACGATCGGTAAATGAGGAGCGGCACTATCGTGCAGATTTTTTGCCGATTGCGCAGTTTGGCATAACGGCTGGCGCCGAACTACGTTATAATCATGGCTGGCGGGCCCCTGCGCATTGTGGCATGGCTAACCTGGTCAGGTCGGGAACGAAGCAGCCACGGCCGTTCACCATAAGTGCCGCAGATCAGGCTCGCCTCCTTCGGGATCATTCCCGCGATTGTCGGTATCGTAGTTGCTTCGTCACGGCGGCGCCGTCCTCGTGCTCGTCATTCTGCAGTTCTTGTCTTGTCGATTTTCCCAGCTGTTTTCCGCACCTCGCGTCGTTTGCCGGCAGTCTTTTCCGGCGTCATTCTCGTTGCTATTCTTGCCTTTTTGTTATCGGCGGCATCTGCTACTGTGCCTGCCATTGCGGCTGACAGTGCGGCCGCCAGGCAAAAGCGCCGCGCTTTGCGGCCTCGCTTTCGGAACTGTTTTCGGGCTTACTTTCGGGCTTACTTTCGGGCTTGCTTTCGGGCTTGCTTTCGGCTTGCTTTCGGCTTGCTTTGTATAGGGCCCGTTCTGCGGTAAAATCGCGCCATGTCCTATCAAGTCCTCGCCCGTAAATACCGCCCGAAAAACTTCGCCTCGCTGGTCGGTCAGGAGCATGTCGTGCGCGCCCTGAGCCATGCGCTGGCCAGCGGCCGGCTGCACCATGCATATTTATTTACGGGCACGCGCGGGGTCGGCAAGACCACGCTCTCGCGCATCCTGGCCAAATCGCTCAATTGCGTCGGCCCGGACGGCACCGGCGGCATCACCGATCAGCCGTGCGGCGTGTGCGACGCCTGTATGGCGATCGATGCCGGACGCTTTGTCGATTACATCGAAATGGATGCCGCCAGCAATCGCGGCGTCGATGAAATGGCGGCCCTGCTCGAGCAGGCCGTGTATGCGCCGTCGAATGCGCGCTTCAAGGTCTAT
>JAIZVZ010000092.1 GCA_021768485.1 Oxalobacteraceae bacterium | reverse complement strand
CTCAGTTTTCATTTAGCCACCGCTGGCTACCGGCCGGCCGGGATCGGCGCACCATTGACTCCAGGAGCCCGGATACAGCGCCGCGCCGGACAGGCCCGCCACTTCCATGGCCAGCAGATTGTGGCAAGCGGTCACGCCGGAGCCGCATTGCGAAATCGTGGCCTGCGGCGTGCTGATCAGTTCGGAAAATTCGGCGCGCAAGGCGGCCGGCGTCTTGAAGCGGCCGTCGGCCTGCAAATTGTCCTTGAAAAAACGGTTCCGGGCGCCGGGAATATGGCCGCCGACCGGGTCCATGGTCTCGTTTTCGCCGCGAAAGCGGTCCGGGGCCCGGGCGTCGAGCACCACGCGCGCGGCGCTGGTCAGATTGGCCAGGACTTCGTCGAGCGTGACGCTGGCGCCGAGCGCGGCGCCATCCTGCAGCCAGCCGGCGCGGCGCGTTTCGGCCGCCGCGGTGGTCAGCGCCAGGCCGGCCTGCTGCCAGCTGGCCAGGCCGCCGTCGAGCACGGCGACGCCCGCGTGGCCGACCCAGCGCAACATCCACCACAGGCGGGCCGCGAACATGCCGCCCTGGGCGTCGTAGGCGACCACCTGGCTGTCGTCGTTAATGCCCCATGCGCGCAGCTGATCGAGGAAGGCGTCGCGCGCGGGCAGCGGATGGCGGCCAAGAAACTGGCCGTCGGCGCCGCGCTTGCTGCCCGACAGCGCGGTTTCGATATCGGCAAATTGCGCATGCGGCAGATGGCCGGCGCCAAAGGCGGCGCGGCCGGCGGCCAGATCGGCGAGGTCATGACGGCAATCGAGGACGACCCATGCCGGTTCGTCGATATGCGCTGCCAGCTCTTGCGCGCTAATCAGTGTCGTGTACATTGCGAATCCTTTCGGGTTGAAACGATGGACGGCCGGCTGGCCGCTGACCGGTGCCGACTGCGCCGCAACGCGAACGCTCAGGCCGAGACGGTTTGCGCCGCCGGCGCCGGTGTCTTGCGCATATTGTAATACGTCGCCGCGCTGCCGCTGCCGACGATGATGGCCATCCCGAGCCAGCTATGCCAGTCGAGCATGTCGTTCCACAGCACGATGCCCCAGATGCTGGAAAAAACGATGCCCGTGTATTGCAGATTGGCCGTCACCAGCGTATTGCCGAGCCGGAAGGCGCGCGTCATGGCGATCTGGGCCGAGGTGGCGCAGGCGCCGATGGCCAGCAGCAGCGCGGCCGATTTCACGGTATGCGGATGCCAGGCCGGACCGGTGGCGCCGCTCAGGCCGGCCTGGGTCGCCACCCCGAGCAGGCCGGCAATGATGCTGATGAGGGAAAAATAAAAAACGATGCGGTTTTCGGGTTCGCCGAGGCGGCCCATATTGCGCACGCTAAGGTAGGCGATGGCCGACAGCACGCCGGAGATCAGCGCGACCAGGCCGGCAAACCACAGTTCGGCGCGAAAAGCCGGGCGCAGCACCAGCACCACGCCGATGAAACTGGCGCCGATCGCCAGCAGCAGGCCCGGCTCGATGCGGCGCGAGCCAAGCCACCAGGCGCCGGCAAACAGGATGGCGGCGATCCAGATCGGCGACATGCCGGTCAGCGTCATGGCCGTGGCCAGCGGCAGGTGGCTGAGGGCATAAAAATTGAGCCACAGCGAACAGACGCCGATCACGCCGCGCGACAGGTGCTGCCAGGGCAGCCTGGTCTTGAAGCTGGCGCCGCTGTGGCGCATCAGGAAATACAGAAATAGCGAGCCGATCAGGCCGCGGTAGAAAATCATTTCCGAGGTCGAGTACATCTCGGCCCCGAACTTGATGCAGACCCCCATCAATGTGAACAAGAAGGCGGCGGCCAGCATCCATAACGATTGCATGTCGGTGCCGGCCTATAGCGCCAGCATGCTGCGGTACCATTCGTGGAAATGCTGCATGCCGTCTTCCATCGGCGACTGGTAAGGGCCGACTTCGCTGACCCCGCGCTGCATCAGGATCTGGCGCCCGGCATCCATGCGCTGGCCGATTTCATCGTCCTCAATGCAGGTTTCCATATAGGCGGCGCGTTCGGCCTCGATGAATTCGCGCTCGAACAGCACGATCTCTTCGGGGTAATAGAACTCGACCACATTCCTGGTCTTTTGCGGGCCGTCCGGCGTCACCGTCGAGACGATCAGCACGTGCGGATACCATTCGACCATGATGTTCGGATATAGCGTGAGCCAGATCGCGCCGTATTTGGGCGGCGTGCCATTGCCGAATTTTAAAACCTGCTCCTGCCATTTCTGGTAGACCTTCGAGCCGTAGCGCTGCAAGCCATGGTTCACGCCAACCGTCTGCACGCTGTAGTCGCGCCCGAATTCCCAGCGCAAGTCGTCGCAGCTGACGAATTTGCCGAGGCCCGGATGGAACGGCTCGACGTGGTAATCCTCGAGGTAGACTTCGATGAAGGTCTTCCAGTTGTAATTGCAATCGTGGATTTCGACATGGTCGAACATATAGCCCGAAAAATCGAGATCCTTGGTCACCGACAGTTGCGCCATCTTTTGCATGACGTCGTAGCCGTTTTGCTCGAACAGCAAGCCATTCCAGTTTTGCAGCGCAGTCTTGGACAGGTTCAGGCACGGGTTTTCGTCGAAATGCGGCGCGCCGATCAATTCGCCCTTGAGATCGTAAGTCCAGCGGTGCAGCGGGCAGACGATTTGCCGGGCATTGCCGCGGCCGTTGACCATCACCGCCTGCCGGTGGCGGCAGACATTGGACAGCAAGGCGATGCCGTCGGCCGCGCTGGTATTGCGAACCAGCATGCGGCCCTCGTTTTCGGCCGCCAGCGTGGCGAAATCGCCGACATTGGGCACCATCAATTCATGGCCGACGTAGCGCGGGCCCGACTGGAACAGCTGTTGTATTTCGCGCTGCAATAGCGCTTGGTCAAAATAGACGTGAACCGGAAGTTGCGCTTCAGAACGCGCAAGCTTGGCCTTTGTAGCCAGATCGGACATCCCCATCCCCTTAATATAGGCACCACCAAAGAGAGTAAGAATCCGCAAAAACCTGTATTCGAAAAAAGCTGAAACGGAAATTTTGGACAGAACCAGCAATTATACCTGATCTGTGTCAAGCTGCTATTTATGGTTGCGGACAATGTTATTAAAAAAATATTAAAAAATAATAAAATATCAATAACGATGCATATTGTCACACTATAGTGCGGCAGAGCGGGGCGGCAGAGCGGGGCGGCAGGGCGGTGCGGCAATATGGCGAAAATGTATTTTTAAGCAACATTTTGCCTGGCCTGTGTCAGGTCCGGCGACGGCAGGCTGGCCGGCGGCGAGGGGGCAGACGGGGCCGGCGCGCGGCTTATTGCCTCGCTTATTGGCTTGCTTAGTGACTTGCTTGGTGACTTGTTATTAGCGCACCCATCGCCTCTTTTTCTTTGCTGTAAAATAGTCTGTTGGCTGCAGTACGGGCGATGGCCTGCATGCGAAGGACCGGCCTGGCGGCCGCGGTGTCGCGGGCCGATGGCGCAATTAATTACTGAATTAAGCATCTATTGAGTCTAAAATAGCGCCCTACATCAGCCTTTTCCGCTCTCTCTATGTCAAAGAAATCAAGTAGTGCTTCGCCCTCGTTTGAAGCGGCAATGGCCGAACTGGAACAGTTGGTGGCGCAAATGGAAGCGGGCGAATTGCCGCTCGAAGCATCGGTGGCCGCCTACAAGCGCGGTTCCGAGCTGGTGAAATTATGCGCCAGCCAGCTCGACAAGGTCGACCAGCAAGTGAAGGTATTGGACGGCGATTTGCTCAAACCGTTCAGCGGCGAGCTCGAGGCGGGGGCCGAGGAATGAGCGGTTTTGCCGCGTGGATGCAGGGCGTACAGCAGGCGATGGAAAACGATTTGTCGGCCTTGTTGCCGGCAGCCGGGCAAGCACCGCAAAGATTGCATGCGGCGATGCGTTATGCCTTGCTTGGCGGCGGCAAGCGCGTGCGGCCGCTGCTGGTGTTTGCGGCAGGGCAGTTATTTGATACCGAACCGCGCTTGTTGACGCGCAGTGCGGCGGCGCTGGAAATGCTGCATGCGTATTCGCTGGTGCACGACGACATGCCGTGCATGGACGACGACATATTGCGTCGCGGCAAGCCGACCGTGCATGTCGCGTTCGACGAGGCGACCGCCTTGCTGGTCGGCGATGCTCTGCAGGCCCAGGCTTTTCTGGTGCTGGCCGAGGCCGCCGGCGACACGGCGCTGCCATCGCCGCGTCTGGTGCAGATGCTGGCGCTGCTGGCGACGGCGGCCGGTTCGATGGGCATGTGCGGCGGCCAGGCCATCGACCTCGACAGCGTCGGCCAGGCCTTGTCGCAGGCCCAGCTCGAGCGCATGCATCAGCTGAAGACCGGCGCCTTGCTGCGCGCGGCGGTGCTGCTCGGCGCCAGCGGCGGCAAGCAGCTTGACGCTGAGCAGACGGCGGCGCTCGATGCCTATGCGGACGCCATCGGCCTGGCATTCCAGGTGGTCGACGATGTCCTCGATGCGACCGCCGATGCCGATACGCTGGGCAAGACGGCAGGCAAGGATGCGGCCAATCATAAACCGACTTATGTGTCGATTTTGGGGCTCGAAGAATCGCGTTTGCTGGCGGAGAAATTGCGCCAGCAGGCGCACGCGGCGCTGGCGCCGTTTGGCGGCAAGGCGCAGCGTTTGCGCGAACTGGCCGACCTGATAGTGAAACGGAAAGCATAAATGGACTTACTCAAAACCATCAATTCGCCGGCCGATCTGCGCAAATTGCCGCGCACGCAATTGGCCACGCTGGCGGCGCAACTGCGCTCTTTCGTGCTGAACTCGGTGTCGCAAACGGGCGGCCATTTGTCGTCCAATCTCGGCACCGTCGAATTGACGGTTGCGCTGCACTATGTCTTCAACACGCCCAGCGATAAAATCGTCTGGGACGTCGGCCACCAGACCTATGCGCATAAAATCCTGTCGGGGCGGCGCGACAGCATGCATACGCTGCGCCAAAAGAATGGCATTTCGGGTTTCCCCAAGCGTTCGGAAAGCGAATACGACACCTTCGGCACGGCCCATTCCTCGACCTCGATTTCGGCCGCCCTCGGCATGGCGCTGGCCGCCAGAATCAAGGGCCAGAGCGGCTCGAAGGCGCCGCATGCGATTGCCGTGATCGGCGATGGCGCAATGACGGCCGGCATGGCCTTCGAAGCGCTCAATAACGCCGGCGTGCATGACGACATCAATTTGCTGGTGGTCTTGAACGATAACGACATGTCGATCTCGCCGCCGGTCGGCGCGCTCAACCGCTATCTGGCGCGCTTGATGTCGGGCCGTTTTTATGCCGCCGCCAAGAACGTCGGCAAGTCGGTGCTGCCGGCGCCGGTGCTGGAACTGGCGCGGCGCCTCGAAGAGCATGCCAAGGGCATGGTGGTGCCGGCCACCATGTTCGAAGAATTCGGCTTCAATTACATCGGTCCGATCGACGGCCATGACCTCGAGTCGCTGATTCCGACGCTGCAAAACATCAAGCAATTGAAGGGGCCGCAATTTCTGCACGTGGTCACCAAGAAAGGCCAGGGCTATAAACTGGCCGAAGCCGATCCGGTGCTCTATCACGGCACCGGCAAATTCAATCCGCCCGAAGGCATCAAGCCGGCCAAGGCCGGCAAGATGACTTATACCCAGGTGTTCGGCGACTGGCTGTGCGATATCGCCGCCCAGGATACGCGCGCGGTCGGCATCACGCCGGCCATGCGCGAGGGCTCGGGCATGGTCGAATTCGAACAGCGTTTTCCTGAGCGCTATTTCGATGTCGGCATCGCCGAGCAGCATGCCGTGACCTTTGCTGCCGGACTTGCCTGCGAAGGCCTGAAGCCGGTGGTGGCCATCTATTCGACCTTTTTGCAGCGCGCCTACGATCAGCTGATCCACGATGTCGCGCTGCAAAACCTGGACGTCACGTTTGCGCTCGACCGCGCCGGTCTGGTCGGCGCCGACGGCGCCACCCACGCCGGCAATTACGATCTGGCCTTCATCCGCTGCATTCCGAACATGGTGCTGATGGCCGCTTCCGACGAAAACGAATGCCGGCAAATGCTCTATACCGGCTATATGCACAAAGGACCGGCGGCGATCCGCTACCCGCGCGGCGCCGGCAACGGCACCGCCATCGTCAAGCAGATGACGGCCATTCCGCTCGGTACCGGCGTGATGCTGCGCCAGGGACAAAAAATTGCGATCTTGGCCTTCGGCACCATGGTCGCGCCAAGCCTGCAGGCGGCCGACAGCCTGAATGCGACGGTGGCCAATATGCGTTTCATCAAGCCGCTCGACGAAGCCCTGCTCAAGCGCCTGGCCGACAGCCACGACATGCTGGTGACGGCCGAAGAGGGTAGCGTGATGGGCGGCGCCGGCGCCGCCGTTGCCGAAGCGCTGGCGCAGATGGGCATCGTCAAGCCGCTCCTGATGCTCGGCCTGCCCGACCAGTTCATCGATCATGGCGAAGTGCAGGGCTTGCTGGCCGATGCCGGACTCGATGGCGCCGGCATCGCGGCGACGATCAAGAGCCACTTTGGCCTCGGTGAACCGCGCCTGGTCAGCAATGCCTGAAGAAATACGTTTGAGCTGACGCCGTCCTGGCGTGGCTGCCATAAGAAAACGCCGCCTTGAACCCGGGTTCGTGGCGGCGTTTTTTATTCCTCGGGGCCGGCCTGGTGGCGCGCGCGCTGCCACAGCACATCGCTGCCTCCGGCATGGCGGTTCAGGATGCGCGCCAGCACGAACAGCAAATCGGACAGGCGATTGAGGTATTGGCGCGGATAGTCGTGCAGCGCTTCGGCCTTGCCGAGGCTGACCAGATGGCGTTCGGCGCGCCGGCATACGGTACGGCAGACATGGGCCAGCGCCGCCGCCCGGGCGCCGCCGGGCAGGATGAATTCTTCCAGAGGCGGCAGGGTCGCATTGTATTTTGCCAATAGCGCATCGAGTGCCGCAACTTGTTCATTAGTAATTAATTGATAGCCGGGAATGCATAATTCGCCGCCGAGATCGAACAGGTCATGTTGGATAGACAATAATTCGGCACGTAAATCCTCGGGCAAGTTTTCACAAAGCAAGACCCCGAGCTCGGAATTGAGTTCATCTATCTCGCCCATGGCATGCACGCGCAAATGGTCTTTATCGACGCGGCTGCCGTCGCCGAGGCCGGTGCTGCCGTTGTCGCCGGTGCGCGTCGCAATTTTGGAAAGGCGCTTGCCCATGATGTATCGCTTTAATGTGTCGGAAGCGGCAGAGCATACGACAAATTGCGATTTTCTGCAGCGGCGCAGGACGAATCTCCGCGCCAAATTGCAAGCACTTTTGCAAGCGTATTTGCAAGCCCGATTTTTATTCTAAATAAACACGGCAAAACCGCCACGGCGCTGCCGGCGCAGGTAAAATTGGCGTTAATCATTCCTGCATGATCGCGAGGCCGACCGCATGACTCCGACCACACTGCCGCCATCGTCCGCAGAGCGCGCCGCGCGCCAGAGCGCGGTGCTGGCCGCGCTGCGCGCCCAGCTGCCGCCGCACGTGATTCTGCACGACGAAGAAGATATCCGCCCTTACGAATGCGACGGCCTGGCCGCCTATCGGCAACTGCCCCTGATTGTGACCTTGCCCGAAAACGAAGCGCAGGTGCTGGCCATCGTCAATGTCTGCCGCCAGCTCGAGGTGCCGATCGTGCCGCGCGGCGCCGGCACAGGCCTGTCGGGCGGCGCCATGCCGATTGCGCTCGGCGTGGTCTGCTCGACCGCCCGCCTCAACAAGATCGTCCGGCTCGACCCGCTGGCGCGGACCGCCGTGGTGCAGCCAGGCGTGCGCAATCTGGCCATTTCGGAGGCGGCCGGCGCCCACGGCCTGTATTACGCGCCCGATCCGTCCTCGCAAATTGCCTGCACCATCGGCGGCAATGTCGCCGAAAATTCGGGCGGCGTCCATTGCCTCAAATACGGCCTGACCGTGCACAACGTGCTGCGCGTGCGTTTTGTCTCGATGGAAGGTGAAATCGTCGAACTGGGCGGCGCCGCGCTCGACGCCCCGGGCCTCGATCTGCTGGCCGTCTTCATCGGTTCCGAAGGCATGCTCGGCATCGTCACCGAAGTGACCGTGCGCCTGATTCCCAGGCCTTTGACGGCGCGCGTGATCATGGCCTCGTTCGACGACGTCATCAAGGGCGGCAATGCGGTCGCTTCGGTGATCGCCGCCGGCATCATCCCGGCCGGACTGGAAATGATGGACCGCACTTCCTCGCGCATGGTCGAGCCTTTCGTCCATGCCGGCTACGACCTCGACGCCGCCGCCATCCTGCTGTGCGAATCGGACGGCACCGTCGAAGAAGTCGAAGAAGAGATCGAGCGCATGAGCGCCGTGCTGGCCGAAGCCGGCGCCAGCGCGATCGCGGTCTCGAGCTCGGATGCCGAGCGCATGCGCTTCTGGTCCGGGCGCAAGAATGCGTTTCCGGCGGCCGGCCGCATCTCGCCCGATTATTACTGCATGGACGGCACCATTCCGCGCCGCGAACTGGCGCGCGTGCTGCTCGGCATCGAAGCCATGGAGGCCAAATATGGCCTGCGCTGTGCCAATGTGTTTCATGCCGGCGACGGCAATCTGCATCCCCTGATCCTGTTCGATGCCAACGCGCCGGGCCAGTTCGACGCCGCCGAAGCGTTCGGCGCCGAAATTCTTGAGCTGTGCGTGGCCGTCGGCGGCACCATTACCGGCGAACACGGGGTCGGCATCGAGAAAATCAATTCGATGTGCATCCAGTTCGGCAGCGAGGAAATCGCCGCTTTTCTGGCGCTCAAGCGCGCCTTCGATCCGCCGGCGCTGCTCAATCCCGATAAGGCGATTCCGACGCTGCGGCGCTGCGCCGAAAACGGCAAGATGCACGTGCAGCGCGGCTTGCTCAGGTTCGCCGACTTGCCGCGCTTTTAATCCGGGAAGCCAATGACCATTCCATCCGAACCGACGGCACCATCCGAACCAGCGTTGCCGGCTGCCCTGCCGCCGGCTTTGCAGCAGATGCGCGAACAAGTGCTGACGGCGGCCGCCGCCGGCAAACCGCTGCAGATACGCGGCAGCGGCAGCAAGAGCTGGTATGGGCAGGCGGTTGGCGGCGAGCTGCTCGAGACCGGCGCCTGGAGCGGCATCGTGGCCTATGAGCCGACCGAGCTGGTGATCACGGCGCGCGGCGGCACGCCGCTGCGCGAGATCGAGGCCGCGCTGGCGATGCACAACCAGATGCTCGCCTTCGAGCCGCCGTGCTTCGGCCCTGACGCCACCTGGGGCGGCATGATCGCCAGCGGCCTGTCGGGGCCGCGCCGGGCCGTCAGCGGCGCGCTGCGCGACTTCGTGCTGGGGGCGATGCTATTGGATGGCAAGGGCGATATTTTGACTTTCGGCGGCCAGGTCATGAAAAATGTGGCCGGCTATGATGTCTCGCGTTTGCTGGCCGGTTCGATGGGCACGCTGGGCGTGATTCTGGAGGCTTCGCTGAAGGTCTTGCCGCGGCCGCGGGCCCGGGCCACGCTGCGCTTCATGCTGTCGCAGCACGAAGCCATCAAGCGCCTCAATGAATGGGGCGGCCAGCCCTTGCCGCTGGCCGCCAGCGCCTGGACCGACGGCATGCTGATGCTGCGCCTGGAAGGTGCCGAGGCGGCCGTCAAGGCCGCCTGCCAGAAACTGAAGGGCGAGCCGGTATTGAATGCCGAGGCGTTCTGGATTGCGGTGCGCGAACAGACGCATGAATTCTTCAGGCCCGTCACCGATCCGGCCACGCCGCGCGTGAGCCTGTGGCGCCTGTCGTTGCCGCCGACGGCAGCGGTGCTGGACGTGCCTGGGCCGCAGCTGATCGAGTGGGGCGGTGCGCTGCGCTGGTTGCGCGTGGCCTCGAGCAACGATGCCGACTTTAATCGCAATGCGAGCAAGATTCGCACGGCCGTCAGCCAGGCCGGCGGCACGGCATGCCTGTTTCGCGGCGGCGACAAGCGGGTTGGCGTATTCCATCCGCTGGCGCCGGCGGTGGCGCGCATCAACCGGAATTTGAAGCAGGCTTTCGATCCGGCGGAAATTTTCAACCGGGGCCGGATGTAAGTTTTTCATAGAGAGCATATGCAAATCAATCTTGCCGACTTCATCAAGGACAGCGCCGCCGGCGAAGAGGCGGCCGCGATTTTGCGCGCCTGCGTGCATTGCGGATTTTGCACCGCGACCTGCCCGACTTATCAATTGCTGGGCGACGAGCTCGACGGTCCGCGCGGGCGCATCTACCTGATCAAGCAGGTGCTCGAGGGGCAGCCGGTGACGGCCAAGACGCAATTGCACCTGGATCGCTGCCTGAGCTGCCGCAACTGCGAAACCACCTGTCCGTCTGGCGTGCGCTACGGTCGCCTGCTCGACCTTGCGCGGCCGCTGGTCGAGCTGCAGGTCGCGCGCCCCTTGCGCACCAGGATGCTGCGCAAGGCGCTGACGACGGTATTGCCGCGCAAATGGCTGTTTACGCCGTTGATGAAGAGCGGCCAGGCCTTGCGCCCGCTGCTGCCGGTCAGACTCCGCGACAAGGTGCCGCCGCGGCAAGCGGCCGGACGCCGTCCCGCCGTCACCCGCGCGCGCAAGATGCTGCTGCTCGACGGCTGCGTGCAGCCATCGATGGCGCCCAATATCAATGCGGCGACGGCGCGCGTGTTCGATGCGCTCGGCGTGCAGCTGATCGTGGCGCCGAAGGCCGGCTGTTGCGGCGCCTTGCGCCATCACATGAATGCGCAGCAGGCGGCGCTGGACGACATGCGGCGCAATATCGACGCCTGGTGGCCGCATATCGGCGGCGCCGATCCGCAGCAGACCGTGGAAGCGATCGTGATCACGGCCTCGGGCTGCGGCGTGATGGTCAAGGAATACGGCGAATTGCTGGCGCACGATGCGGCCTACGCCGAAAAAGCGGCCCGCGTATCGGCCCTGACGCGCGACCTCAGCGAAATCCTGGAGCAGTTCGAAACCCCGCTGCTGGCAAAGCTGCAAGGCGCGCCCGGCCAGCGCATCGCCTACCATCCGCCGTGCACGCTGCAGCACGGCCAGCAGATCCGCGGCAAGGTCGAAGGACTATTGCGTGGCGCCGGCATCGAAGTCGTCTTGTGCGCCGACAGCCATCTGTGCTGCGGCTCGGCCGGCACCTATTCGGTGACGCAGCCGGAACTGTCGTACCGGCTGCGCGACAACAAGCTGGCCAACCTGGCCGCGACCGGCGCGACCACGATTGTCTCGGCCAATATCGGTTGCCTGACGCATTTGCAGGCGGGGACCGCGACGCCGGTGCGGCACTGGATCGAGGTGCTCGACCAGATGCTGCTGCCAAAGTAGCCACGGCTAGCAGCCGGGTTCGGTGTCGGTCTGATTCTTGTTGTCGTAGCGCCGCTCGGCACTGTTGAGGTGGCTGATTAGCAGATGCGAGATGATGTTGACGCCAACTCCGGCAAACAGCGCCGGCAGCAGATAGAGCGCCACCGAGATTTCGGAAACGAAGAGGCGGTCGTCGACCAGCGGCAGCGTTTTTCTGGCAATGCCGGCCAGCCTGCGCAGCAAGATGATATTGACGCCGGCAATGAGAATCAGACTGAAGCCGAAAGCCCCCACCTTGAGGCGCGAGATGCTGTTTGTCCACATCATGTAGGCATAGATGAGGGCTGGCAGGATGAGTGAAAATGCGATCAGCAAGAGAAATTCGATTTCGACAACGACGGTGCTACTCATTTACCTCGACCTGTTTTTTCTGTCCGGCGTATGGATGAGCGCCAGCGCTGCAAATAATTTATTCGTTCAGCCCTTATTAGACCATACGCGGCGACCAGAAATTGTTTCCGAACTCTAAAAAATTGTTAGAAAATATGGCAAGCCGGCAGCGGCGGCCTTGCACCGCGGTCCGCGTCCCGGCCCGCCGCGCCTACAGCGCCAGCAGATGCGCGATATCGGCTTCGATCTGTTCCGGCTTGGTCGTCGGCGCATAACGGCGAAACACGCTGCCGTCTTTTTTGATCAGAAATTTCGTGAAATTCCATTTGATGGCGGTGCTGCCGAAAATGCCGGGCGCCTGCGTTTTCAGGAAGGTAAACAAAGGCTCGGCATGCTTGCCGTTGACCTCGATCTTGTGCAGCAGCGGAAAGGTGACGCCATGGTTTTTTTCGCAAAAGGTGGCGATCTCGGCATCGGTGCCCGGTTCCTGGCCGCCGAACTGATTGCACGGAAAACCGAGCACCACCAGTCCTTGCTGCTGGTACTGGCGATACAGCTGCTCGAGCGCCGTGTATTGCGGCGTGAAGCCGCACTGGCTGGCCGTGTTGACGACCAGCACAACGCGGCCCCGGTATTGCGACAGCGCCAGCGGCGCACCGCCTGGCGCGCTTACCGCGAATTCGTAGAAATTGGCCGCTCCGCTCATAGTATGCCGAGGTTGGAGGTGTTTTTGCCGAGGTCGCGGTTCGAGGCGTCCTTGCCCTGCAGCTTGATCGCCAGCCGCAAGTCGTTGACCGAATCGGCATTGCGCAGCGCATCTTCATAGCTGATGCGATCGGCTTCGAACAGGTCGAACAAGGCCTGGTCGAAGGTCTGCATGCCCAGTTCGCGCGACTTTTTCATCACTTCCTTGATTTCGTGCACCTGGCCCTTGAAGATCAGGTCCGAGATGAAGGGCGTGTTGAGCAGGATTTCGATCGCCACGCAGCGGCCCTTGCCGTCCTTGAGCGGCACCAGGCGCTGCGAAATCATGCCCTTCAGATTGAGCGACAAATCCATCAGCAATTGCTGGCGCCGCTCTTCGGGGAAGAAATTGATGATGCGGTCGAGCGCCTGGTTGGAGCTGTTGGCATGCAGCGTGGCCAGGCACAGATGGCCTGTTTCGGCAAATGCGATCGCGTGGTCCATGGTCTCGCGGTCGCGGATCTCGCCGATCTGGATCACGTCCGGCGCCTGGCGCAGCGAGTTTTTCAGCGCCGTGCTCCAGTCTTCGGTGTCGACCCCGATCTCGCGCTGGGTGACGATGCAATTGCGGTGCGGATGGACGTATTCGACCGGATCTTCGATGGTCAGGATGTGGCCGTAGCTGTTTTCGTTGCGATGGCCGAGCATGGCAGCCAGCGTGGTCGACTTGCCCGAACCGGTGGCGCCGACCATGATGACTAGGCCGCGCTTGCTCATGACCACCTCTTTCAATACTTCCGGCAGGTGCAGGTCGTCCAGTTTCGGGATGGTGGTGGTAATCGTGCGCAGCACCATGCCGACCGAGCCCATCTGCATGAAGGCCGAGACCCGGAAGCGGCCGATGTCGGCCGGACTGATCGCGAAATTGGCTTCCTTGCTCAGTTCGAAGCCGGCCACCTGCTTGTCGTTCATGATGGCGCGCGCCAGATCGTTGGTGTGCTGCGGCGTGAGCGCCTGGTTCGAGACCGGCGTCATTTTGCCGTCGATCTTGATCGCCGGCGGAAAACCGACCGTGATGAACAGGTCCGAGCCGCCTTTGCTGAGCATCAGTCGCAACAGGTCGGACATGAATTTTGAAGCCTGGTCGCGTTCCATGAATAATCCTTCGCTTGCTGTTGTCCGCCGCCGAAATCAGCCGGGGAAGTTTTCTGGCGTCTTGGCCGCCGAGCGCGCCGCCGCACTCGAAATCACATTGCGGCGCACGAGGTCGGTCAGGCAGCTGTCGAGCGTCTGCATGCCCATATTGCTGCCGGTCTGGATGGCCGAATACATTTGCGCGATCTTGCCTTCGCGGATCAGGTTGCGGATGGCCGGCGTGCCGACCATGATTTCGTGGGCCGCCACGCGGCCGCTGCCGTCCTTGGTCTTGAGCAGGGTTTGCGAGATGACGGCCTGCAGCGACTCGGACAACATGGCGCGCACCATTTCCTTTTCGTCGCCGGGGAAAACGTCGATGATGCGGTCGATGGTTTTGGCCGCCGACGAGGTGTGCAGCGTGCCGAACACCAGATGGCCGGTCTCGGCCGCCGACAGCGCCAGGCGGATGGTTTCGAGGTCGCGCAGTTCGCCCACCAGCACCACGTCCGGGTCTTCGCGCAGCGCCGAGCGCAGTGCGGCATTGAACGACATCGTGTGCGGCCCGACTTCGCGCTGGTTGATCAGGCATTTCTTCGATTCGTGGACGAATTCGATCGGGTCTTCGATGGTCAGGATGTGGGCGTATTCGGTTTCATTGACATGATTGACCATGGCCGCCAGCGTGGTCGACTTGCCGGAACCGGTGGGGCCGGTGACCAGCACCAGGCCGCG
>JAIZVZ010000091.1 GCA_021768485.1 Oxalobacteraceae bacterium | reverse complement strand
TCCACCCACAGCACCACCAGCGCCGACGGTCACTGCCAGACTTGCACCGGGGGTAACGTTGAAAGTGCCGAGGGAAAAGCCGCCGCCACCACCTCCATTCCGCGAGCCGGAGCTATTACCACCACCGCCGCCGCCGACCACGCGTGCGCGAATTTGGGTAACATTCGAAGGAATAACGAAGGTCCCGCCGGCACCGAATACCTGGAAGCAGCCATTGCCGAAGTAGCCTTGGAAGCCCGCAGGGGCATTGTTATTCACGATATTCGCGAGCTGCGCTTTACCGATCAGGTTGCTCAGATAACCCATTATTTAATTCTCCAAACTTGGTTTGTGATGTCCCACCAAAAGCCGACAGCGTTCTCAGCGCGGACGTCCAGAATGAACTTTTCGGAAACCGCATAGCCCGAAATCTGCCGCGCGCCTGGGTCAATAGTTAGAAAATTCGCGCCCCAGCTCAGCGAAATGTCGTGGAATTCGAGAATGTTGTTGCCCACTGGATTGGCCGGCAGCGTCACAGTGAACGGTCCAGCCGATGTGTCCGTCCAGTAGTTGCCCGTCGAACCGGCTGCGAATGAAGCGTTGACATACTTCGGCGTGCCGCCAGCGCTGATCACAGCACTTTGGATTGCCTCGTCGACGTAGTGGGTGTTGGCAGGGCTTGCTGAATTGTCCAGCTGTGTCCGATCGGGCACCGTTGGCGTCCCAGTCAGATGGGTGTTCACCAGCGCATTCGCAATGGCGGTACCCACGAACTTAGTATTAGAAGCCTTTGCCGTGCTGTCGCCGGCGGCCACGTCGGGAACTGTCGGCGTGCCGGTAAGCTGCGGACTGTCCAGCGGGGCGGCCTTGGGCAGCGTCAGGGTCAAGAATGGCGCGCTGGCGGCCAACGTTATATTCGCCGAGGGCACCACTGACATGCCGTAGTCCACTTGCACAACATATGCGGCCACAAACCCCGCATCCGCCGCCGGCGTCGCCTGCGAACCGGTGGTTGCAACCGCGCCCGCTTTCACCTGCACCAAGCACTGCGCGCTGCGCACGGTGGTAATCGAAGCACCGCTACCGCCAGGTCCTGTGTATGGCAAGGCCGGGTTGCTCGCATTGTAGAACGGCAGGATAGCGTCACCGGTATCGACGTCGGCATAGCCGATCTGTACCAGATAGTTGATCGACTTGCCCGCGCTGGTCGGCGCTGGGCACGACAGCACGGTCGAATCAAGCGCAATCCCCTGCTTGACGATCATGTGGCTATCAGTCCCCAGCGACGAATACGCTGTTGCGTCAATTGCGCCGGTCTTATAAATCTGACCGGCGCCAACGGAAATGTTCAGGCCAGCACCTGGTGTGCACGCGAGCCCATGCAGATACGGTCCGGTGCCGAGGACGGCAACGGCCAACTTCGCCAAGCCGATCATGGCGAACTTGTTTGTGTTCAGCACGTCGAGCTCGGTCGTCTCCTCCAGCGGATAAGCGGTAACGCGATCCATAAATCTCCTAGTTGAGCAATTGCGCCCAGATGGTCACGTCGATCGGGCGAACCGAATCGAGCGCGTCGTAGATATCGGCGTCAGAAATGCCGTCCCACTGCGATCCAGGCAGCGGGCGGTACACCTTCACGAAGCACTGATATTTCGTTGTCAGCAGCTTGCTGCCATAGCGCGCGGTGGCGCCGTAGAACGAGGTCGGCCCGCTGTATATGCCGAAGTCCAATATCCGGCTTTGCTCGATCACAATCGGTGTGCGCCCGGTGATGTCCTCGCACATGCGCGTGATCGCATTACGCGTCGCCCGCTCGCGGAAGATGTTCGAGATGATGGCGATTCGGTAGCTGGTATCGCTCTGTCCGGTTTTGCGCGGCAGGTTGTCACCGAAAAAGTCGCCGGCCACCATGTCCAGCCAGCCATCGGTCGCGGTCAGTATCCGCGTCTGCAGCTTCACATAGGCCAGCAGCTCGTAGATGTAGGCCCAGACGGATGCCCATCCGTACAGCACCGCGTCGAGCACCGGCGTATCATCGGGGAACCAGGGCGGCAGCGTGAACTTCAGCCGCTCCAGCATGTCATCTTGATCTCCGGTCGCCATCAGGACACCGCCACGGTCGAGTATTTGATCACCTGCTGCGTGGTCACTGTCAGGTCGGCCGTTCCGCTGTTCAGCGTCACGCCGGTCACGTTCTTCACGCCGGCGGACGCGCCGTAGGCGATGGACGCTAGCCGCGTGTATTCCAGCGTCTGGCCGAGCGCCAGCGAATTGACGTAGGTCTGCAGCGCCGTGGTGGCCAGCGCCTTGGTAGCCGTTGCGTCGTAGCCGCTGGCCACGGTGACAGTCATTGCGACTGCGGCATGCACCACGTTGGGCGTGTACACGCCGAAGCGCACCGTGACCGGGCGCACCGCATCAATTGCATTGGTCACGGTGGTGATGAAGTCGGCAGAAGGTGAACCGGTGCCGTCATCGACGACTACGTAGAAGTAGCCCAGATCATCGATACCGTCGTACCTTTTGTTCTCGACGATCGAGTAGTACGCGCCCAGCTCGGCGGCGGCGATGGCGTAACCGATCGCGGTGACTGTGGCCTTCGACAGCGAAGCGATGTATGCGACGAATCGCGTGCGCAGCGCAGTATCCGTCTCCGCGTCTGCGCCCTCTCCGAACGCATCGGCATTGTTGACCGTGTCGACGTAAAGGATGGTCTGCGCCAACGCCGTCACTTGGTTCGCGGCAGCGTTGCCGGAGGCGCCGGCCACGAGCGCCTCAACCGGCACGGTGAGACTTGCGACGCCGGCCGCGATGACATAGCCGGCATCCGTGTATGCGGCGTTGGCGAGATCCGCCACCACCTGGAACTGGAGCGTGCCGTCGGCAGTCTGGACAATCGAACCCAGCGGGACGATGGCCTGCGCTGTTGGGGTGAACCGGGAGAAGGTCACCTCGCCGACGGCAACCGTCGCCGCGATACGCGTGACGCCGTAATCGGCCATCCACGAGTCGAGGTCGGTATCGGTCGACGTCGACGCGCGCGTGATGCCAAGCACCTGAATAATCATGCTTTGCAGCCAGAGGCCCATGGCCGCGTTCGTCTCGACCAGCGCTCGCAGCACCGAACCGATCGTGAAATTGATCAGCTGCGAGGCTTTGGACTGTATGGACGTGACTTGATCGCTCACCATCGTGGCGAACGTCTTCGTGCTCAAAGTTGTCATGGACTACCTGTCGATGTCGAAGGAAATGGAGGCCGCTTCACCGGTGGTGGAGTCTGTGTACTGGATCATCGAGCTGATGCCGGTGCTCACCGCGGTGATGGTGATTTCTGGGTCTGGCGTCTCAGAAACGGCTGCCTCGTTGAAAATCTGCGAACGGATGACGCCCTGAATGCGCAGTTGGTCGCCGTCGGCGCCGACCTCGGCTGGCACGGCCGCACCATAGTCTGGATGCCAGATGTAGTCGGTGGGGTTGGTGAGTAGCCGGCGCAGCACGCGCTGCTGGCCCTCCAGCGTGCCGGACGCGACATCCAGGTCGCCAGTGTTGGACACCGTCAGGTCGTTCCCGATGTAGTGGTTTAGGTCTGCCATCAACTCACCGTACCGTTATTGCAGGTGTCGCCCCGGCTATCGACGGTCTTCACCACCGCAGCCTGCGTGATCTCGTCGACGATACCCTTGCACAGCGCCAGCAACATCGTGTCGCGATAAGCCGCTGCCGCTGCAGCGTCGCTCGTCTGGACTGTGCCGGCGGCGGACATGTACGCATCGATGCGCGACTTCAAACTCGTTGCCGAAAGCGTCATTTCGAGGCCTTTACTGTTGCGGAAATCATCACGTGCGGCTTGCCGGTGAAAGCGCAAATGCAGTTGCTTTGCACTACTCCGCCGGCCGAGCCTTGGCCGCCGCCCTTGTGCGTCACCGCGCCCTGCGCCGCCACTTCGGCGTCACCCTGAACGGTGGCGGTCATGTTTCCGCCGACGACAACGGTCAGATCAGCAGCCGCGCGCAGCTCGACAGAGCCGTCGTTGTGGAATTTGAGGCCGCCCGCATCCTTGCGCACGATCCAAAACTCCCCGGCAGGCACTTCCGGCGACCGCGCGCCATCGTTGTACAAGAAGCCGGTAATCGAGCCAGCGCTGCTGTCGCCCTCCTGGAACTCGATCCTCGCCACGTCGCCAATGTTCGGCGCGGCCACGATGCCCCACCCGCCGCCGACCTGCAGCGCCTGGATCGGCAGCCAGCCCGTATCGACACCCTCCGGCTCCAGCCGCACGGTCGCGCAGCTGAAACCGTCGTAGCCAGTGACCGTGCCGAATCGCGGCCGCGCGCCGCCTTGGTTCGCCAGCTCGGCAGCCATGCGAAGTTGATTTTGTAGATGCATCATGTTGGATTGTTCGGCGTCTGGTTTTTGCCATGCACCGTCATCGTGAAACCCTCGTTCAGCGAGTAGTTCCGGGTGATGGTGGAAGCGAAATAGGTTTGGTCAAAGGCCGTGCCGGTACCAGTGACCTGGATCAGGTGACGCGGCGTCAGCACCACGTCGGCCGGCATCTTGGCGCTCATGTTCATCTCGTGCCGGCTCAGCTCGATCAGCTTATTGTTTGCGATCTCCTGCACCTGCGCCTGCGTCTTGTTGGCGATGGCGAACGTGTAGACCTGCTCTTCACCGAAGGGCGTGGCCTTGCCGCTGCCGGCGCGCGCGCGCGTCGCGGTCGCGGTGAAGGTCTTGTTCTTCTTTGGGTTGTAGGACATCACCACCACCTTCAAATCCTTCGCCACCGATAGGTTGCGCGAGAAGGTCAGATCGATAGCGTTGACAGTCGGCGCGCCGCCAGCGCGCGGCGGCGTCCACTGGATAGCGAATGGATCGGAGCTCGGCTCGGCGCGCGGCTCGAAATGCAGCTCATGCCCTTGCACGTAGGCCTGGTAGCCCTCAACCTGCGCCAGCTTGGTCACGATGTCCCAATACGAGCAATGCGCTTTCAACAGCGAATCGATGATCTGGTAAAACGTGCTGCCCGGGGACGAACCCGAGGTCGCTGTTATCACCGGCGTCAGCCCCGTCTCCTTGGCGATCGCGCTGACGATGGTCGAAGACGTCATCGGGTGCATCGCCTTCTGGAACAGCGTGTTCTTCGTGTCGATGAGCTTCGACGTCAGGTCGCGGCCGGTGAACGTCATCTGGTTGCCGATCGGATCGAACTGCAGGTCGTCCACGTAGCCCACGAGGAAGCTGGTCAGATCTGCCTTTTCGAAGTTGTCCGGATTCGGCGGGAACCCCGCCAGCAGCTCAACCTCCAGCATCTCCTGCCGCGACCACCAGTCGAAGTTGGTGGCCGCTGGCTGTGCGGACATCGAAAGCGTGAAGCTGAAACTGTCGGCGTGGAAGAAGTTGTTGTTGTCCACGGTGAACGACACCAGGCCGGCCAGCCGCTCGCCATTGGCCAACACCATGCCGCGTGGGCTCTGCGGCACGCTGCCGCGCTTCGGATTGTTAATCATGGGGCCTAGGAGTTTGGCAGCCCGCCGTTGTCCGCCGGGTTCGATGGAATGCTGATGGTCTTCACACCAGTCAGGACGGGATCAGTGATCTTGTTGGCCTGGCCGATGCCAATCCATTTCGTTGCATCGCCGTAGGCCTTTTGCGCCAGCGTGAAAAGGTCGCCGCCGGCGGTCACCACCGACTGGCCGGTCGCTGTCGGGTTCAGCTGGTTCAGGTTGCCCGTCAGACGTCCGAGCGCGGACTGAATACTGTATAGGCTATCCATCTGGCTTGACGCTGCGGCTTGCACCTGAAACGCGGCGGCAGATGTTCCCGCCGACGCGCCGCTGACCACGCCACCCAGCACCGAGGCCGAACCCAAGACAGTATTTGTTCCGTTGATCAGCTGCGCCACCTGCGTCAATGCGCTTGCGGACGGGTTGCGCACAACGTTCAGTAGCGCCTGGGATGCGGATTTGAAGTTGTTCACGCTGGCTACCGCCTTCGTGATGGTGCTGATCGTGCTCTTCAGCGTCGGATCATTGATAAGCTTGGCCAGGCCGGTCAGCGCTTTCGCGTCCTTCCGGATCGCGCTGTCCAAGCTGGTGGCGGCGCCTGACTGCTGAGACTGCGTCTTGTCGACCACCACCATGACCTCGATGGTGTATTGCACCCGGTAGGCTCGCTCGATCTTCGGCAAGAAGCTCTTTATCACCACCAGGTAGCTCAGGCCCATGAACGAAAGGTTCAGCGGCTCGCCCTTCGTGCGCATCAGGTCGAGCTGCCGCATGCGCGCCAGTGCGTCCTTGCTGTAAATCGAGCCGGCCCAGCCGATGGGCGCGTCGTCGCGGCCCATCGACTGCACCACCCGCGTTCCGCCCGGCAGCTTGTGGACGACCAGCGTCTGCTCGCCGCCCAGCGAAATGCTCGCGGGGATCTCAAAATCTTGGAAGGTGAAATCCCCGAGCTTCAGCGTTGTATCAGCCATCAGTACGATCCCGCATAAGAAACTGGCGCAAGCGCCATCGAAGTGTCGGCGCCGGATGGGCCGGTCTGCGGCCGGGCGAGCGAACGCACTTGGTGAGTGGTCACCGCCTCGCCCACCTTGCGGCTATCCATGTTGAGCTGCGTGTTGATCTGCACGACCTGAGTCGATGCAGGCGGCACCAAAGATCGCTGCTTGCCACCAAACAACGTCCGATCCACCGACTCAAGAACTGAGCGCATGAATGGCTTGTCGATCGCCGCCGCATACCGCTCGTCAGCTCGCTGCTGCAGCCGCTTTGCATTCGCCTCGGCGGCGCGCTGGGCTGCCGATTTATGCGACTCAATCGCCGCCTGTGCGTCCTTGTTGCCAAAGAAGGCCAGCAACTTTGCGATCAGGCCGCCCAGCCAGTCACTGAACTTCGTGCCTTTGATATACGCGTCATTGAGCAGAGTGCCGACTGTCCAACCGAAGGTGAAGGCTGAGACAACAGCGCCAACCCAGCCGAACGCGCGCCCGAAAAGCCTCACGGCCTTGGTCGCGGTCGCGATGGCGCTATCGCCGGCGCCGAGCACCGACATGGCCAGGCGAAAACCCTTCACTGCGGCAACCGCCATCAGGATGACGCCCCCGATGGCCATGGCACCCGACAGCGCGATGAAGCCGTACACCAGACCCTTGGTAAGATCTGGGTGTTCATCGACCCAGCCGCTGAGCTTGGTCAACCCGTTGGCCAGCGACAGCAGCCCGTTGGTCATGGGCTGGATGTAGATCGAGCCAATGACGGTTTTGAGATTTTTCCATGCGGCGTCGGACGCCTCTTCGGCACCTTCCGGCGACTTGAGGTAATGCTGGTAGCCATCGGAAATGCCCATGGCCTTGTGGATGATGTTCGTGTCCTTTTCCAGCTTACTTCCCATAGTTACCTGGGTGCCGAGGAAGTTACCCGTGCTCCGGTTAAAGTTTTTTGCCAGCAGCAGCGCGACCTGGTCGTCATCAAGGTCCATGCCGAAGCGTTTGCGCACCAGCGGCACGAGCTTGGCTATAAACAGATCCGGACGATGAGCGAAGAGCTCGGCATCAGCATCGGCCAGACCGCCGGAGATTACAGCTTGGCCGCCCATGCTAGCCACAGCAGCCTTGCGCTCTTCCGGCGTCAGCCCCTTCATCGCAGCGTTCATCAAATTCAGGCGCTTTTTGCTGAAGCCTTCCTGCCACAGCCCCAAATCGGCAAGGAAGCCCTTGCCTTTCGAGTCCATGTGTCCGCCGATCAGCGAACTGAAGGCAGTCATGCCCTCGGTGCCGGTGCGCGCCGCACCGTTAATCGACATCAAGCCCGCAAAATTGCCGTACAGGTAGTCCTTGTCATAGAGCTGATAGGCCATCTTCCCAGTGCCCGATGCGGTGAGATAGTCCTTCGGCGAAACGCGCATCTTAGTGGCCAGCATGACCTGCGTCATCATGTTGGCCTCGCTATCGAACTCGGCCTGATTGTTGACCACGCTGCCACCTCGGTGCTCCAGCGCTTTCGCTGCAGCGTTGACAATGCCGTCTACCGGGGCGCCGTGGTTCGCGACCTTGGCAACGATCGACAGTTTTGCGAAAGTGTCGGCGGTGGCCAGCGCGTGGTGCAGGTCGCCGAATGCGGTGTGCAGATCGTGGATGCTCTTGACGTTTTCGGTGAGCGTCGTGCCCAGAATTTTCTGCGACATGACAGCGGCCTTGCCGAATGCTTCCGCGTTTTCGCTCTCGCTAAGGTTCAGCGTACGGAAGTCGGCCTTCGCCTGGGCGTATTTTTTCGCCTCTTCGTACGGTCCCTTGAGCGTAGCCAGGCCGGCAAAGCCAACGCCGGCCATGACGCCGCCAATAAGGCCAAGACGTTTGATTTTGGTCAGCTCGCCGGCGATACTTTCGATACCGCGCTGGGCAAGCATGGCGTCGCCGTGCACCCCGCGCAGATCACGGGATAGACCCAGAAGTCCTGTGCTAACATGGTTAACCAACGTCAGCTTGACGGCGACTTTGTATGCTTCGAAGCTCATGGGAATCCAATGAATAGATTACATCGTGCACAGGAATGGCTGGCTGACCGGGTCAGCTTCGTCCAATATCCGAGATTGCGCCCTGCCGATGCGCGGACGGCGTCACACCACGGAATTCGATGGAAAAACAAAATGCCGTGGGAGTTTCGATTGGGCCTCCTGCTGTGGAGCGTGCTCACGCTCGCGCTATGTGCATTCTTGCTCTGCGCGCTTCTTTTCGGCGCCTATATCCTTGTGACGTCGTGATGCGATAGCGCATTACCACCAGTCAGCGCGTCAACCAATCCCAGCCGCATAATCTTCTCGACCTTCGGACGAGAGGCGTATTCTGCGGGCCCAATAAAAGGACGCGGCGGGATCTTTTCGGTGCCGAACTCCTGATGCTGGGCGATGTCGGACGTCGATCCGATCACCGCCTCGCCATCGCGAACCTCGCGCTGAATACTTCCATACAGGGCGCCGTGCACCAGCAGCGGCGAATCACCGACACCCACGGCCGCGTGCTGAGCCAGCGTCGACGGCGCAAGATCGGGCCAAGCAGGGAACGGTCCAGTTGCCGGCTGATAGTGCCCAAGCTCGGCCTTGGCGGCCTTCTCGATCACTTCGGCAGACTTTTCGAGGGCCGTCTCTGCCTTCCGCATCACGGAAAGCTCAACCTCGATTAGGTGCACGGCCAAGCTGGCCAGGTCGAACTCCATTATTTCGCCTCCATCCAGCTCATCGTCTCGTAATCGAACTTGGCGCCGTCACGCTCGCCGCACTTAATGACCCATGCCATTCGGATGTCATCGCGCATGTTGAAGGCGACATCAATCGGGACGCCTTTTTCAACGAGGTATGTGGCCTCGCTAAATTCGGCGTCCCACGCTAGTTTTTTACTGCTTCATCCGACGGCTGAGCAGCTTCCGGAGCCTGGAAGACATGCTTCATAACAGCTGGCACGCCCTCATCTCCCAGACGGGTGATCAGCGCTTCCAGCTCGCGCTTAGTCGACGGCGCCGGCGTGGGCACATCATCGATAGCGATAATCCACAGCAGCGGCAGAATCATGTTCATGTAGGTTTCGTTCTTCGCCGATTCGCCGCCGACCACTTCGACGATGCGGTACTGGCTGAGAATGTTCGGCTTCTTGAGCGTTACACGAAGCGAGCCAGCGCTGATCGTCGCCGCTTCGGTCGCTTTAGTAATGGCGGCGGTGGCCGTCGCCTCTGTGTTGACGCGAACTTTTGGAGGGGTTTTCATATTCGTTCCCATAGATGGTAGTACGGGCGGCCGGGCCGCCCGAGTGCTATTAGCTGGCGATGCGGCGCGACGCCACGAAGTCCAGCTTCTGCTTGATGGTCTTGTTGCCTTCGCGGCTGCCGAGATCGGTCACCTTCAGTACCACCTGGGTGTAAGTGAACTGGGAAACCGACAGGTCCGGGTTGGTAATCGTCTCTTGGATCGTTCCCCAGGGCAGTGCGGTGCCGGCGTAGTAGGCAGCCTCGGCGGCCGCCCAATAGTCATCCAGCGCCGAGCTGAGCCGGTCGATCTCGAAGGAGCCTTGCCACCCTTCGTGGGTCACGTTGTGGCGCACTTGGCCATCAAGCCCGGTACGCTTCTCGTCGCCGGTAATCGGCTTTGCGTCGAACTTGGTGATGGCCGCCGCCGGGATATTCAGGGCGCCGGACGTGGTCATGATGACGACGCTAACGTCCTTGCCGAGAGATTGTCCGCCTGTGCTCATGAGCGCTCCTTATTGTGCGGTGGTGTTGGTGCGGACGATCTCGACGTTCTGACCGCCCTGCAGGTTGATGATGAAGTTCTCGACCACCGACAGGTAGCGGACGCTGACGTCGGCCTGCAGGTAGCCGGCCGCGATGCGCGCGACCGGGTTGTTGCCCAGGTCGCACTTCGTGTTGTAGTCGTCGATCATGCCGTTCGGGCTGGCGGCCGTCGGCAGCTTCATTCCCAGCAGGAAGTTGTCGATCGTGGCTTTGACCTTTGGACGCAGCGTGTCCTGCTCGCTCTGCGCTTGCAGCTCGCCGACGTAGATACCCATGCCGGCGTTGAAGCTGGCCGCCAGGTAGTTCGTCATGCGGGTGTAGTTGTCGCCGTGCACAGACTGGTCGCTGGAGGTGTTCCGGCCAAAGCGCATACCGAAGTACGAGCCGCCCGGTACCGGGTTGCAAATCAGGTCCAGCCCGGCCTGGCCGAGAATCGTCAGCTCAGCCTGCGAATACTTCTTGTTGGCGTAGCTGCGCTGCGTGCCCACCACGCCTTGAACCGCTTTATTCAGGCCGGAGCTCGCCCGGTTGATGTTGGCCAGCAGGCCGGCGCAGAACGCTTGCGGCGAAACCAGTCGGGTTACCGAGTTCACGGAGTCCAGCCAGTACACCCAGTCGCCAAACAGAATCTTGATGGCGTAGGAGTCGATGCCCAGGTTCTTTTTGACGTAGGCGGCGCCGGTCGTGGTGCCGTCGCCGATGGTGTCGCCGGCCGGGCCGGTGGCAATCATGTAGACGCCCTCGGCCAGGCCGAAGGCCTGCTGCGTCGCCCAGGTGGTCGAATCGTCGCAGTCCGCCAGCATGCCGACGGACAGGCCGGCGCCGCGCCAGGCGTACATGCCTTTACGCGACAGGCCATCGGTGCCAACCAGGACGGAGCCGGTGATTGTGCCGGCGCCATCGGTGCCGCCGCTCAGGGTGACGCTGGCCGCGACAGGCATTGCGGCCAGCGCGCCAGCGGCAGCGACGACCAGGTCGGATTTGCCGCGGAGCGACGAGTTGCCGTTGTTGATCGCGGCGGCCGCGTTGACCCAGAACGCGTTGCCGGTACCGACGATGTTGTCGAACACTTCCGGAGTGAAGCCCGGCAGCGCGATGGTGATCTTGTACGAGTTGGCCGCGCTGCCGGTGCCGACGGTCGCCTGAATCTGGTTGCCCAGCGTGCCGGTGTATTTCGCCGTCAGCGTCAGGCCGGTGGTCTGAATGGTGGCCGTGGCGGCGAGGTCCGTGCCGTCGCTGACACGCGTGCAGCGGATGTTGTTGGCGCCCTGCTGCACGGCGATGGCCGCCGCAGTGCCCATGTCGTACTTGCGGTTCTGGGTGGCGCCGTGCGCCTGCGCGTAGTCCGACATCGACGAGATCGGCGTCACCGCGCCCACCGGCCCCCACTGGGCGGTGCCGCAGATGCCCAGCAGGTTCGACGGCACGCCGTTCAGCGTCGCCTGGCTCGGCGGGATCACCTGGACGAACAGGTCCGGCACCACCTGGGCGGTGGCGTTGATCTGCCCTTGTTGGTAAATGGTCATTCTGTACCCCTAATGAAAAACCGCGCACGAGGCGCGGTCAGGTTTGAGCTGGAAGGCTGCGTTGCGCAGCGTGGGAGTTACTCGGCCGCCTTGGCCTTCGTCACAGGGACGGCGGCGGCGACCTTCACCACGTAGTCCGCCTGCTCGCTGCCGAGGATCTTGTCGATCTGCGCCTGGTCGGTGATTTCGTCGCCGGTCTTGTAATCGGCGAATGGGGTGATAACGACGAGTTTCATCTGCTGCCTCACGAATAGATGGTTTTGCCGCCGATCGCGCCGCCGGTGGAGAGCGGTTCGTTCGATTGCTGGATGGTGACATTGAGCTGCGTGTGGACGACTTCGGTTGCGGCGGCGATCTGGGTGGTCAGGTACTCGACTGCATAATTCATGTCCCTCCGGAAGGCGCCCTGCTTCGCCAGCGCGTCGGTCTGAATGCTGTTTCGGTACCGCAGCACCGCCACTGTGCCGTCAGCCATGACGATCCGGGCTGTGCCGCGCAGCTGCGGGTCCAACACTCTGGCCAGCGCGTCGCGCTGTGCCGGAGACGGTGCCCAGATGGTGATCTGGAACACCTTCTCGCTGCGCTCCAGCGGCGCGACCATGACGCCGGTGCCGCCGGTCTTCTGCGTGATCAAGCGCGCGCCGGGGACCGCGATCACCGGCCCGGTGTTCGTCGCGGCCTGGTCGGCGCTGATCGCCACTGCCAGCGCCGTCGCGATCTCCGTCGTGCTGTCCTGCGCCTGCACGGTATAGCCGTACGCGGCGCCGTCGATCAGCAGCCCGACGTTCTGGCCGGCCGTTGACAGGCCGCCGATGGTTATCTGGTCGCCGTCCACCGCAACCGTGATCGTCGGCGCCACCACTTCCAGCGGAATCGGCCTGGGCGTATAGACCGCGGTGACCCGCTCCGTGTTCGTCGGCCACACCGAAATGTGCGCGCGCGTGGCGCTGACCATGTCCTGATCAAGGTCCGGCGGGTTCGGCCAGCCCTGATAGACGGCGACCGGCAGGTTGATAATGGACGCCTCGCCGGTGCCGCCTGGATAGACGATGCCGGCCAGCAGCGCGACGAGCGAATCAGCGATTTCTGTGAAGTCTGCCATCAGGTTTGCGCCTGCATTGCGGTGAGCCGCCAGCCCAGATCGGTCAGTTCGGCCGAGCTGATGACGTAGCGGCGGTTGAGGTCGTCAGCGATGACGTCGGTAGAGCGCAGCACCACGCCCGGCCAGGCCGGCAACAGGATCGTCCACCACGGCGAGCGGATGTCGCCGGGCAGTTTCGCTTCGGTCTTTTCGCCCTTCGTGCCCTGCAGGATCGAACAGGGCCATTGCTCCATCAGCGACGTTTCCTCGGCCACGGCGCCGCCGCTGTACGAAAGCGCACCCACACCGGCCTGCTGCTTCGGTCGGAGCACATCAGCCACCCGGTTGCACTCAACGACCAGAATCGGCAGCGCCAGCTGCTGGGCGGCGACAAAGTAGGTCTCGGTGCCGCAGACCAGGTAATCGCCCACCCGCGTCTGGCGGCCGTCGATGAGGCAGTACCACGTCGGCTTGCCGTATTTGTTCGGCTTGCCATATTTCATGTCCTCAGCATTGAAGCTCGCCGGCAGGCTGGCGACAAGTCGCTCGGCTGCGATGGGGCTGCTGGCGGAGTCTGGCCGATACACGGCAAACGTATTGCCGATGCGTTGCGCGGCCTTGGAGTAGCCGCCGTATATCTTCTGCTGTAGCTTGCTGGCGTCCATCAGACCACCAGTGCGGTGCTGTCGCCGCCGAAGTGCGGGCCAACCGGTATGCCCAGGAAGTTGGCCAGCCGGCGGCGCCACGAGTCAAACAGAGCATCGCGGTCGCGCACCTCATTCTTGTTGTGCACCCACACAGCAGCGGCGTCGGTATCGAGGTTTTCGCCGGCCGCCGGAATCGCCACCTCCAGCGCGGTCAAGTTGGCGAGATAGGTATTGACCACCACCGCCCCCTCTTCCACGCTCATGTGCTTCAACCGATATTCCAGCGCCAGATACTGACGCATGATCCACGGATAAGGAAACACCACGCCCCCGTCACCATACGCCGGGTAGCCGCAGTGGCGCCGGATATCGACCAGCTGCGTTTCGGTGAACTCGTACGGGGTGAAAGGCATTATTTTTGCTCCAACTGCGCGCCGTCGCGCACCAGGCGGCCGATGAGGTTCGCGCCACTAACGGGATCGAATTTCCGGCCGGCCTCGAAGAACTCGCAGTTGCGGCCGTCGGTTTGCAAACCGTGATTCTTCACCAGCAGGAAGTGCGGCGGCTCGGCCGGCGCCGGCTCCGCAGGCGTGACTAAAACGTCGGCGCCAGCGCTGGACGCATCCACACCAACGGTATTGAGCGCGCCCACGGCATCGACGGTCAACTCGGTGACCTGTGCGCTGGCCAGCGCGACAACGGTCGAAGTCGTCAGCACCGCCAGATCAGCGGTTTCCAGCGCGACCACCGCTTCGGTGCTCAGCGCGGCCAGTTCGGCGGTACCCAGCGCGACGATATCGCTGGTCGCCAGCGCCGCGATCAAATCCGTCGACAGCGCGCCCACGTCGCCAGTGCTCAGCACCACAACACCGTCAGTGCTCAGCGTCGCCAGCTGCTCGGTGCTCAAGGCGGCGAT
>JAIZVZ010000025.1 GCA_021768485.1 Oxalobacteraceae bacterium | reverse complement strand
ATATCGGCAGCGGCATCGCCTCGGCCGGTATCGAATACTATCTGCCGCTGTTTTTCGAAGAAACCGCCACCCTGTTCGAATATCTGCCGGCCGACATCACCTTTGCGCTGATCGGACCGATCGACGACGCCATCAAGCGCTTCTGGCAAGATACCGAATCGCGCTACAGTTTTCTCAAATCGGACCGCGAACGGCCGCTGCTGCCGCCCAAGGACCTGTTTCTGACAGCCGAAGACTTCTTCACGCTGGTCAAGCCGTTCGGCCGCTGGATCGTGGCCGGCGCCGCCAGCGATGTCGCCGGCGAAGCGCTGTCGATTCCGCTCGGCGATGTGGCCGTCAACCGCCGGCTCGACGATCCGCTGGCCAAGCTGCGCAGCTATCTGGCCGGCGCCGACAAGAAAAAGCAGCGGGTCCTGATCTGCGCCGAGAGCAACGGCCGGCGCGAGACGCTGGCCCAGTATTTCAGCGCTTACCGGCTGCCGGTGGTCGAAACCGAGATCGAAGGCCTGGCCGGCTTTGCCGGCTCGGATGCCGGCCTGATGCTCGGCGTGGCTCCGCTGCAGGCCGGCTTCGGCTGGCTGCGCGAGCAAGGCGACTGGATTTTCATCACCGAGGCCGAACTGTATGCCGGTTCCGGGCGCCGGGTCGGCAGCAAAAAGCAGGAAGGCGCGATCCAGGTCGAAGCCATGGTGCGCGACCTCTCGGAACTGAAGGTCGGCGACCCCGTGGTCCACATCAACCATGGCATCGGCCGCTACATGGGCCTGATCAGCATGGACCTCGGCGAAGGCGAGACCGAATTTTTGCATCTCGAATATGCCAAGGAAACCAAGCTCTACGTGCCGGTCTCGCAGCTGCACGTGATTTCGCGCTATTCGGGCGCCTCGAGCGAGGATGCGCCGCTGCATGTGCTGGGCGCCGGCCAGTGGGACCGCGCCAAACGCAAGGCGGCCCAGCAGGTGCGCGACACCGCCGCCGAACTGCTCAATCTGTATGCGCGGCGGGCACTGCGCAAAGGCCATGCCTTCGAGTACTCGGCGCACGATTACGACCGTTTTGCCGACAGTTTCGGCTTCGAAGAGACGCCCGACCAGGCCATGGCAATCAATGCCGTGATCAAGGACATGACCAGCGGCAAACCGATGGACCGTCTGATCTGCGGCGACGTCGGCTTCGGCAAGACCGAGGTCGCGCTGCGCGCCGCTTTCCTGGCCGTCATGGGCGGCAAGCAGGTGGCGATCCTGGCGCCGACCACGCTGCTGGCCGAACAGCACGCCCAGACCTTTGCCGACCGCTTTTCCGACTGGCCGGTGAAGATTGCCGAACTGTCGCGTTTCCGCTCGGGCAAGGAAATCACGCAAGCGATCAAGGGCATGTCGGACGGCACGCTCGACATCGTCATCGGCACCCATAAATTATTGTCGTCCGACGTCAAGTTCACGCGCCTGGGGCTGGTCATCATCGATGAAGAACACCGTTTCGGGGTACGCCAGAAAGAGACTTTAAAGGCGCTGCGGGCCGAAGTCGACGTCCTGACGCTGACGGCGACGCCGATTCCGCGCACGCTGGGGATGGCGATGGAAGGCTTGCGCGATTTTTCCATCATCTCGACCGCGCCGCAAAAACGCCTGGCGATCAAGACTTTTGTGCGCAGCGAAGGCGAGGACGTGATCCGCGAGGCCTGCCTGCGCGAACTCAAGCGCGGCGGCCAGGTCTACTTCCTGCACAACGAGGTCGAGACCATCCAGAACCGGCTGGCGATGCTCAGCGATCTGCTGCCGGAGGCGCGCATCGGCGTCGCCCACGGCCAGATGCACGAGCGCGACCTCGAAAAAGTGATGCGCGATTTCGTCGCCCACCGCTTCAACATCCTGCTATGCACGACCATCATCGAAACGGGCATCGACGTCCCCAGCGCCAATACCATCATCATGCACCGCGCCGACCGTTTCGGCCTGGCGCAGCTGCACCAGTTGCGCGGCCGCGTCGGCCGCTCGCATCACCAGGCCTACGCCTATCTGCTGGTGCACGACGTCCACGGCCTGACCAAGCTGGCGCAGCGCCGGCTGGAAGCGATCCAGCAGATGGAAGAACTGGGCAGCGGCTTTTATCTGGCCATGCATGATCTGGAAATCCGCGGCGCCGGCGAGGTCCTCGGCGACAACCAGTCGGGCGAAATGACCGAGATCGGCTTTCAGCTGTATTTCGACATGCTCAACGAAGCGGTGCGCGCGCTCAAGGAAGGCAAGGAGCCCGATCTGGCCTCGCCGATGGCCTCGACCACCGAAATCAATCTGCACGTGCCGGCCCTGTTGCCCGGCGATTATTGCCGCGACGTCCACGAGCGCTTGTCGATTTATAAACGCCTGGCCAGTTGCAAGTCGCAAGAAAATATCGACGATATTCACGAAGAGATGATAGACCGCTTCGGCAAACTGCCGGAACCGGCCAAGGCGCTGGTGGAAACCCACCGGCTGCGGGTCGATGCGGAAAAGCTCGGCATCATCAAGATCGATGCCCATAACGAGGCGGTGGTCCTGCATTTCATTCCCAATCCGCCCGTCGATTCGATGCGCATCATCGAGCTGATCCAGAAGAACCGCCACATCAATCTGTTCGGACAGGATAAACTGCGCATTACCGCCGCCATGCCCGACCTGGCGGCGCGCGTCAACCAGGTCAAGACGGTGATGCGCGAATTGAACCGTGAACAGTCAGCCACTACCAAAAAACGGAAATGACATGGATCTGATTTTGCAACAGGCGCGCCTGAACCGCGCCGAAGCGCGCGCCATCGCCGCCCTCGCCGACAGCCGCCACAGCGTCGAGACGACTGCCAACAGCATGCGCTGCATCGGCGTCGCCGACACCCCCGAGATCCGCGCCAAGGTTGCGGCGGCCGCGCTGACCGCCGGCATCGACGCCACCTTCATCGACGGCAGCCTCAGCCTGCAGCACTTCCGGCTGCTGGCGATGGACATGGATTCGACCCTGATCACGATCGAATGCATCGATGAAATCGCCGACATGCACGGCTTGAAGCCGCAAGTGGCGGCCATTACCGAAGCCTCCATGCGCGGCGAGATCGAATTTGTCGAAAGCCTGCTGCGCCGCGTCGCCCTGCTGCGCGGCCTGCATGTCGAGGCGCTGCAGCGGGTCTACGACGAGCGCGTGCATTTATCGGCCGGCGCCGAGCAGATGCTGGAGGCGGCGCGCACGGCCGGCCTGAAAACGCTGCTGATTTCGGGCGGTTTCACGTTTTTCACGGAGCGCCTGCAGGCCCGGCTCGGGCTCGATTTCGCGCATGCCAACGAGCTCGAGGTGATCGATGGAAAATTGACCGGCAAACTGCTCGGCACCATTGTCGACGCCCATGAAAAACAGCGTACGGTGGCGCGCGTATGCGCCGAACTCGGTGTCGGCCCGCAGCAGGCCATCGTCATCGGCGACGGCGCCAACGATTTGCAGATGATGGCCGGCGCCGGCCTGTCGCTGGCCTTTCACGCCAAGCCGGTGGTGCGCGCGCAGGCCGACGCCGCCTTCAATTTCGTCGGCCTCGACGGCTTGCCGCTGCTGTTTCTCTGAGCGGACAGCGCCAAAATGGCGGGCAACAATCCTGTTATGATTAAAACCATCACAATAACGGGAGCCGCCATGCAGCAAGAACTGCTTTTCGATGAGCGTACCGCGTCGCTGAAAAACACCGCCTGGTGGCTCTATATCTTTCACGCGGCGGGATTTTTCCTGTCGCTGGGCCTGTTTTCCGTCATTCCGCTCTTTATCAATTACCTCAGGCGCGGCGAAGCGGCCGGCACCTTCGTGTACAGCCATCACTCGTGGCAAATCCGTTCGTTCTGGTGGTATGTGTTCTGGATGACGGCCGGCATGCTCTGCTTTGCCACCATCGTCGGCATCCCGCTGGCCTGGCTGATCTGGACTTTCGCCTGGCTGTGGAAGGCTTACCGCCTGCTCAAGGGCTGGCTCGATCTCAACAATAACAAGGCGATGCCGGGCTGAGGCAGGCCGCCGCCGGCGCCCGCATCAGCTTCGCGATCGGCGTTTATTTCAAGGTGGCCAGCGCCTGCTCGAGGTCGGCAATCAAGTCGTCGGTGCTTTCGAGGCCGATGTTCAGACGCACGAGCTGGCCCGGCTCGCTCCAGTTGCTGCGCATCGAATCGATGCGGTAAGGCATGACCAGGCTGCTGGCGCCGCCCCAGCTGTAACCGATCTTGAACAGGTCCAGGCTATCGACGAAACGGTCGGTCTGCTGCTCGCTGTAGCGCGGATCGAAGATGACTGAAAACAGGCCGCCGGCACCGGTGAAATCGCGTTGCCAGATCGCGTGACCTGGACAATCGGGCAAGGCCGGATGCAAGACCTTGGCAATTTCGGGCCGGGCCTGCATCCAGGCCGCGATGCGGCGCGCCGACAAGTCGTGCGCCTCGAAACGCAGCTTCATGGTCGGCAGGCCGCGCAAGACGAGATAGGCATCGTCGGCGCCGACCCCGAGTCCCATGTGGCGGTAAGCAAGGTCGAGCCGGCGGCTCAGCGCCGGCTCGCGCGTCACCACCGCCCCCATCAGCACATCGGAACCGCCCGAATGGTACTTGGTCAGCGCCTGCATGACGATGTCGGCGCCATGTTCGAAGCCGTTGAAAGCCAGTCCGGCCGACCACGTATTGTCGAGCGCGACGAGGACGCCGGCATCGTTGGCGGCGCGCGCAATGGCTTTGATATCGGGCATTTCCATGGTGACCGAACCGGGTGCTTCGGTCCAGATCAGCTTGGTATGCGGGGTGATCAGGGCGGCAATGCCGGCGCCGATCAGCGGATCGTAATAACGCGTCGAGACGCCGAAAGCGCGCGCCAGCCAGTCGCCGACCTCGCGGTTCGGACCGTAGATATTATCGGGAATCAGGATGTCGTCGCCGCTTTTCAGGAAAGCCAGATCGACCATCGAAATGGCGGCCAGGCCGCTCGGCGCCAGCACGCAATAACGCCCGCCTTCGATCTCGGCAATCCTCGCTTCGAGCGTAAAAGTGGTCGGCGTGCCGTGCAGGCCGTAGGTATAGCCGCTTTTATCGGCCCATTTGCGCGAACGCATCGCGGCCACGTTCGGAAACAGCACCGTCGATGCATGGTGCACCGCCATCGGATAGGCATCGAACGAAGCCGGAGCCTTGTAATCGCTATGCACCAGCGTGGTCTGAATCGATTTTTTTGCTTTCATTTATGCGTCTGCCCACAAATCATAGGCGTCACTGGCGGTGACGCTCACATCGAAAAATTCGCCGACCGCCAGTTTCTTGTGCGGTTCGTAAGGTTTTTTGACATGTACCACGCCGTCGATTTCGGGCGCATCGGCGCTCGAACGGCCGAGCGCGCCTTGCGGCGTCAATTCATCGATCAAGACCCGGATCGTGCTGCCGACCTTGGCCCGCAGCCGTTCAGCCGATATTTCCTGCTGCAACTGCATCAGGCGGCCGCGGCGCTCTTCGCGCACTTCCTCGGGCACCGGATTGGCCAGCAAATTGGCGCTGGCGCCTTCGACCGGCGAATAGGCGAAACATCCGAGGCGGTCGATCTTGGCCTCGCGGATAAAATCGAGCAGATATTCGAATTCGGCCTCGGTCTCTCCCGGAAAACCGGTAATGAAGGTCGAACGGATCGTCAGGTCAGGACACATGGCGCGCCAGCCCTGGATCCGTTCGATATTTTTTTCGCCCGACGCCGGCCGCTTCATGCGCTTTAACACATCCGGATGCGCATGCTGCAGCGGCACGTCGAGATACGGCAGAATCGGGCCGCCGGCGGTCGCCATCAGGGGCATGATCTGGTCGACGTGCGGATACGGATAGACGTAATGCAGGCGCACCCAGGCGCCGTATTGCGCGGCCAGTTCGCCGAGCGCGCCGACCAGTTGCGTCATGTGGGTCTTGAGCGGTTTGCCGTTCCAGAAGCCGGTGCGCGACTTGACGTCGACGCCGTAAGCGCTGGTGTCTTGCGAAATGACCAGCAATTCCTTGACGCCGGCCTTGAACAGATTTTCGGCCTCGAGCATCAGGTCGGCAATCGGACGCGACACGAGGTCGCCGCGCATCGATGGAATGATGCAAAAGCTGCAACGATGGTTGCAGCCTTCCGAAATTTTCAGGTAGGCATAGTGGCGCGGCGTCAGTTTCACGCCCTGCGCCGGCACCAGATCGAAAAACGGCGCATGCGGCTTGGGCAGGTGCAGATGAACCGCATCCATCACTTCGGCCAGCGCATGCGGACCGGTCACGGCCAGCACTTTGGGATGGACCTTGACGATGATATCTTCGCCTTGTGCGTTTTTCTTGGCGCCCAGGCAACCGGTGACGATCACCTTGCCGTTTTCTGCCAGCGCTTCGCCGATCGCATCGAGCGACTCCTGTACCGCGGCGTCGATGAAGCCGCAGGTATTGACGACGACCAGATCGGCACCGTCGTAGGATTTGGCCGTCTCATAGCCTTCGGCGCGCAGCTGGGTCAGGATTTGCTCGGAATCGACCAGCGCTTTGGGACAGCCGAGCGAAACGAAACCGACCTTGGGCGCGGCAGCCGCGGGCGTGGCGGGATTGGGAACTGCAGGAAATGTGGTCATAATTCAAACAAAAGAGGACGCTGGGCGAAGGCGCTATTGTAACCTGAAGCGTGCCGTATCCCTAGCCTGCGGCGACAGGCGGCAAGCGCTGCGAAAACGCTCTGAAAACGCGGACGGCGCCGGCAGACAATGCCCGGCGCCGTCCTCGCGACAGTAAGGAAACGACAGCAGGGAAACTTATTTCGGCTTGTCGGCCGGCGGCACCGGCGCGAAGGGAAAGGCGCTGAAGATGGTCTTGGTCTGGTTTTGCATTTGTTCTTGCATCTGCACAAACAGATTCTTGCTCTGGTCGATGTAATTATTCATCATGCCTTGCATCATCGGCCCCTGGACGTTCAGAAATTGCGACCACATTTCCGGGCTAAAAGGCTTGCCGTCGTACAGCCCCTTGGAATTTTCAGTCAATTTATGCTGGATATCGGTAAATGCCTGGACGTTTTTTTCCAGATAAGAACCCATCATGCCCTGCATCGCATGGCCGTAATAGCGAATGATTTGCGACAAAGCAATACTGGAAAACATCGGCGCGCCGTTCGACTCTTCTTCCAAAATGATTTGCAATAAAATACTACGCGTCAAATCTTCATCAGTCTTGGCATCGACCACGGTAAATTCGCGGCTGTCGAGCACCAATTGCTTGACATCCGATAAGGTAATGTAAGAACTGGTCTGGGTGTCGTATAAACGCCGGTTGGGATATTTTTTGATCAGGCGTTCCGAATTCAATTTCGCACTACTCATTGTCTTGTCCCATTATTGCGCCGCAACGCATTCCTATTCACTTTGTAGAAAAGCCAATGTGTCCTGGCTTTCATCGCCCATATTACGAAGTCATTATAGGTCCGAAAAACATTTGTTGGCACAGGCATACGCAATTGCAACATAATTATTTCGTCCTGCCTGCCATCCTGCCTGTCATCTTAGCGCGCAAACGGCAATCCTGTCGCGCCGCAGGCGCGCTCAATCGGCACGGACCTTGACGTAGCGCCCCGGCGCCGGCTCGAGCATTTTGAATTTGGTATTGCCGGGCCTGGCCGGGGCCTTGACCTGCTTACCGCCGTGCAAGGACAAAAATGCCAGCCATTCGCCCCACCAGCTGCCGGGCGTTTCGTGCGCGCCCTGCAGCCATTGCTCGGCATCGAGCGGACCGGGGCGCCTGGCGCCGCGCCGTTTCGGCAAAGGCTTGTCATTGGTCCAGAAACTGCGTTTATTCTTTTTCGGGTGATTGATAACGCCGGCGATATGGCCCGAAGCGCCGAGCACGAAGCGGTTGCGCTCGGGATGGCCGGGGTTGAGCAGCCTGAGCGAAGCATAGGCCGCAGTCCAGGGAACGATATGGTCGTCGCGCGAGCCGTAGACAAAAGTCGGGGCCTCGATCGTGCCGAGATCGACCGCCACTCCGCCCATTTGCAATTTACCTGGGATCATCAAATTATTTTCCAGGTAGGTATTGCGCAAATACCAACAAAACATCGGCCCCGGCAAACTGGTACTGTCTGCATTCCAGTACAAAAGATCGAAAGCCGGCGGCGTCTTGCCTTTTAAATAATTCGACTGCACATAATTCCAGACGAGGTCATTCGGCCGCAGGCTGGCAAAAGTGCTGGCCAGATCGCGCCCCGGCATCAGGCCGCCCTTGGCCAGCGATTGTTCTTTCAGCGCGACTTGCTGCTCATCGATAAACACTTGCAAGATGCCGGTATCGCTAAAGTCGAGCAAGGTGGTCAGCAGCGTCACGCTGGCCGCCGGATGCACGCCGCGCGCCGCCTGCACGGCCAGCGCATTGGCGAGCAAGGTGCCGCCGACGCAAAAGCCGAGCATATTGATTTTTTCCTGTTTGGAAATGGCTTGCACCACCCGCACGCCCTCCAGCACGCCGGCTTCGATATAGTCTTCCCAGCCGAGCTTGGCCATCGACTCGTCAGGATTGCGCCACGACATCAGATACACGGTATGTCCGTGCTCGACCGCGTAGCGCACCACGGAGTTTTCGGGTTGCAAGTCGAGAATATAGTATTTATTGATGCAGGGCGGCACCATCAGCAGCGGCCGCTGATAGACGGTGGCGGTCAGCGGCCGGTATTGAATCAGTTGAAACAGATTATTTTCATAGATGACGGCGCCAGCAGTCGTGGCAACATTGCGCCCGACTTCAAAAGCCGATTCATCCGATTGCGAAATATGGCCTTTCTTCATATCGGCCAGCAAATTGGCGATGCCATTACTCAAGCTCTCGCCGCCGGTTTCGAGCATTTTCTGCTGCGCTTCCGGATTGGTTGCCAGAAAATTGGCCGGTGACATGGCATCGATCACCTGTTGCACGGCAAACTCGATTTTTTGTTTGATGCGCGGCGGCGCCTCGACAGCCGCCGCCAGCCGCGTCAGGAATTGCGCATTGAGCAAATAGGCTGCCGCATTAAAAGCATGCAAGGCATTGCTGCGCCACTCGGGCGCGGCAAAGCGCCGATCGTCGAGCGGCGGCGGATTCTGGGCCAGGAAATCGCGCCACAGCGCGCCGGCCTGCTGCGTATAATCGGCTTGCAGTTGATTGATGACGTCGGCGCCGATGCTGGCGCCGGCTTCATCGAGAATGGCGCTCAGCGGATGCTTGCCGATCTCCGGCACCGCGGCAAACCAGGCTTTCCAGCTCTCGGGATCAGTGAATTGCGACATCCTAGCTTGGGCATCAAACATATTCATGTCATTTCCATAAGTTGAGATAATCTGTATTCTGTCTGTTTTGTGCCAGTATCTTCACCAGGACCGCTCATGCTCATCGTCGCCATTGCCTGGATTTATGTGGTGGGCCTGATGGCCATCACCGAAACGTCGGTCGTCGCTGGAATTATGACGTTTTTACTTTATTGTGTCTTGCCTTTATGTACATTAATTTATATCACCGGCAGCGCCAGACGGCGCCGCCGGCAAAAGCCGCCAGAATCGTAGATCAGGCCCGCAGTGTGACGCAAGGTGCACGCGTCATTGTTTGATTTGGCGCAATAAAAATCACTATTTTTTCATGAGAAAGATCTGGGTGCGCGGCATCGCTCTGCGCTGGCGGCGAGGACAGCCAGCAGCGCAAAAGACGGTATTTTCAGCGGTCAGGGGATTGATCGCGCGCGGCCTGCCTGAAGCAAAATGTGAGGCCATGTCTGAAGCGATACCGGGCACAATATCCGGCCCCCGAGCAATCGGGCATGGCCCCGATTTCAGTTATTCCAGCCAGATCAGCGATGCCATGCGGCCGGTCCGGCCATCACGCCGGTAGGAATAAAAGCGCCGGCTATCGCTCATGGTGCACAGGCCGCCGCCGGCAACGCGCGTGACGCCGGCCGCGCCCAGGGCCAGGCGCGCCAGCAGATAGAGGTCGGCCAGATATTTTCCCGGTTTGCCGTCGATGGCGACAAAGGCTGACGCCGCCTGCTTGTCGAGCGTGCTGAAAGCATCGACCACGTCTTGCCCGACCTCAAAACAGGATGGACCAATCGCCGGCCCCAGCCAGGCCAGGATTTCACTGTCGCTGACAGCGCGCATGCGGGCCACGCATGCTTGCAAGACGCCGCCGGCCAGTCCGCGCCAGCCGGCGTGGGCCGCGCCGACCACACTGCCGCGCGCATCGCACAACAGCACCGGCAGACAGTCGGCCGTCAAAACCGCACAGACCTGCTGCCTGCCGCTGGCGATGCTGGCGTCGGCCACCGGCGCGCTATCGACGCCGATGCTGGCGGCATCGAGCACCACGCTACCGTGCACCTGGCTGAGCCAGGCCGGCGTCGCCGGCAGATAGGCGCGCAAGCGCTGCCGGTTTTGCATGACATGCCCGCCGTCGTCGCCGACGTGCAGCCCCAGGTTCAGGCCGCCGCCACCGGCGCCGTCGTCGAACGGCGCAGCGCTGACACCGCCGCAGCGCGTGCTGACCAGGCCATGCACATTGGCCGGCGCCTCGGGCCAGTCGGGCGCCATGACGGGCGCCACGCCGTGCAACCCGTCAGGCCTGGCGTCGCGCATCGGATCTGCCATCGCGCGCGGCCCTTATTGCGCTTCGCGCTCAGGTTCGGCGATGCCGGCGCGCGCAATCAGCTCGGCGAAATCGGCCGCCAGCGGCACGCTCCATTCGCATGGCTGGCCGCTTTGCGGGTGAATCAAGCCCAGACGCCGCGCCTGCAAAGCCTGGCGCGGAAAAAACGACATCAGATGCGGTTTGCCGTACAAGGCATCGCCGACCAGCGCAAAACCCTGCGACAACATATGAACGCGGATTTGATGGGTGCGCCCTGTTTCCAGATTGCAGCGCATCAGGCTGACCGGACGGCCATCGAGAAAGCCGGTGGCGACCCGCACGAAATGGGTGATGGCCGGCTTGGCGCTGAGGTTTTCCGACACCGCCATCTTGATGCGGTCGCGCGGATGGCGCCCCATGGCGTTATCGATCGTGCCCGACAGCTGCGGCGTGCCCCAGACCAGCGCCAGATATTCGCGCTTGACGCTGCGCGCCTGCAATTGCCGCACCAGATCGGTATGCGCTTCCAGCGTCTTGCCTACCACCATCAGACCACTGGTATCCTTGTCGAGCCGATGCACGATGCCGGCACGCGGCACGCCGGCGATCGACGGCAAATGATGTAACAAACCGTTAAGCAAGGTCCCCGACCAGTTGCCGGCGCCGGGGTGCACCACCAGACCGGCCGGTTTGTTGATGACCATGATGGCCGCATCTTCGTAGACGATGTCGAGCGCCATCGCTTCCGGCTTGAACGCTTCGTCCTCGGGCGCGGCCTGCGGCTGCACCAGCACGGTTTCATCGCCGTAGACTGTCATGCGGGCCTTGGCGACCACGCCGTCGACCTTCACGAAGCCGGCGGCGATCCACAATTGCATGCGGCTGCGCGAAAATTGCGGCACCAGTTTCGAGATCACTTTGTCGAGCCGCTCACCGCACACGCTCGGCTCGAGCGTGAGCACGATAGGCGCCAGCGCACCCGGCGCGGCGGCATCGAGGTCGTCAATATCGTCAAGAAAATTGTCCTCGACGTCAAAATTATCAGAATTTGTTACAGTTGAGGCCATATTCGGCATCTGAGTTGATATCACTACAAGTCCCATCGGCTATAATCAGCCTATTGATCCATCTTTTGTTTAAATAAACGCCTTCTTGCAAAACGACATGCAAAAAAAATTATCGAAGTTGACTACCCTGATTTTCGTTCTTTCTCTGTTCGGTTGCAGCACTGACAAAGTAGACGAGACCAAAAACTGGCCGGCGCCCAAAATATACTCGGAGGCACGCGAAGAGCTGGCTAGCGGCAACTACGAGCGCGCAATTACCTTATTTGAAAAACTCGAGGCAGGCTACCCGTTCGGCACCTATGCCCAGCAAGCCCAGCTCGAAATTGCTTATGCATATTACAAGCAGGCCGATCAGGCGCAGGCGCTGGCGGCGGTTGAGCGCTTTATCAAACTGCACCCGAATCATCCAAACGTCGATTATATGTATTACTTGCGCGGTTTGATCAATTTTAATGATCCAACCAGCTTTTTAGATCGTTTTTATCCTCAAGATGCGACTGAACGTGACCCGAAAGGCACGCGCGAAGCATTCGACGCCTTCAAACGGCTGGTCGAAAAATTCCCGAACAGCGAATATGCACCAGATGCACGCTTGCGCATGAAATACCTGGTTAATGCCATGGCGCAATATGAACTGCATGTGGCACGCTATTATTATCGCCGCGGCGCCTATCTGTCGGCAATCAATCGCGCGCAGACCGCCGTCACCGATTACCGGGAATCGCCGGCCACCGAAGAAGCGCTCTTCATCATGGTGCAAGGCTACGAAAAACTGGGCCTGACCGAATTGCATGACGACACACAGCGCATTTTCAACAAGAACTTCCCTAACAGCGCCTTCCCGAGCAAAGGCCAGCGGCCGGCGCGCCGCTGGTGGGATTTCTGGTAATTCAGGCCTGCCGTCCAGCCATCACGCTTCGAGGCGGCGCCGAAACAGCCAGCGCCGCTCGCTCGAGTGCGCCGCATCGAAGGCGTAGCCGTCGACATCGAAGTGCTTGAGCTGTTCGGCCCGTTCAAGTCCGTGCTGCGCCGCATAGCGCACCATCAGGCCGCGCGCCCGCTTGGCGAAAAACGAGATGACTTTATATCTGCCGTTCTTCCAGTCCTCGAATACCGGCGTCAGCACCGGCACCGCCAGCTCGGCCGGCTGCACCACCCTGAAATACTCTTCCGACGCCAGATTGACGAGGGCCGCGGCGCCGCCCCCGGCCACGGCCGCATTGAGGGCTGCCGTAATCTGCCCGCCCCAATAAGCATACAGATTGCGGCCGCGCCGGTTGGCCAGCGCCGTCCCCATTTCGAGCCGGTAGGCTTGCATCAGATCGAACGGGCGCAGCACGCCGTACAGGCCGGACAGGATCCGCAGATGGGACTGCACATAATCGTGCTGGGTCGAGCTCAGCGACGGCGCATCGAGACCGCCGTACACATCGCCGTCAAAGGTCAGCACGGCCGGCCTGGCATTGGCCGCATCGTGCCGGGCATCCCAGGCGGCATAGCGCGCCGCATTCAGCGCGGCCAGCGCCGGCGAGATCGCCATCATGGTCCCGATCTCCGATGCGCTGAAGCCGCGCAAGTGTGCAATCAGCTGGCTGGCCTCGCCGAGAAAATCGGGCGTGGTATATTTTACGGTTGGCGCGTTTGCAGCCGGAGCGGGAGAAGTTGGGGCCGGGGCCAGTGTCTTGGCCGGTGAAATTACAATCAGCATACAATCAGCATTGCCTGTCCGGATTAAAATACGTGAATAAATCGCAAACTTCCATTTCCAATATGATACCTGTTTCATGCAATCGCATCGTCATCGACACCAATGTCTGTCTCGATCTGTTTCTGTTTAAGGACCCGCGCTGGGGCGATTTGCTGGCGGCGCTGGAGAGCGGCGAAGTCGAGGCCGTGACGCGCGGCGATTGTCGCGACGAATGGCTGATCGTTCTGCAGTATCCGCACCTGCCCTACGATGCCGAGGCCCGGCATGCCGGTGCGCTCCGCTTCGATGCCCTGATCCGCCTGCTGCCGCCGATTCCGGTCAGCGGCGTGCGGCTGCCGGTCTGTTCGGACCGCGACGACCAGAAATTCCTGGAACTGGCGCGCGATGCCGGTGCCACGACCCTGATCACGAAGGACAAGGCCTTGCTCAAACTGGGCAAAAAGACGGCCCAGGCCGGCATGTTTCGCATCATCAAGCCGGAAGGCTGGCAAGCCGACCGCGCGCCCGGCACTGACGCGGCAAGGGCTGAGCACTAACTGAGCACTAACTGAGCACTAACTGAGCGTCAACTGAGCGTCAACCAAGTACCAACTGAGCACCAACTGAGCACCAAGCAAGCGCCAGCGCAGCCGGCAAGTTAGAATAGACATCTCGCCTTGCCGGCCGATCGCCAAGCGTCCCATATCCACAGCGGAGCGTCCCATGCCGAAGTCCGTCGCACCTGCCATCGAAGCCAAGCTGCCAGGCGTCGGCACCACGATTTTTTCGGCCATGTCGGCGCTGGCCGCCGAGCATGGCGCGGTCAACCTGGGCCAGGGCTTTCCCGACTTCGATTGCGATCCGGCGCTGATCGGGCTGGTGGCCGACGCCATGCGCGACGGCCACAACCAATATCCGATGATGGCTGGCGTGCCGGCCCTGCGGCAGGCAATCGCCGCCAAGATCGACACCCTGTACGGCCACCGCTACGATGCCGAGCGCGAAATCACGGTGACGGCCGGCGCCACCCAGGCCTTGCTGACGGCAATCCTGTGCTGCGTGCACGCAGGCGATGAGGTCATCATCATCGAACCGGCCTTCGACAGCTATCTGCCGGCGATCCGGCTGGCCGGCGGTATCGCGGTACCGGTCGCCATGCAGTTGCGCGATGGCCGCTTTTGCATCCCCTGGAATGAGGTGGCGGCCAAGGTCAGCGCCCGCACCCGCCTGCTGATCATCAATTCGCCGCATAATCCGACCGCCTCCATTTTGTCGAAAGCCGATATCGAAGCGCTGTCAGCCATCGTCGTCAACAGCAAGCTCCTGCTCATTGCCGACGAAGTCTATGAACACATGGTCTACGACGGCGCGCGCCACGAATCGGTCTGCCGCTACCCCGATCTGGCCGCGCGCGCCTTTGTCATTTCCAGTTTCGGCAAGACTTATCATGTCACCGGCTGGAAGGTCGCCTATTGCGCGGCGCCGGCCGAACTGAGCGCCCATTTCAGAAGCGTGCACCAATTTAATGTATTTACCGTCAATACGCCGATGCAGCACGGCCTGGCGGCCTATATGGCGTCGAGCGCGCCGTACGACAGTTTGCCGGCTTTTTACCAGCGCAAGCGCGATCTGTTTCGCGACGGCCTGGCCGGCTCGCGCTTCACGCTGCTGCCGTCGGACGGCAGTTACTTCCAGTGCGTGCGCTACGATGCGATTTCGGCGCTGCCCGAACTCGAGTTTGCGCGCTGGCTGACCACGCATGCCAAGGTGGCCGCGATTCCGCTATCGGCCTTTTATCAGCAGCCGCGCGACGCCGGCATCGTGCGTTTTTGCTTCGCCAAACGCGAGCAGACGCTGAGGCTGGCGCTCGAACGGCTGGCCGCCCTGTAACCGGACATGACTGCACGCGATATGACTTCCTACGACACCGGCGTACCCGGCCTGGCCACGCCATCGACACTGCGGGCAATGAACGATGCCGGCCGCGCGCTCGACAAATTGCTGTCTTCCTTAAACAAGGATGGCAATGCGCAAGAGGCCGTGCTGGCCATCGCCGCCAGTCTCAACGACGTCGTCGCCCGCACTCCCGATCTGGCGCTGGCCACCATATTGCTGGGCCAGATCGCGGCCAGTTATACGGTGCGGCACGCGGTCGAAACGGCGCTGCTGACGCTGCTGATCGCCCGCGCCCAAGGCAAGCCCGAAGCCGAGCTGCTGTCGGTCGCCGCCGCCGCCCTGACCATGAATGCCGGCATGCTCAACTACCACGAGCAATACATGAGCAAACGCGGCCTGTTGCAGGAAGAGGAAATCCGCACCATCCGCCAGCACCCCCAGGAAAGCGTCAATCTGCTGATCCAGGCCGGCGTCCATGACCCTCTCTGGCTCGCGTGCGTCTTGCAGCATCATGAAAATCCGGACGGTTCCGGCTATCCGGCAGGACTGCGCGATATCGAAGAAAATGCCCTCCTCGTTTCGCTCGCAGACCGCTATTGCGCCAGTGTCTCGGCACGCAACTATCGCCGTTCGCAACTGCCCGACATCGCCTTGCGCGAGCTCGGCGCGCAGCATGGCAATGCCGCCAACGCCACCTACACTACATTAATTGCCTGTTTTGGCGCACAGATCGGGGCCTATCCGCCCGGCACCCGGGTCCGCCTGCGCAATGGCGATACCGGTGTCGTCACCTATCGCGCCGGCCACGCAGCTGCCGCCGACAGTGCCACCGATGCCCCGGCAGCCGATGCGACGGCCGCGCCGGCGGTGCTGGCGCTGATGGATGTCAATCAAGAATCGTATGCGGCGCCGCTGGCCAGAGATTGCCGGCAAGAGGCCTATGCCATCGTCGGCGCCCTGCATGAAGACCAGGCCGAGATCCGCTTCAGCATGCGTCAACTATGGGGCGGGCAGGCAGCGCTCGGCTAAGGTTTGAAACAGGCCGCCCGGCATGCTTTTATTGAGTATGCGCTAGCTGGGTAATTTTTTGCTCGACAAAACTGAGCAATTCGGCCGACAGCGTTCGGCTGTTTTTTGCCCGCGTAAACGCCTCGCGCGCCTCGGCCGTGCGGCCATCGGCTTGCAGCGAAATCCCCAGTCCCATCCACCACACGCCATTGGCCGGTTTCAGGCGCAGCGCCGCCGTATAGCGTTCGGCGGCTTCCTTGTGGCGCTTGTCGCGCTGCAGCAGTGCGCCCTGAAAAGCCAGATAGTCGGCCCGCCCCTGCGCTCCCGCCTCGCTTTTTTGCAAGACCTCGAGCGCGCTACGCACATCGTTTTTGTCGACATACAAACGGGCCAGCAGCATCGCCAGCTCAGGCTGGTTGAGGTTGCGCGCCAGGCCTTCCTGCAAGCGCTGCATCGCTTCATCGGTGCGCTGCGCTTCGAGCAGCAGGCCAACCAGCGTCTGCCGCGCAGCGTCATGCCCGGGCTCGATCTGCAGCGCCTGATTCAGGCTGATGATGGCCTCGGTGACCCGGCCCTGCTGCAGATACGTCGTCGCGTGCCGATACTCGCTTTCGGCACGCTGCGCGCTCGTCAATTCCTTGCCCTGCAATTTGATATTGGCAATTACGGCCGCTTCGGCCGTCCTCGCCGTAGCCGATGCCGGCGACCGGAGGCCAGGCGCATGCGGCAGCGCCGGCTTTTGAGTCGGCGGCACTTTCGTTCCGGCGGCGAGCGCCGTGCCAGCTACCGGGCTAGATACCGGGCCAGATACCGGGCCCGGTGCCACGGCCGCTGCCGCGGTCGGCGCCGCAGCCGGCGCCGTGGCGGCAGCGCTTTTAGCCGCGCCCTGCCCGCTCGCCTGAACACCGGCAGCAGCTTGCCCGCTCGCTTTTAGCGCAGCTTGTGCCCCAGCCTGTGCGGCGGCGACTTTGGCCGGCGCGGCGGGCGCAACCGGCGCTGGCTGCGCTGGCGGTGGCATGCGCTTTGGCGCATGCATCTGGCGCCAGGCGAAAGCGGCCGCGGCCAGCAGCACCAGCAATATGAGCACCGCCAGCAGCATCTGGGGCCAGTAATCGAACAGGCGCCGTCCCACAGCCGGTCTGGCCGCGATCGCGCGGATTTGCACATGGCCGAGCTCCGATTGCGCGCCGGGCGTGCCGCGCGCATCCAGATCTTGCAACATTTTATTAATCAGGCTCATTTTATTCTTTGAAAATACATCCATGCGGCACAGCAGGCAATTGCCAGCACCACGCCGCCGAGCAGCGGCAGCCCAATTGCCCACCACCTCTTTTTGCTGGCCGCGGTATCGCGTGCCGCCAGCCTGACGTCGGCGCCGGCGACCTGCTTTTTGCCGCGCCCGTAAGCGAGCATCAAGGTCTTGTGCGCCAGCATATTGACCAGGCGCGGAATGCCGCCACTGGCATCATACAGCAGGCGCACGGCGCGCCGGCTAAACAGGCGCGGTCCCGTATAACCGGCCACGCGCAAACGGTGCATCAGATAGATATCGAGATCGGCGCGCGACAAGGGGCCCAGATCGTAATGAAAGCTGATGCGCTGCGCCAGCTGGCGGATCGAATCCTGCTGCAAGGTCCGATTCAGTTCGGGTTGACCGAACAGTACGATCTGCAGCAATTTGCGCTTCTCGGTTTCCAGATTGGTCAGCAGGCGCAGCGCTTCCAGGCTCTCGATCGGGATCGCCTGCGCTTCGTCGATGCACAGCACAACCTGTTTTCCATCGTGCGCCAGCATCAGCAGGCGGTGGTTGATGGCCTTCATCAGCTGGTGCTGATCGACATCCTTTTCGAGCGTGATACCAAGTTCATCGGCCAGCGCCAGCATCAAGGTGCGCGGCTCCAGATAGGGATTCGGTATATAGGCCGTGACGAAGCTGTCGTCCAGCGTGGCCATGAATTTACGGCACAACAAGGTCTTGCCGGTACCGACCTCGCCGGTGATCTTGATGAAGCCCTCGCCGGTCTTGACCGCCACCAGCAGCGTGTTCAGGGCTTCCTGCGAACCGACGCCGGTGAAAAAAAAGCTGGTGTCGGGAGTGATCCCGAAGGGCGTGTCACGCAAGCCGAAATGGAGCTTGTACATACTTAGCGCGTCTCCCTGGCCTGCGCATCTTTGGACGGCGTGTCCTTGGCATCGAAATTGCGCATCCGCTGATTGCTGTTGAAGATGTCGTCACTCCAGCTGGCGTCGCCTTCCTTGACGATGGTCGGCTTGATCAAGACCACCAGTTCGCGTTTTTTGGTGGTCTTGTCGGTGTTGCGAAACAGCGAACCGAGGATTGGCACGTCGCCCAGGCCCGGCAGTTGCGAGCTGTCGCCGGTCGACGATTCGCGCATCAAGCCGCCGAGGGCGACAATCTGGCCATCCTGGCCGCGCACCACGGTATCGGCTTCCGAGGTCGAACTGGCGGCCATCGGCAGCGACAGCGTACCGGCATCGCCGAGGTCGATTTCCTTGGTGACGGCAGAAATCGCAATCACGGAAGGATGGACGTGGAGCGAGATATTGCCTTTGTCGTCGATTTGCGGCGTGACATCGAGCACCACGCCCGAAAAATACGATTGCATCGTCACGCTCGGGCTGACCGTGCTGGTACCCGAGGTATTGCTCGTCGTCGTCGTGCTGACGCCGGTGACATACGGCTCTTCGCTGCCGACCTTGAAGACGGCCGGCTGATTATTCATCGCCGCCACGCGCGGACTCGACATCACATGCACTGTTCCCTGCGTCTCCAGGAAATTGAGCATGGCGGCGAAATTGGAGGTCTGAAACGCCAGCCCAAACAGGCCGCTGCTGGTGCTGGTGTTGGCCAGCGTCGAACCGGCGACCGCGCTCAGGCCGGCGCTGGTGGTCATGGTGGTGGCGGTACTGGTCAGGGCCGACAGCGAACTGCTGGCGCCGACCATGCCGACCGACAGCGCCGAATTGGCGCCAGAGGCAAAAATCGACCAGTTGATGCCGGTCTGGTAACTGTCGTTGAGCTGCACTTCGAGAATTTTCGCTTCGATGATGACCTGACGGTCGACCGATAGCTGGGTCGCCTTCAGATAGGCGGCAACATTGCGCAATTCGTCCGGCATGGCCTTGACCAGCACCACGCCCGATTGCTGGCTGACGACCACGCTGCGGCCATCCTGCTTGGGTACGATCGCCTCCAGCGCCGCCTTCAGGTCAAGCCAGAACTCGGTATTGGTACTGGTGCTGATGCGGCTGCTGTCGGTCGCCGCCGTGCTGCCGCCGGTCGAATTCGAATTATTATTGTTGTTGGTCGTGCTGCTGCTGTTGGTGGTCGAACTATTGTTATTGGTCGATGAGAGCGAAGTCGAGGCCACCCGGATATCGGAGGCGCTCTTGCGCACCGCGGTCAGGTAATTGATATGAAACAGCCGGGTTTGCAGGGTCAGCGCCTGCACGTAGATGCGGGTGCCCTCGACCCGGTAATCGTAGCCATAGACGTCGCGGGCGGCATCGAGCACGTCAAACAGCGTGACATCCTTCAAATTGAGCGAAATGTTGCCGCTCACTTCCGGGCTGACCAGCATGTTGTAGCGCGTGCCGGCAACGATGGCATTAAAAAACTGCTGCGCCGGCAAATTCTTGTAGCTGACGCTGAAGCGTTCTTCCAGCGGTGCGCGGGCTTTCGGCAAAGTCATTTTCACCGGCGGCAGCAAGGCATTGGCGACGCTGTCCATTTGCGTCGTTTGCTTGCTGGCCTCGGTCGCCTTGGCCATTTCAGCCTTGATATTGGCATAGGTATCGGACTTGCCTGCCGTCGCGGCACAACCGGCCAACACGGTGCAAACCAGAAAGGTGAGAATGGTCGGAAATAGTCTTTGCATGCTATGTTTTGGCTCGATTAAATTGTACGTCGCAAAATTACTTGTCTTTTACTTCTCTAGTATCTTTTCCAGTAGCTTTTCTTGCAGCTCTTGTAATTTGTCTTGCTTTCTGTCCTGTGTCCGCTCTGGCGTTCTGTCTTGGGTGTTGTCCGCTGCCTTGGCGCGCACCCTGTCGACCCTGGCCGCCGGCGCGGCACTGGCCGGCGCCTCGCCGTCGTCATACATCTTCAAGACCTGGCGCGCGCGGCCCGTGCGCAAAATCACTTCCCGCGCCGAAATCGATTGCACCGTCGCCGCCCCGACCTTGTCGCCGACCTTGACCGTCACACCGTCGATGACAGCCAGCTTGCGCGGCGGCGTTCCGTAAGTGATCAGCACCGATTGCAATTGCGGACCGGCCGGCACGGCCTCTTCGTCCTGCGCGGTCGGCAGCGCCGCTGCCGGCGGCCTGGTCGGATCATTGTCATGGGCGAAGGCCTGAACGGCGGCCGCCAGCATGAGCATGCTCAACAAGGCAACGGCCAGGCGCCGCATCACAGATTCAGCCATTTGTTATCCAGACTCATCGTATATAAGGTCAGACTCAGGGTCACATGCGGATATTCGTCAGCCTTCAATTCCGCCTTGCCCCAGAATAACTGCCAGGGCATCGCTTCCAGCGCCGTCAGATAGGCTTGCATGTCGACATAACTGCCTTCCACCACGATCTCGACGCCATGCCGGTAAACCGCACCGCCGCTGGCCGCGGCCGGTTTGCCATTGACCAGCGCCTTGGCGGGCGCCGGCGCTGTTTTGGCGGCGTCGGCCCTGGAAGCGTCGGGCTTGGCGGCGGCCGCGACAGCACCGGCGGCCTCGGCCGTGTCGAGCAAATTGGTGGTCGGCAGCGTGGTCAGCGAGCGCAAACGCAGGCGGCCATTGCGCTGCAGGATCTGCTCGAGCACGGTGGCCATTTTATCGGGAGAAATCAAGCCCTTTTGCATGGCGCTCAGCTGCTGCTGCTTGTCTTGCACCTGCAATTTCAATTGCGCGATCCGCCTGCGCGACGGCTCATCGGGATCGACTGCCAGTTGCGCCAGTTTCATGCTGATTTCAGCGCCTATGCCTTCGATTTGATTTTCATCCTGCGAAATCTGCGCCGACAATTTTTTCTGCCTGGCGAACAAGGGATCGAGCAACAGGGAATTCACCAGCGTCAGCAACACCAGCGCGACGACCGCAAAGACCATGCAGCGCTCGCGCAGCGTCATGGCATCGATGCGGGTCACCAGCTTTTGCCAGAAGCGCTTCATTTGGCCTCCGCCGCCGCAGCGTCATGCTTGATGGCCGACGACTGCAGCGTAAATTCGATATAGTCGGGCACGCGCAAGGCTGGCAAGGTTTTGCCGCTGACGGCATCGACGCGCGGCGCCGCCTCGGCCTTTTTCGCCATTTGCATCTCCAGCGCGGCAAACGATTTGCCGCGCAATGCCGCTTCATTCGACAAGCGCTTGATAAATACCGGCACCAGTTGCGCTTGCATGGTACGACCGCTGACCCTGATCTCATTGCCGCTGCCGACAATCGAAAAACCGGTCAGCCACAAGCCGTCCGGCGTCTGCCGGCCGAAGGCCCGCATGTATTCGGAATAGCCGACGGTATTGCCGAAATCGCCTTTTTTCAAAATGCCGGCGACGGTGTCGAGCGATTTCATTTCATCTTCCATTTGCGCCAGTTCCGCTTCCAGCGCCGTGCTCTTCGGTTTGATCACATAGTCGGCATTCACCTTGGCCAGTTGCGCCTGCTTACTTGTCAGCAAAGACGTTGTTTTCGTGGCCTGCGTTGCCAGCACCGACAATTGGCGCGTCATGTACACGGTCAGCAAGAGCGAGCCGAGCACGATCAGGCCGATGGCCTGGGCCATCGTCACAGCGGAAAAATATTTCTTTTGCTGTAAAAAAATCGGATTGAACAGATTGATTTGACCGCTCACAGCTGCGTCTCCTCATGCCGCAAGGCGCCGCCGAGCGCCAGGAAAAACTGCTGTTGCGCTTGCTCGCTCTGCAACTCGGGCAGACCATCGAAATCGAGCACGCTGGCCAGCGCCAAAGACTCGACCGGCACGTATAAATTCGCCGTCAGATAGGCCAGCAGCGGCGCCGCCGCCTCGCCCATCGGCGCCAGCACCAGCTTGGCCAGCGTGATGTAATGATATTGGCGGTCGAAATGGTCGAGCGAACGCTGCAGTTCGAGCGTGATGCGGTCATAATTGCCGTTGCGCTGTTCGACATCGCCATCGTTCAGCTGCGCCAGAGAGACATCGATGCGGCGCGCCAGATAGAGCTCGCCGGCATAGGTAATCGTCAGCAGCCCGCCCTCGTCATCGAAGGCCAGCATGGCCAGGCCGCGCCCGGGCGGCTCGGCCAGCGCGGAGATATTCCGCTGCGCCATTTCGGGGATGTCGATGGCGCGCAAGCGCACCTTGGCGGCATCGAACAAGGCCTGGCGGTCGCTGATGACCTGGTTGCGGGCCGCCACGGCAAACATCGTATGGCCGCGGGTCGGCGCATTCTTATCCTGCGGAATATCGAGCACGTCGATGGTGGCGTCATCGATGTGAAAATCGAGCATGTCCTTGAGGCGCCAGCGTACGGCCGTTTTCAATTCGTCGGGCGGGACATTGGGGGCATCGACGGCCAGCAACTGATATTGGCCGCTATTGAGCAAAGTCGTGCAGTCATAGCGCGCGGCATGCAATTGCTTGCCCAGACGCTCGAGCGGCGCGCTGCCGGCCGCGCCGCTGGCCGGCTGGAACAGGCACACGCTCACCACCGGCCTGGCGTCGGTCACCCGCGTCACGCTCGCTGCGCGCAAGCCATCGACGCCGACACAAATTGCCAGCCATGCGTCGTGCGATTTTGCTTTTGAAAAAAAACCCATGCCCAACCTAAAGGTAAAATTTATCTGAGAAAGCTGCTCTAGCTTGTTGATTTCAATCGGATTTGGCGAGATAAACATTCTACAGGGAAAAACTACCAAATTCCCTGTTTTGCCTCCCAAACTGTGAATTCCCGATACATTTGCCGGCCAATTTACCCGCTACGGCAACACATTGGCGCCCACCCTGCCATCTCCCGGCTGCCGGTGCTGCACTCAAAACTCGACCTGCATCACGCGCTGCACATAATCACGGCTATTGGCCGGCTGCGAATTGGGGCATGCCCCTGCCGCCGTCGGCTGATTGCAGGCCGTCGATTGCAGCATCCAGCGATCGAGCGCCGAGCGGAATTTGATCGTGATGCCGCTGCCGGCGGCCAGCGCCGGCACCGACAGCTGCACGTGCGTGGCATCGGGGATGGCTGCAATCACGGTGCCGGGAGCGAACACACCAAGCGCAACGACCGACATGCCGACCGCCAGGCTGCTGGTCGACGCCGTGGTCGTCACCGAGCTCGAACCGCTGGTCACCGTCCCGGTCAGGCTTTGCGTCAAAGGCGCCAGCGTGGTCGGGGTCGAGACACAGACCACGGTCACCGTAAATGGACTCAGCGTGGTCCCGGACGGCAGCGAAAACGATGTCGTGCCGGCACAGGACTCGAGCTGCAATTGCTGGTACAAGCCCCATTCGATGCCGGCGCGCGCGGCCTGATAAGCGCGCGCGCCCTGTACATCGAGCGCCACTGCGCTCTGGCTGCTGCCGGCGATGTTGACCATGGCCGCACCGAGCCCGGCCAGCACCACCAGCAAAAATACGGCCGTGACCAGGCTGAAGCCGCGGCTGGCCCGGCGCCGCGGCGCGACTGAACGAATGCGCTTGGCGAAGCGGTTCATGGCGTGTTGTCCACATGAATTTGTTGGACCAGGGTGACCCGCTCCTGGTTGACCGGACTGATCAGATTCAGGCGCAGCGTGATCATCGCCGTATGCGTATTGGCCAGCGAACTGATATCGAAATTGCAGCTATCGACGCCGCTGGCGAGAATCGCCTGATTGGCCGAACTCAAGGCACTGCTGAGCGGCTGCGTGGCCTGGATCGCATAGCCCGAATAGCGGTACAGGTTGCCGGTGGCATTGGCGCGCACGCTGGCGCCGTCGCTGGTGTGGTAGCTGTCGCAATAATAGGTCACCGGACCGCTGACCACCTGAAAGCGGCGCGTCGGCGAGCCGAGGGCGATCGACTGCGCGGCAAAAGTCGTCATGCCGCCGCTGGCGACCAGATTGACGGTCTGGCTCGAAGACGAGGCGACCGGACTGACCACGGCGCGGTTGCACGACGAGCTGCAGTCATAGGCATTGGCCGGCTCGAAACCGGGGCCGAGGTTGTAGACGACGATGCTGTCGCCGGCCACGATGCCCTGGCGCGCAATGGCGGCATTCGAATTGCTGAAGGCCTGCCCCGGCGCCAGGCCGACGATATCGAACGAACAATACGTGGTGCCGCATGCGGTCTGCGTATTCATGGCCAGCACATTGCCGGACGAGACCTCGTCTTCGGCCGCCAGATAACGGCCGCCGCCCTTGGTCAGCAATAATTCGAGGTAATACGGCTGATTGGTCGAAGTCGCATCCATCCGTATGCTGTTGGGCAGCGCCAGACGGACATCGCGCGCCATGCGGCGCAAGCTGGTATCGGCGATGTCGGCAAGGTCGGCGCGCGCCGCGCTGTCGATATAGCCCTGCACCGGCAAGCGGATGAACATCGCCACCATGGCGCCGACGATGGCGGTGATCGAAATGACGACGATCGCTTCCATCAGCGTGAAGCCGCGCTGGGCAGATCGGGATAAAAAGCGCGTGTCAATCATGGGATCGCATTCGGTGCATAACGGGTCCGGTAGCCTTCCAGCGTGACCGAGCGGTTCGGACCGTAGGTGACGGTGACGACGATGCGCAGCACGGTGGTGTCGGCGGCATTGCCGGCGTTCGTATAGGCGGCGATGCCGCCCAGGCTCTGGCCGCCGAAAATACTGAGCGTGGCGCTGTAATTGCCCAGCGTATTGCTGCCGCCGCTGACATACACGGCATTGCCGGCGGCATCGACCAGCACCCCGCTGCTGCTGTTGAACGAGGTCTGCGCGATCAGGCTGCCGCTGCTGAACTGGCTGACGTAATCATTGATATTGTCGTAAGGCCGCGTATTGCCCGACTCCGGCCCGACTTTTTCGGGCGTGCTGCAGCCGGCGGCGCTGGTGGCGGTCTCGGCATTGGTATCGCTGGGATCGCAAAACGTAAAACGCGCCAGCTCGACTTCTTCAAGCAGGCCCTCGGCGATCGCCAGCGCCTGCTTGGTCGTTTGCGGATCGGCGCTATTGCGGTTGGTATACGACAGCACGCCGAGAATGCCGGCCAGGGCGGCGCCTACGATGACCAGAAACATCACCAGCTCGATCAGCGTCAGGCCGCCCTGCCGGCGGCAGTCGGGACGGCGGCGCGCCGGCGTGGTCGTGTCAGTGAACATAGCCGGTATCGCGTTCGATGACGATCGGATGGCTGCTGCCGTCGCCGCTGATGCTCAGCGTGGCGCCGGTAAAACTGGAAGCGGTGGTGGTATTGGTGGCGTCGCTGGCCGCATAGGGCTGGCCCAGCGGATCGAAATAAAAACCGGCCGTCAGCGCCGCCGGCAGAGTCAGCGTGACGCCGCTTGGCACGCTTTCGCAATACCAGCTGCTGCTGTAACCGGAAGCGGCGATGCAGGCGGCCTGGGTCGCGCTGCTGCCGCTATTGCCGCTGCCCGGCACCGGCACCAGGTTGGCGGCGGCCGTGGCGCTGCTGCACAGAGCGTTAAAGCACAGCGCGGTGCGGCTGCTGCTCATGGTGACATAGACAGGCCGGTTTTGCGCGATGGCCATTTTTTGCGCGTAACGCAGCATGGCACGCGTCTGATCGGTAAAGCCGCGCACATCGAAGGTCTGGCGGTCGAAAAAACGCGGCGCCGCCACCGCCGCCAGAATGCCGACGATGACCAGCGTCATGACCAGCTCGACCAGCGTAAAGCCGTTTTTTTGATGGAGTGGTATCCGCACAGCCGATCGATTCGCGTTAAAAAATAAGGCAGGAAAGCCGCGGCTTCCTGCCTCATTGATGCATCGGACAGATTTAGCAGCCTGTTGTCGTCGGCGTCGATACCGTCGCTGGCGTCGCCGAAGTTGTTGGCTGCGTGTAGGTAAAGGAGCACGAAGCAGTGGTGGTAGCGGACGACAGATATACCGTGACACCGGTAGTCGAGACCAGAGAAGTCGAATAGTCGCTGCTCAGACCTGCCAGCGTGGCGATTTCCGATGCTTGCGGATAGCCGGCGCCCTGTACATTGGTCGCGGTCGCGCCTTCGATAGACACCGTACCGCTTGCCGCCGTACCGGCAACCAGGAATTTGGCATGCGCCAGATTCATCGCCGAGCTGACCGAACCCTTGGCCGCATTCAGCGATGCGGTACGCGCATCCGATTGCAGGCTGACGAATTTCGGCAAGGCCGTCGCCGCCAGGATACCGAGAATGACGATGACAACGACCAGTTCAATCAATGTAAAACCGGACTGGCTGTTCTGCTTGTTGTGGCGGCGGGCTTGTTGAAGTTGTTTCATGTGGTTCACCTAGTTATGTTGATTAATTTACTTCAAAAAAATAATCTGGTATGCCAGCAGGCAAGCCCGATTCAAAAAATGCTTCCAGAAAAATCAGCATCCGGTCGTGGTGGCCGCCGCCAGCGTCGGCGGACTGATCGACGACGTCGCTTCGGTATACGTAAAATTACAGGTGGCCGTGGTGCTGGCGCCTGTCAGATATACTTTCGACACCGAGGTAGTCGACAAATCGATACCGTAATCGCTGGACAGGCCGGCCAGGCCGGCGATCGTCGCCGCCGTCGGGTAATCGAAGGCATAGCTGACCGCGGTATTTTCAATAGTGGTCGGAGTGGTCGCCGAGACGATTTTCTTGGCATGCGCCAGATTCATCGCCGATGAAATCGCGCCGCGCGCCGCCTTGATCGAGGCCGTGCGCGCATCGCTTTGCAAACTGACGAATTTCGGCAGCGCCGTCGCCGCCAGGATGCCGAGAATGACGATGACGACAACCAGTTCAATCAAAGTAAAACCCGATTGTTTGAATCGGCCCTGTTGTGCTGCCCGAGTGTAATTAGACATTTTTTATAATTTTTAAGCCGGAGCCGGCAGCCGCCACGGCGGGCAGCCGGCTCCGGTGAAACAGCGCGGCAAAGACAATGCCGCTATGATGCAACAACTAAATCAGCAACCGGTGACGGTCGGCGTACTGACCACGGCAGGGCTGATGCTGCTGGTCGCTTCCGTATAAGAGAAGGTGCAGGCCGTGGTATCGCTTGCTTTTGTGACAAAAACCACCATGGCCGACGTCGAACCAGTCAGGCTGAGCGAAGTTGTATAGTCGGTCGTGTTGGTAATACCGGCCAGCGCCGCGATTTCCCCTGCCAGTGGATAACCGAAGTGGTTGGTGGCACTCACGCCTTCCGACGTGACGGTGCTGCCGCTCGTGGTTTCCGCCGCCAGGATTTTACCGTGCGTGATGGCCGCAGCCGACGACACGGCACCCATTGCAGCCTTCAGGGAAGCAGTGCGCGCTTCAGTTTGCAGACTTGCAAATTTTGGCAAGGCAGTCGCCGCCAAAATACCCAAGATCACAATTACGACAATCAATTCAATCAGGGTGAAACCGGCTTGCTTGCCATTCTTTACCATGCTTGCAACATTCATATTTTTCTCCGCCTACGAAATGAGTTAATACAGCTGAATTTAGCTTTTTGTCATCGATTCACTTGTTCCAACACCACCCCGTCGATCTCATCCGCATTGATGCCGTCGATTTTTCTTTGATAACCATTACTATTATGAATCAAATTCACCTTAAAAATCAACCGCTTCCGTGGATCGCCTCGAGGAAATTTACTATTATTTAACAAATACACGAGAGTTTTGTTGTTTTTATCATAATACCAATTCCCCTCGGCAATATCTTTACTTTTCGGCGCGTAAAAAACCCCGAGATAATTTTTCGGCTTTTGCTCAAGCCAATCCATGGGGTTTTGTCCGGCCATTTGCACGATCTCGGCGCGTTTATCGCTTGCCAACAAATTGGCAATCCGTATATTCATGCCCGCGCGAAGCGTGGCCACCGTCTGCATCAGCTCGGCCTGTTCGAGCTCGCCCTGATAAACGTGGATCTGCCGCAGCGACAGCAGCATCAGGATGACCACGATCACCGTCACCAGCGCCAGCTCCAGCAGCGAAAAGCCTGCCTCGGCTCTGGCGGTCCGCATGGCTTTATTGCGCAAAACGCCGATCATTTATGCATGGCCACTTTGCCCAAATCCCAGATCGGCAAGAACACGCCGAGCGCCAGGATCAGCACCATCAGCCCCAGAAATCCGATCAGAATCGGTTCGATCTGCGCCGACAGCGTCTTCAATTCGTAATCGACTTCGCGCTCGTACATCTGCGCGATTTCATCCATCAAATCGTCGATCTCGCCCGACTCCTCGCCGATGGCAATCATTTGCAGGACCACCGGCGTAAAAACGCCGGTGGTGACGGCGGTGCGCAAAATGCTTTCGCCGCGTTCGACGCCGTCGCGCATCTGCTCGACGCGGCTGGTCAGGTAAGCGTTATCGACAGTCTGCGCCACCACCGTCAGCGCCTGCACGATCGGCACGCCGCTTTTGCTGGCCAGCGCAAAACTGCGGGCAAAGCGCGCCAGCGTGCCCTTCAATAGAATTTTTCCGGCAATCGGCAGGCGCAACTTGAGCTTGTCCCACTGATAGCGCCCCGACGATGTATTGACCCAGGTCCGAAAACCGATGATCGCGGCCGCCACCAGCGCCAGCATCAAAGGCCAGTAGCGGATGGTGAATTTCGATGTGCCGAGCAGGATGCGGGTCATCAAGGGCAACTGCGCATGAAAGCTGTCGAACACTTTTTCGAACGATGGAATGACGAAGACATTGATGATGACCATCGCCACCACCATGACTGCCACCACAAACGTGGGATAGCGCAAGGCGCTCTTGACGCGGCCGCGCATGTCGCGGTCGAACTCGAGGTGGTCGAACAGGCGTAAAAAGACTTCTTCGAGGCGGCCCGTCATTTCGCCGACGCGCACCATGCTCAGGTAAAACGAGGAAAACACTTCGGAATGGCGGCGCATGGCCGCCGACAGCTCACGCCCGGAATCGAGCGATTCGCGCAAATCCTTGATCACGCGCGCAAAAGACTTGCTGATGGCCGATTCCTGCAAACCGGCCAGGCTGCGCATGATGGGGACGCCGGCTTTGAGCAAGGTGTACATCTGGCGGCTGAATAGCTGGACATCCATCGATGTCACCTTTTTTTCGAACAGCTTGCTCCACATGCCGTCGCCGTTGCTGCCGGCCGCGGCCGGCTTGGCGGTCGGCGTGATGTCGATCGGCGTCACGCCGGTGGCAAACAGCTGGTCGGCCAGCGCGCCGGAATCGGCCGCTTCGAGTACGCCCTGCAATAATTCACCGCGGGCGTTGCGGGCCTTATAAGAAAAAAACGGCACGATTATCCTTGTCAGTCTTCCATTTGATTACTGATGCGCATGGCTTCCGCGATTGTGGTGCGGCCGGCGACCACCAGCGCCACCGCATGGCGGCGCAAGGTGTTACCTTCCATTTCCTGCTGCGCCACCCGCAAAAAATGCGAGGGATCGCTGTCGTTGGCGGCCTCGACCACGGCGCTGCTCATTTCCAGCATTTCAAAGACGCCGGTGCGGCCGCGATAGCCCATGCCATTGCAATGCGAACAGCCGCGTCCATGGAAATACTGGCGGCCGCCGGTGCTCTCGCCAAGCTCGGCCCTGAGCCATTCGTGCTCGGCCGCGCTCGGCTGGTAAGGCTGGGAACAGCTTTCGCAAATGACGCGCACCAGGCGCTGCGCCAGCACCGCCTGCAGCGAACTGCCGACCATATAGCGCGGCACGCCCATGTCCATCAGCCGCAGCGGCGTACTGCAGGCATCGTTGGTATGCAGGGTCGACAGCACCAGATGGCCCGTCATCGCCGCCCGCAAGCCGATTTGCGCCGTTTCCTGGTCGCGCATTTCGCCTACCAGCACGATGTCGGGATCCTGGCGCAAGGCCGAGCGCAACACGCGCGCGAACGTCAGGTCGATCTTGTCGTTGACCTGCACCTGATTGACGCCGGGCAGCCGGTATTCGACCGGATCTTCGACCGTGATCAGCTTTTTCTCGGGCGAATTCAACTCCGCCAGCGCGCAGTACAAGGTGGTGGTCTTGCCGCTACCGGTCGGACCGGTCACCAGCACCAGGCCGTTCGGGCGGCGGATGATGTCGCGAAAGCGCTCCATCAGGGCGCGCGGCATGCCCATCGCCTCGAGCCGCAGCATGTCGCCGCTCTGGTTCAGCAAACGCATCACGACCGATTCGCCGAACTGGGTCGGCATGGTCGAGATCCGGACATCGATACGCTGGCCCTTGACCTTGATCGCAAAGCGGCCGTCCTGCGGCAAGCGTTTTTCGGAAATGTCGAGTTCCGACATCAGTTTCAGGCGCAGCGCCAGCGAGGCCGCAATGCGGATGTCGGCCTCGGTCTGCAGGTGCAGCACGCCGTCGATGCGAAAACGGATCTGCAGCCGCCCTTCCTGCGGCTCGATATGGATGTCGGAGGCATGCACCTGGGTGGCATCGTCGAATACCGATTGCAGCAGCTTGACGATCGGCGCCTCTTCCAGGCCGGTATCGGCGGCCAGCGCGCCGAAATCGAAATAAGTGTCGCCGAGATCGGCTTCGAGCTCGCGCGCGAAATCGGTGATTTCCTCGGTGCGGCGGTAAATGCGGTCGATCGCCTGCAGCACCTCGCTCTCGTTGACCACCGCCAGCTCGATATTGGTCTTGACGATGCGCGAAATCTCGTCATAGGCAAACAGATCGGTCGGGTCCGAGATCCCGACCAGCAGGCCGCTGCGCCGCTCTTCGAGCACCAGTGCGCGGAAACGCCGCGACTGCGCTTCCGGCAGCAGGCGCACGATGTCGGGATTGATATTGTAAAATTTCAGGTTGATATACGGGATATTCAGCTGCCGCGCCAGCGCCCCCGAAATCTGGTCTTCGGTCACAAAGCCGTGTTCGATAAACACCCGCCCGAGCTTGCGGCCGCTGCGCTGCTGCTCGGCCAGCGCCATCTGCAACTGCTCTTGCGACAGCAGCTTTTGCTGGACTAATATTTCACCCAGGCGGACCTTTTCGGGCCGGGCCATAAGCGCTCCTTTTGTGAATTTTGTAAATTAAGTGCAAAATATCCGAATTCGCTATTTTATGCGACAACCGGACATTTTTTACGGTAAATATTGCTAGCAATTAAGATCGACGACGATTTCGCGTCCCGTGCTATCGTGTCGAAGCTTGCATAGACAAGCATACAAGCATAATTTAAGCTCAGGCCAGAGTGCCGTTTTTGTCTCTGGTTTTACCTTTTATTACGGATTTCTGTCGTTTTTGCACTTTTTCGCATGACTACCTCATCCGATTATCGCCATCCGCCCAGCACGCGCCGCCGCATTTATCTGATGCGCCACGGCGCCGTCACCTATTTCGACCGCCAGGGCCAGCCTTTTTTGCCGGAAGCGGTGCCGCTCAACGCCCGCGGCCGGGCCCAGGCCAGCGCCGCCGGGCGCGCCTTCGCCGAAGAGGGATTGCGGTTCGACCGCGTCATCATCTCCGGCCTGCCGCGCACCATCGAGACCGCCGCGCTGGTGCTGGCCGAAACCGGACAGCACATCGCCGCCGAACACTGGCCGGAATTCGTGGAATTGCAAGGCGGAAAATTGTCGAGCATTCCCGAAGAACAGTTGCGCGATGCCTTTGTCGGCGCCTTCGACGGCCTGGTCGACGAGCAGCGCCAGTTTCTGGGCGGCGAAACCATAGGCGCCATGATGGACCGCGTGCTGCCGGCCCTGAGCCGCCTGCGCGCCGATCCGCAATGGGACACCGTGCTGCTGGTGCTGCACGGCGGCGTCAACCGCGCCATCCTGTCCTATGCCCTGAGCGGCCAGCGCCTGTTCATGGGCGGCCTGGCGCAAGCGGCCGGCGCCATCAATGTGCTCGACGTCGGCAGCGCCGAACACGACTGGGTGGTGCGGGTCGTCAATTTCAGCCCGGTGGCGCCGCTGCAGACGGCACACCGCGACACGTCCATGGAAGCACTGCTGGCACAATACCGCAAAGCCCATTGCGCCGCCGACGACACCCAAGACTAGAGGGAAAAGTCATTCTTTCTTTAAAGATGTAAAGCATACCAATTTCACATTAAAAAATAGCACGATCGTGCATTTGACGTGTAAAATCGGCCCCTCCGCCAGCTCCGAAAGGCACGCATGTTTGAAGAATTCATGGGCACCAAGGAAGTGAGCGAACGCCAGCAATTCGATTTGAGCAATCTGGCCAGCTATCTGCGCGCGAAATTCGGCATCGATCTCGGCGACCGCCCTGCCCTGCTTCAGTTCAAGGGCGGCCAATCGAATCCGAGCTTCAAGTTAAGCAGCACCGATGGCCGCCAGCATTACGTATTGCGCAGCAAGCCGGCGCCGCAAGCCAGGCTGCTGCCGTCGGCGCATGCGATCGAACGCGAATTCCGGGTCATGCAGGCGCTGCATGGCAACGGCTTTCCGGTGCCGCGCCAGTATGGGCTGTGCCTGGACGAGACGGTGATCGGACGCGCCTTTTATCTGATGCAATTCGTCGACGGCCGGATCTTGTGGGACCAGAGCCTGCCCTCGATGACAGCGGCCGAGCGCGCCGCCATTTACGATGAGATGAACCGCGTCATCGCACTCTTGCATGGCATCGATTACGGCGCCCTCGGCCTCGGCGACTTCGGCAAGCCCGGCAATTATTTTGCGCGCCAGATCGAACGCTGGAGCCGCCAATACAAAACCAGCGAAACCGAGCCGATCGCCGCCATGGAGCAATTGATGGCCTGGCTGCCGCAGCACATCCCGGCCGGCGAACAGACGTGTATCGTGCATGGCGATTACCGCATGGACAACTTGATCTTTCATGCAAGCGAGCCGCGCATCGTCGCCGTGCTCGACTGGGAACTGGCGACTCTGGGCCATCCGCTGGCCGACTTTTCCTATCACTGCATGAGCTGGCATATCGCACCGGGACAATTTCGCGGCATCGCCGGACTCGACCACGCGGCGCTCGGCATCCCGTCGGCACAGCAATACATCGACCGCTATTGCGCGCGTACCGGCCACACCATCGGCGCCGCCGATTTCGAATTTTATCTGGCCTATAACATGTTCCGCCTGGCCGCCATCCTGCAGGGCATCATGAAGCGCCATGTCGACGGCACGGCCGCCAGCGAACAGGCGAAAAGCGCGGGACAAGCGGCGCGTCCGCTGGCCGAACTGGCCTGGCGCCACGCGCAGCGCGCCGGCAGTAGCTGAAAACAGGGCCCGAATACCGCATCCGAATACCGCATCCGAATACTGCGTCCGAATACCGCATCCGAATACTGCGTCCGAATACTGCATCCGAATACCGCGTGCAGGCCGGACCACTCCATCACCAGCAGCACCAACCGGGAGCCATCATGGATTTCGAATATTCGCCACGCTGCAGGCAGTTGCAGCAAACCCTTCTGAGTTTCATGGAACAGCATGTCTATCCCAACGAACTGAGCTACAAGCACGAAGTCGAGCGCAACGGCAACCAGCACGGCAACCGCTGGCTGCCGACCGCCATCGTCGAACAGCTGAAGCCGCTGGCCAGGGCGCAAGGCTTGTGGAATCTGTTTTTGCCGAAATCGCGGCGGGCGCCGGAAGGCCTGTCCAATCTCGATTACGCGCCCTTGTGCGAAATCATGGGCAAGGTCGGCTGGGCGCCGGAAGTCTTCAACTGCAACGCTCCCGACACCGGCAATATGGAAACCATAGAACGCTATGGTACCGAAGCGCAAAAGGACAGCTGGCTGGCGCCGCTGCTGCGCGGCGAGATCCGCTCGGCCTTCGCCATGACCGAGCCGGGCGTGGCCTCGTCGGACGCCACCAATATCGAAACCCGCATCGAGCGCGATGGCGACGAATATCTCATCAATGGCAAAAAATGGTGGATTTCAGGCGCCGGCGATCCGCGTTGCGCGCTCTATATCGTGATGGGAAAGACCGATTTTTCGGCGCCGCGCCATCTGCAGCAATCGATGCTGCTGGTGCCGGCCGCCACGCCCGGCATCACGGTGACCCGCCCGCTGCCGGTGTTCGGCTACGACGACGCCCCGCACGGCCATTGCGAAATCGTGTTCGAGGACGTGCGCGTGCCGGCTTCGGCCATGCTGCTCGGCGAAGGACGCGGTTTCGAAATTGCCCAGGGGCGGCTGGGGCCGGGCCGCATCCACCACTGCATGCGCGCCATCGGCGTCGCCGAGCGGGCCCTCGAATTGATGTGCCAGCGTCTTGCCAGTCGCACCGCCTTCGGCCGCACGCTGGCCGAACAAGGCGTGTGGCGCGAGCGGATCGCCGAGGCCCGCATCGGCATCGACACCGCGCGCCTGCTGACGCTCAAGGCCGCCTATATGATGGATACGGTCGGCAACAAGCTGGCGCAAGCCGAAATCGCCATGATCAAGGTATTGGCGCCGAATGTGGCGCAACAGGTGCTCGACTGGGCGATCCAGGCGCACGGCGCGGCCGGCGTATCGGACGACTTTCCGCTGGCCCAGCAATGGGCCGGCAACCGCACGCTGCGCCTGGCCGACGGCCCCGATGAAGTCCACCGCAATGCAATCGCCAAGCTCGAACTGGCCAAGTACCAGACACGACATTGACCGCAGAGCGCATTGATGCCGCAGCGCGCGGCCCCGGCGCAAAAGCCTAGCGCGCCGGCGGCGGCTTGATCATGCTGCAGGCCAGCGCCAGGCCGGTCCGGCAGGCCTTCCTGTAATCGGCCTGCGCCGCCGCCTCATTGTGCAATACCTCGAAGGTCCGGCCGCGGCCCATGTACGCGCGCTCGTAGCTCGGATTGAATTGCAAGGCACGGTCAAAGTCGCGCATCGCTTCCTGATAGCGTCCGGCCTCGAAATAGGTGACGCCGCGATTATTGAGGGCGATGAAGTCGGTCGGCGAATATTTCAGCGCCAGCGTATTGTCGTCGATCGCCTCTTTCAGAAAACCCAGATTCAACAGCGCCAGGGCGCGATTTTTATAAATGCGCTCCATGCCCTGGCGGTCGATACCGGGCACCACCAGGCGGGCGGCATCGTCCCACAGCAGGTAGTCGTGCGAAAACGTCACCAGGCGGTCCCGGCTGGCCGGCAGCATCACCACGATCAGCAGGCCGAGCAGCCATGCCGCACGGCGGCCACCGGTTTTCTGGAACAGCAGCGGCAGGCACAGAAAAGCCAGCGGCATCCACAGATAGCTGCGGTAAATGACGAAAATCTCCTGTATCCGCACGGTCGAGACTTCGGTCAGAAACAGTAGCCACGGGCACAGCATGCCGAAACCGAACAAGGCCACCTTTCCGCGGCGCCAGATCAGGGCCAGCGCCAGCAGCGGATAGACGGCGAAAGCCAGCATGCCGGCCAGCCGCCAGCCGCCGAAACGCAGGGCGAACGCTTCCGGCATGTCGACCGACATCCAGGCCGGATGCGGGAAAATCCAGATCAGCAGATATTTGAAAAACAGGTTCAGCTGGGTCAGGATGGACAAGGGATAAGCCAGGCCGATCTTGAAGCCGGGGTCGCGCTGGGCATACACGGCCAGCATGGCGCGGCCGTTGGCCTGGTAGGCCTGGCCGATGATATTGCCCGACTTGACCTTGTAGACGATGTAGGCGGCAATCAGCGCGTACAGCACGAATGTGCCGAGCAGGGCCGGCAGCTGGCGGCGCTCGAGCCGCTGCTGGCGGTACAGCAATAGCAGCATGGCCGCCGCCACCGCCGGCGCCATGATCGCATGTTCCTTGCACAGCACGCCCAGACCGTAGGCCAGCGCCGACAGCAGAATGCGCCAGCTGCTGCCGCGCAGCACGCCAAGGAGTAGCGAAATCCACATCAACAGGCAAAAGAAAGTCGCCATCAAGGAAGTGCGCTGCACCAGGTAGGCCACGGCATAGACCGAGGCCGGATGCAAGGCAAAGATCAGCGCGGCGAAAAACGCCATCGCAAACGAGGACAGCGGCGCCGTGCCGCGGCTGCCGGCCGCCGGCACGCCCTCGCCCTGCACCAGCCGGAACAATATATTCAGAAAATAAAACAGCAAGAGCGCATTGGCGCAATGCAGCGTCAGATTTTCGAGTCGCTGCCAAACCATGTCTTCCTTGACCAGCAAATGCGTCCATTCGAAAGAGGCATTGACCATCCAGCGCAAGTCGAAACAGAAGAAGCGATTGACATAGGCGCTATGGTCGGCGCCATCGAAAAAATTCAGATCGTCGAATACGATGGGGTTATGCAAAAACGGCGCGTACAGGGCCGCGGTCACCGCCACCAGCAGCAGGCAGGCCAGCCAGGCGCGACGGCGCGGATTGGCGATCAGCAGCACGCTCAGTCTGGCGCCCAGTCTGGCACTCAGTTCGGCAAAAAAGGAAGACGGCGGCAGGCGTGACAACATGGGGCGGCTTTTGCGGCGGAAAAGCCGCTATTGTAACGGCTTAGCCGCGGCTTTCGCGGCTTTCCATCAATGCGGCGACGTAAAATTTCTGTAACAAACCGCCGGCGCCGTTTTTTGCTATCCTAGAAAACTTGTTCATCGAAGCGGAAGCAAACAAATGATAGACCTCTATTCCTGGCCTACCCCAAACGGTCACAAAATCCATATCATGCTTGAAGAGTGCGGCCTGCCCTACCGCGCGCATGCCATCGACATCGGTGCCGGCGACCAGTTCAAGGCGGAATTTCTGGCGATCTCGCCGAATAATAAAATCCCGGCCATCGTCGACATCGACGGCCCCGGCGGCAAACCGATCTCACTGTTCGAATCGGGCGCCATCTTGCTGTATTTGGCCAGCAAGAGCGGGCGTTTTCTGGGAAATAGCGACCGCGAGAAATTTACCACCATGGAATGGCTGATGTTCCAGATGGGCGGCGTCGGACCGATGCTGGGGCAAGCCCACCATTTCCGCCTGTATGCGCCCGAAAAAATCACCTACGCCATCGAGCGTTACACCAAGGAAGCCAAGCGCCTGTATGGCGTGATCGACCGCCAGCTGGCGCAGCATGCCTACCTGGCCGGCGACAGCTATACGATTGCCGACATCGCCACCTATCCGTGGCTGCGCTCATGGGAAAACCAGGGCATCGACTGGGCCGATTATCCGCACGCCAAACGCTGGTTCGATGAAATCGGGGCGCGTGACGCAGTCAAGCGCGGCGTGCTGCTACTGGCCGATCGCCGCAAGCCGCTGCTCGATCCCAAAGCCAGGGACGCACTGTTCGGCAATACCCAGTATCAGAAAAAATAAGGCGCCAGCGCCGCTGCCGCGCAGCGGCTCATCTGGGGCAAAGCACTCAGGCAAAGCACTCAGGCAAAGCACTCAGGCAAAGCACTCGGGCAAAGCACTCGGGCAAAGCGTTCAGACTCCCACGCGGTCGTCTTCGGCATCGGGGAAAAAACCGTTCTGGCCGATGAAGCGCGCCAGATGATGATCGGTGTCGCCCAGCGAAAGGCCGATCATGGTCAGGCGCTTGAAGTGATGGGCGGCGGGCAGTTCGGCGCTCACCCCCATGCCGCCGTGCAGCTGCACCGCCTGCTGGCCGACCAGGGTCAGGGCCGCGCCAATGCGGGCCTTGGCGGCCGACACCGCACGCCGCCGCAGCAGCGGATCGGGGGCATCGACATTGACCGCGGCGAGCATGGCCAGCGAACGCGCTTGCTCGATTTCGATATGCATGTCGGCGATACGGTGCTGCAAGACCTGGAATTTACCGATCGGCACCCCGAACTGCTTGCGCGTCTTCAGGTATTCGAGCGTGGCGGCGAACAGCGCATCCATTGCCCCGAGCGCTTCGAAACACAGCAAGGCGGCGCCGTAATCGCTGGCCGCATCGAGCAAAATCCAGCCCAGACCGGGAGCGTCGAGGCGCGCCTCGGCGGCGACCGCGACCTGCTCGAAATGAATATCGGCCGCGCGCATGCCGTCGATGGTGCGGTAATCGTCGCGCCGGATGCCGGCGGCGCCGGCTTCCAGCACGAACAGGGCCATGGCCGGCGCAGCCGCAACACCGCCTGCCGCGCCAGCAGGCGCCGCATCGGCCAAGCGCGCCGAAACAATCAGCATGTCGGCTTGCGCGCCATGCAGCACCATGGTCTTGCTGCCGTCGAGCACATAGCCGCCATCGACGGCGCGCGCCGTGCTGGCAATCGCACCCAAGTCATGCCGCGACTGCCGTTCGCCAAGCGCGCAGGCCAGCCGCAACTGGCCGCCCGCCACCCGTTCGAGCAAGCCCTCTTGAGAGCCGGCCAGTTGCAAGAAACGGGCACCGAAGACGGTCGCGAAATATGGTTCCACCAGCAAGGCGCGCCCGAGTTCCTGCATGACCGGCATCATGTCGACCGCAGAGCCATTAAAACCGCCTTGCGCCTCGGGCACCGGCAAGGCCAGCAGACCGAGCTCGCACAAATCGGCCCAGGCCTGCGCCGAAATACCCTCTTTCGAGGCGATAATGGCTTTACGCGCGGCAAACCCATAGTGTTTGTCGCTCCAGCGCCGCACCGATTCAGCCAGCTGCAGCTGTTCTGAATTGAAATTAAAATCCATTATCGCCCCCCATCATCGCCCCTCTTACAGCCCCAATATCGTCTGGCTGATTATATTTTTTTGAATTTCATTGGAGCCACCGTAAATCGACGTTTTACGGAAATTGAAATAGTACGCAGCCAGCGGCGCCGCCTCATCGCCGGCGCCCCGGCTATGGGCGGCTGCGCCGGCAAGATAGGCCGGATCGAAGGCCTGGCCGAGCGGACCGAGCGCCTCCAGCATCAATTCGCTCAGCCTTTGCTGGACTTCAGTGCCTTTAATCTTGAGCATCGAGGCCGCCGGCCCGCTCGCCGCGCCGGACGCTTGTTGCAATGCAGCTTGCTGCAATGCGGTCTCGTGCATGGCGTCTTGCGAAACCGAACGCAACACCGTCACTTCGAGCGCCATCAATTCGATCTCCAGCAGCGCCACCTTGTTGGCAAACACGGCATCGGCCAGCAAGCTTTGGCCGTTCTTCATCTGCCGCGCGGCCAGTCGTTTTAAAAACAGCAATTCGCGCTTGCAAGTGCCGACAGCGGCAATGCCGGTACGCTCATGCGCAAGCAGATATTTGGCATAGGTCCAGCCTTTGTTCTCGGCACCGACCAGATTGGCCGCCGGCACTCTGACATTATCGAAAAACACTTCATTGACTTCATGCTCTTCATCCAGCATCAAAATCGGGCGCACCGTCACCCCGGGCGCATGCATATCGATAAGCAAAAACGAAATGCCTTCTTGCTTGCGCACGGACGGATCGGTGCGCACCAGGCAAAATATCATGTCTGCGTATTGTGCCAGAGTCGTCCAGGTTTTTTGGCCGTTGACAATAAAATAGTCGCCGTCGGCCGCACTTACCCGCTGCGCGCTAGTTGTCAGCGCCGCCAGATCGGAACCGGCGCCGGGCTCCGAATAGCCCTGGCACCACCAGTCGTCGCAAGCGAGGATGCGCGGCAGATAATGGCGTTTTTGCTGCTCGCTGCCGAAAGCCATGATGACGGGACCGACCATATTGAGGCCGAACGGCAAGAGCGGCGGCGCGGCGGCCAGCGCGCATTGCTCGTCCCAGATATGGCGCCGGACGGGCGACCAGCCGGCGCCGCCGTATTCAGGCGGCCAATTGCCGCCGGCCCAGCCCTGGGCGGCAACAATCTTATGCCAGCGCACATAGTCTTGCTTGCCCAGGCGACGATGTTGCCTTACCTTGTCTTGCAGATCGCGCGGCAAATGATCGCGCAAGAAAACCCGGACAGCATCACGAAAGGCCAGTTCGTCCTGCGTAAAGTTGAAATCCATTTTTACCTTCCGCTAAGTGAATCGGCAGTCTGAGCTGACTGCAATTTATTGACGAATAGTAAAAGCACGATCGTGCAAATTTAAGTCAAAAGTGTAGCGTTTTTTTCCGCGTCTAAGCAGATTTGGCACAAACGGACGTAAAAAAAACCCGCAAGACAGCATGCGGGTTTTTATTGATTTAGGGGCAATGCCAGCGTACGACCATCAGCGTACGACGATAAGGCTGCCCACATAAGCGTGCACACATAAGCGGCCGGTGTGCAGGCTCCGGGCGGCTAATTTCAGGCGGTAGTGTTGACCGTGGAACCGGTAGTCTGACCGCTGGTATTGACGACCGGTGCTTTCGGCGCCGTCGCATGACTGGTGCTGGTGGCGGCGGCGTTGCGCTCTTTCGTCTCTTTTTGTACGGCTTCGGCCTTGCTATGGCTCTGGTTTGCCTTAACCGGTGTTTCGCTTACAGTCGTACTTGGTGTCGATGTAGAAGCTGACGTTGCGGAGATAGACATGGCAATCCTTTTTGCTAGGTAGCATTACAGTGTAATTATCGCTTAATTATAGACTCTTTTCCCCGATAGCCATATTTTTTCGCAAAAAAACGACAGCCAAACGCCTGCGCAAAAGCAGGCGCCATGCCAGGTCCGCGTATTCATCAAGAAAACGGCGCGAGGGAACATCGGACCGCATCGCCGGTCATACTGAACATTAACAAGATCGGGATTGCATACATGCAGGAGGATAAATTGGCTGAATCCACGCAACCCAAACATGCTTTATGGCCCGACCAATGGCCCGAACTGGCGTTCGCCGACTGGAAAGACACTTGCGAGACGATGCATATGTGGACCCAGATCGTCGGCAAGATAAGGCTGACGCAAACGCCGGCCCTCAACCACGCCTGGCATGTGCCGCTGTATCTGACGGCGCGCGGCCTGAGCAGCTCGCCCATGCCCTATGGCGCGCGCAGTTTCCAGATCGATTTCGACTTCATCGATCACCAGTTGCAGATCGCCACCAGCGACGGCACGCAAAAAAGCATGGCGCTCGAAGCCGGCCCGGTCGCCGATTTTTACCAGCAGCTGTTTTCCATCCTGCGCCAGCTCGGCATGGATATCAAGATCAACACCATGCCCAATGAAGTGCCGGTAGCAATTGCCTTCGACCACGATCTGCTGCATACCGCCTATGACCCCGAGTATGCCAACCGTTTCTGGCGCGCCCTGATGCATGCCGACCGCGTCTTGAAACAATTTCGCGCGCAATTTCAGGGGAAAGCCAGTCCCGTGCATTTTTTCTGGGGCAGTTTCGACCTTGCCGTGACGCGATTTTCGGGGCGCACGGCGCCGCCGCACCCGGGCGGCGTCCCGAATTGCCCGGACTCGGTCATACGCGAAGCCTATTCGCATGAATTGAGCAGCTGTGGCTTTTGGCCCGGCAACGATGTCCTGCCCTACCCCGTTTTTTATTCGTATGCCTACCCGCAAGCACCGGGCTTTGCCAGTGCGGCCGTCAGGCCCGAGGGGGCCGTCTTTCACGACACCTTGCAGGAATTTATACTGCCCTATGAAATCGTGCGCCAAAGCGCCGCGCCTGAAGCCATGCTGCTCGAATTTCTACAGAGCAGTTACGACGCCGCCGCCGACCTCGCTCACTGGAACCGCCAGGAACTTGAACGGCCCGACCAGCCGCAGCGCCAGGCCGGCGCCTGAGGCGCCACCGGAGCCCCCCCAATAAGCCCACCGTCCGCTACCGCGATGGCCGCCAATTCAGTGTAAAAACTCAGGGATGGATATTCTGCGCCCAGGCCAGCGCCGACAAATGGGCTTTGTTGACATCGTAAGGACGGATGTTAAGCGAAAAGGCCAGCGGACCGACCAGCATGGAATTGAGTTCGCAGGCTTCGGCCAGCGCCACGAAAGGGCCGTAAATGCCGCCGCGCGACAACAATGCCTGAACCACGGGCTGCGGCAGCGGAATCGTTTCCAGCACCTCTTGCATGCTCACGCCGAGCAAGCGGTCGAGCAAGGAAAACATACCGGTAACAAACAAGTCGTCGGCCGCATCGGGCGGCAAGAAAGCTTGTCCCAGCAATTCCGTAAAACGCCCGCGAATGACGGCCGTTTCCATCAAGACCGGCGAACAGCTGTCGGCACTGGCTGTGGCCAGCAGCAAGGTCAGCCAGCGGTAAAGCGGACCATAGCCCAACAAGGCCAGGGCCTGACGCAAGGACTGGATTTCGCGTCCGGCGCCAAAACCGGCCATATTGATAAACCGCAATAATTTATAGGACAGTGCCGGATCGCGCCGCAACATCGCCTCGAGCGCTTGCACATCCTCGTTTTTTTTGACCATTTGCATCAACTGCAAAATAATCGTTTGCGCCGGATTCAATCCTTTGGGGCGCACCCCGGGGCGCGGCGTCAAATGCAGCTTACCGACGAAGGCATCGAGCCCGAGCTGGGCGCAAGCGTCAAAATCGGTCCAGCTGGTCACCGGCCGCCCCACCATGCGCACCGAGGAATGCTTGAGCGCGGCATACATGCGGGCCTGGGCCGGCACATCGCTGCCGGAAAAACGCACTTCGATATAGGAAATATCGGGCAACAGCTTTTTATCGAATTTATGCAGATCGCTGCCGCGAATCGAAATACCGAACCGGCTCGCACGCAGCGCGCGCATGGCATCGACGGTGCCGGCACTGGCAAGGTCGCGCCGGTGCAGCGTCAGCACCGTGTGCTGCGGCGGCATGGCCCGCAGGGCCGCGGTCGAGAGCAAGGCCGGCACGGCATCGAGAAACAAGACTTTATCGCGCAACAACCAGCCGCTCTCGGCATCGTTGAGCTGGGACGCGACAAAACCGACCAGCAATTCGAGTTCGGCGCTGCTGAGCGCCTTATTGTCGTCGCCGCTTTTTTGCCAGCCCAGTTCATAACCGATCACGCTTTGCTTTGAATCGAGCAAAGGCTCCCGCACGATAAATCGAGATTCATGCATGAGACGGACAATTCATCAACGTCGCCCGACAGCGCGACTGGAAAAAGAAGGAGGTGTAAAACAGGATTTTACAGCAAGCGATTCTACAGCAAGGATATTGGGCTGGCCGAATACAGGCAAGACAATATCGAACCGGTTTGCATGCAGGGCTGCGAGAAGTTGCGGTCCGGGCTCGCGCAATCGGGGGGGCAGACCGCGCCGTGACGGCAAAGCGCCGGGATTGCGCCCAAAGCGAGGCACTGCCAGGCGCTTGCCGCGCCCATCGAGTGCCGTTCATACAGGTCAGCGGCCTGCTTGCCGCCGGCCACTTTCATGCCGCAACGACAGCACCAAACCGCACGACGCCGGCCATCAAGCTCATGCGCCGGCGCCAGATTCAATCAGTCCGATTTTGCCAACGAAAGGCCTGGCACCCGCCCGAACAGGCTTAAACCCCGAGTTTTTCGAAAATCTTGCTGAGCTTTTCATCGAGCGTGGCCGCCGTGAAAGGCTTGACCACATAGCCATTGGCGCCGGCCTGGGCGGCGGCGATGATGTTTTCTTTCTTGGCCTCCGCCGTCACCATCAGGACCGGCAATTTCGCCAGCGATGGATCGGAGCGGATATTCTGCAACATCGTCAACCCGTCCATATTCGGCATATTCCAGTCGGAGACCACAAAATCGAAGGGCTCGCTGCGCAGTTTGGCCAGCGCCATCACGCCATCTTCAGCCTCGTCGACATTGGTATAACCGAGTTCTTTTAACAGATTACGAACAATGCGGCGCATCGTCGAAAAATCGTCGACTACTAAAAACTTCAATTTTGGATCAGCCATAAAAAAAAACTCCGTTGGAACTGTTAATCTGATGATGCATTTATTGTCAGCAGAACGCAAGAATAGCATTTCCGGACTGCGATGCGCTCACATTCTGCGTCAAAAATGATGCAAACAGACAATAATTTCGCTTTATACCCGCAAAGCCCTGCTTCCCTGTGTCGCCAGATACGTCAAGACCATTGACGGCAACGCCGTCAGCGCGCCCACTTCATGCGTGGCCCCGACCGCAATCGCTTCGCGCGGCATGCCGAACACGACGCAGGATTGTTCATCTTGAGCAAAATTGTAAGCGCCGGCATTTTTCATTTCCAACATGCCCAAAGCGCCATCCTTGCCCATGCCTGTCAGTATAACCCCAACCGCGTTCTTGCCGGCGGCAATTGCGGCCGAACGGAACAAAACATCGACCGATGGCCGATGGCGATTGACCGGTTCGCCATGATCGAGCTTGGTGACATAGTTTGCGCCACTACGTCCCAGCAACAAATGCGAGTGTCCGGGCGCGATATAGGCATGGCCCGGCAAAATCCGTTCTTCGCCTTCGGCCTCGCGCACCGAGATCTTGCACAGGCTGTCGAGGCGCTTGGCAAACGACTTGGTAAAGCCTTCCGGCATGTGCTGCGTAATCAAAATGCCGGGGCAATCGGATGGCATCTGTATCAGGAATTCGCGGATCGCTTCGGTGCCGCCGGTAGAGGCACCGACGATAATCAATTTTTCACTACTGATCAAGGGGTTGCGCACGGCCGACAGCACGCTGCCGCCGGTCTTGGGCGCGCCGGCCACCGGAATCGGACGCGGCTTGATGCGCGCCTTGCTGGCTGCCCGGATCTTGTCGGCGATCATGTCGGTATATTCGCGCATCCCGCTTTGAATCGACAGCTTGGGCTTGGTCACGAAATCGACGGCGCCCAGTTCCAGCGCGCGCATGGTAATTTCCGAACCGCGCTCGGTCAGCGAGGACACCATCACGACCGGCATCGGACGCAAGCGCATCAATTTTTCGAGGAAGTCGAGGCCATCCATGCGCGGCATTTCGACGTCCAGCGTCAAAACGTCGGGATTGGTCTGCTTGATCATGTCGCGTGCAACAATAGGATCGGGCGCCACGCCCACCACTTCCATGTCCGATTGACTGGAAATAATCTCTTTCATGACGCTGCGAATCAGCGCCGAATCATCGATAATTAAAACCTTGATTTTCATGCCGCTTACTTTCCGGGCCAGGCCCAAGTCAGGATAAATCTGCTCGCGCTGATCAGCACCCCACTACGAAAACAGCTCGATATCGCCACCCATTGACGACGTCTTGAGGCTGCTGGCATACGCTTGTTCGCGCTTGGCCAGGGTATCGTTATGCGTTTGCATCAGCTTTTTGACCAGTACTTTACCAGTTTGTGGAAAGAAATACACTTTCCGTGGGTGAATGTCGTTCAAATCTTCGGCAATCACGCGAATTTTTTCGGCGCGCAGGTAGTTCAGCACGAAAGCGGCGTTGCGCTGGCCGACATTCATTGCCGTAAAGCCGCGCAAGACGGCGCCGCCGCCAAATACTTTCGCTTCCATATTTTCGCGCTTGGCGCCGGCCTTGATCAACTCATTGATCAGCATTTCCATCGCATACGTGCCATAGCGCATCGATGCCGAGATCGGACTGTCGGCATCGCCGCCGCCATCGGGCAACATGAAATGGTTCATGCCGCCCAGGCCGGTGACGCGATCGCGGATACAGGCCGAAACGCAAGAACCGAGCACGGTGACAATCAGCATGTTCTTGCCTGTGACGTAATACTCGCCCGGCAAGATCTTAGCCGCATCGCAATCGAAGGTGCGGTCATAATACAGATTGGTGGCAAGCTGCTCTTGTAGCGCAAGACTCATGACGTTGCCCTCATTTTCGAGATCGCACTGCTGCCGCCATGCCCCAATTCATAGACAGTCTTGCCGCGTAATTTCAAGGCATCGGAAACATACAAGAAATTTTCGGAATGGCCGGCAAACAGCAAGCCGTTCGGCTTCATCATCGGCACGAAGCGCGCCAGAATCTGGGACTGGGTCGGCTTGTCGAAATAAATCATCACGTTACGGCAAAAAATGATGTCGAACTGCCCCGTCACCGGCCATTTGTCGGCCAGCAGATTGAGTTGTTTGAAGGTGATCATCTTGCGCAGTTCGGGCCGCACCCGGACCAGGCCTTCTTGCTCGCCCTTGCCCTTCAAGAAAAACTTGCGCACGCGCTCAGGCGACATCTTGTCGATCCGGTCCATCGTGTAGACGCCGTTGGCGGCCGTATTGAGTACATTGGTATCGATATCGGTGGCGACGATTTGCGCCGGCGGCGTCATCGTGCCATAGGCCTCGCACAAGGTCATCGCAATCGAATACGGTTCTTCGCCGGTCGAACTGGCCGAACACCAGACGGTGACGGGCTCCTGGCATTTCTTGACATGCTCGGCCAGGATCGGGAAATGATGGGCCTCGCGGAAGAACGACGTCAGATTGGTCGTCAGTGCATTGGTGAAGGACTCCCACTCGTCATTGCTGCGGCCCTGCTCGAGATCGTCCAGATATTTTGTAAACGATACGCCGCCGGTGGCCCGCAGACGGCGCGCCAGCCGGCTATAGACCATCTCTTGCTTGCTATCGGCCAGGGAAATGCCCGCACGCCGATAAATCAACGATCGCACGCGTTCAAAATCGCGTGCAGTGAATTCGAATTCTTTTACGGTTTCTGATTTGCCGGAGGCGACTGTTTTCACTTGTTTATCTCTTTTAAATTATTTTCATCGAAGATGATAGCTCACCTTGCACACCTTGCGCTTGCGGCTCCGGTTTCGCCGCAAGCATTTTTCGCCAGGCTCAAAATTCTTCCCATTCGTCGTTGCCAGCCGCGCCCGTCTTTTTCGCGCTCGGTGCCGGCTTGCTGACCGCCTTCGGCGGCAAGCCGGCCTTCGGCGCCGAAGGCACTTTCAACACTTCCCTTGCGGCCGTCAACGCCGGCCGGGCCGCAGCCGCCGACGTCTGCGCCAGCTTGAATGCACTAACCACCTGCGACAGGTGCTGGGCCTGCTCCTGCATGCTTTCGGCGGCGGCCGCCGCCTGCTCGACCAGCGCCGCATTTTGCTGCGTCATTTCATCCATCTGCGTGACAGCCTGGTTGATTTCCTCGATGCCGCGGCTCTGCTCGTCGGTGGCCGCCGTGATCTCACCCATGATGTCGGCGACCTGCCGCACCGAACTGACGATCAGCTGCATGGTCTGGCCGGCATCGTCGACCAGCTTGCCCCCCATTTCGACCTTGTCGACCGAATCGCCGATCAGGGTCTTGATTTCCTTGGCCGCGGCCGCCGAGCGCTGCGCCAGGCTGCGCACTTCGCCGGCCACCACCGCAAAACCGCGCCCCTGTTCGCCGGCCCGCGCCGCCTCGACTGCCGCGTTCAGCGCCAGGATATTGGTCTGGAACGCGATGCCATCGATGACGCCGATGATGTCGTAAATCTTGCGCGAGCTTTCCTTGATCGAACTCATCGTTTGCACGACCTGTCCCACCACATTGCCGCCCTGGCTGGCAACCGACGAGGCAGACACCGCCAGCTGATTGGCCTGGCGCGCATTATCGGCGTTTTGCTTGACCGTACTGGTCAGCTCTTCCATCGACGACGCCGTCTGCTCCAGCGAGCTGGCCTGCGATTCGGTGCGTGCCGACAGATCGGCGTTGCCCGATGCGATTTCGCTGGAGGCCTGGGTAATCGCCTGGGTACCGCTGCGCACTTCGCCGACAGTTCTGATCAGGCTGTCGTTCATCTCGCTCAAAGCCTGCAGCAAGTCGCCGATTTCATCCTTGCCGTCGGCCGCCACGCGCGAAGTCAGGTCGCCGCCGGCCACCGTCCTGGCAATGTCGAGCGCGTTGACCAGCGGTCCGGTAATGCTGCGCGTGATCATAACGGCCGCGCCGACGCCGAAAAAAAGCGCGGTGGCGCCGATCGACAGCAGGATGACCGTCAGGCGGCTATCGGCGGCCTCGCCTTCGGCCAGCACCGCATCGGAGGCCGCCTGCTGGCGTTCGACCAGCCGGTTGATGGCCGCCACGATTTTTTGCGTCAGCGGATCGATCTGCGTCGCGATTACCTTATTGGCGCCCTCGCTATTGAACGACACCGCCAGCCCGACCGCCTCGGTCAGCAAAGAACCGGTCTGCTGGCCGAGCTTGTCGATCTCGGCCAGGTCCTGTTTTTCCTCCTCGCCCAAACCGGCCGCCAGCAGTTTGTCGCGCGCCTTGGCATAGCGGATCTGGTTGGCGGCAACCCGCTCCTGCTCTTTCTGCATGGTCGCCACTTCGGTATTCAAACCGATATTGCGCATCGCTACCGCAGATTCAAGTATCGTGCTTCTCATCGTATGCGCCAGCACAGTCTTGCTGTTGGCAAGGCCAAGCCCTGCCGCAATCCGGTTCGACTTGCGGGCATTGAGCCCGATCGTCAGCAAAATCAGGATTACCAGAATCGCCAGGCTCGCACCGAAGCCCAGCATTAACCTTGAACCAATACGCATATTTCGCAAATTCATACCAGTCTCCCCTGCTATTTATTGCCGATGCCGGCCGGAGTCGATCCGATCAGGCGTGCGCGATTCTGGTTTTTTTTACGCGGCTAGTTTTTCTATCAGACCCATTTCAGAAGACGACATCAGCTTGTCGATATCGATCAGGATCAGCATGCGCTGGTCGATCGTGCCGAGGCCGGTCAGGTAATTCGTAT
>JAIZVZ010000024.1 GCA_021768485.1 Oxalobacteraceae bacterium | reverse complement strand
TATGCCGTCAGATGTGGGATCTGCCTTCAAAGGCTGGCGTACTTGCGCTCGCTATGTCGCGGGCGATCTATTGGACGGCAACGGCTGCACACGCAACAGCGCCACACACTGGATGCCGATGGCTGACAGCTACGCCGACATCGCCGCTATCCGCGCGCTCGCCGCCAAGCCAGCGGATGCCGCACCAGCTACGATCGACAAGCCACGGCCTCCGGCCTTCGTCAACACCGACGTGCCAATGGTCTAATCAGACCACCAATCTGCTGCCCAGCGCGCCGCGCCGCTGGGAAATACGGCATACGAGCGCGGCGGGAGTTTTTAGGGCGCTGATAGGGCGCCAGAAAGTCAAATATGAGCGACACCGAAACCACCACCGAAGCGACAGCGGCACCGACCGAGTCCACCGCTGCGCCGAACACCGTCGAGGTGACCGCGAACGCCGTGGCCGCTGAGATTACCGCCCTCACGTTCGGCGACCTGAACGAAGCCGGCGATGGCCTGGGCACCAGCTTTGCGCGCACGGCCAACGGCGCGCTGTACACCTACGATGTGAACCAGCCGCCGGCGGTGGGTGACTTCGTGGTCCACCTCGGCCCGCCGGCGCTGGGCCTGCGCTTCTTCGCCACGCGCGCGGCGCTGACCGCGCTGGGCGTCGCCGTCGCGTAACCGCGCGCGTCACAAAAACCGGAAGCCGCGCCCGGTGCTTGCGCGGCACATACTAAGGAATCAAATATGAGCTATTCGTTCAACGTGAAGGCTGCCGATAAGGCCGCCGCAAAAGAGGCCGTAGCGGCAAAGTTCGCCGAAGTGGTAGCCGCGCAGCTGGTGCATGAGAAGGACCAGTCCGCCGTACTGGCCAATGCCGGCGCCGTCATCGACCTGCTGGCCGATGACGACACCAAAGACGTTTCGGTCTCGTGCAATGGTTATGTCAGCTGGCCCGGTCCTGATGCGTCGGCTCTTAACTCGGTGTCTGTCGCTTGCTCGGCCATTCATGTGGTGCGTCTGGTAGCTCAGCCGTTGATCCCCAACGCCGAAACCACCGCCGCAATCGCAGAACTGGAATCTGGCGCGGGCAAGCGCGTGCCTACGGTCAGTACGCTGATGGATGATCTGAACGGCGAATAACCGCTCGCGTCACCACCACCAGCCGCGCCCTAATCCGGCGCGGCTTTTTTACGCCCGCTCGAATGTCCTGAATAAAGGACAGTATCAGCAGTCTCATTCAGTCTCACTCAGTATCAGAACGTGACGGGATAATGAGACAACACTGATACCGACCACTGAGCACATGCCACGTCCCAAAGAAGAGAAAAAGGCCGAGATCATCGCCGCGATCCGCGAGCACCTGCTGCTGATCGGCCCGCGCGACTATGAAAGCCTGCAGGCCAAATTCCCAGATGTCAGCCGGCCGACGTTCTACCGCTACCTGAAGACCGCGCGCGAGTCGCTGGAGGCGGCAGCGGTCGCCGAGTCTCCGGCGGCGCTGAAGATGGCGCAGCAGCGCATCCACGCGCAGGTGGCCAAGCCTGAGAAGACGATCGCCGCGGTGAAGGCGCACCTGCCGGTGATGCCGTCGCCGGCGGTGATCGCCGCCGACCCGGGCGCCGCCAGCCAGGCCTTCAAGTTCTTCGCGTTCTTCCAGTCGATCGTCGAGGACGCCGAACTGCTGCGCGGCACCGCCGTGGTGGTGGACGAGGCGACCGGAAAGCAGAAGGTCCGCAACCCGGCCATGCTCGACAAGGTCATCACGCGCCGGCTGGGCATCGCGCAGACCTACCTGCAGGCGTTCGAGGCCGTGTACAACGCCGAGCGTATCCAGGAGCTGTACAACGTCATCGTCGAGGAGGTGGGCAAGGCGTCGCCTGAGGTGCAGATGGCGGTGCTGGCCGTCATGCGCGAGCTCGACAACAAGCGCGGCCTGACCATGGGCGGGAACGTCTGATGGCGTGGGGCGGAGCGCGTAAGAAGGCGGCGGCGCCGGATCCGTTTGCGTCGCTGGGCGAGCTGGTGGCCAGGCTGGAGGCCAAGACAGGTTTCAAACTGGACACCGGCAAGGCCATTCCGGAGGGAATGACGTTCACCGAGTGGTGCGAGCAGCTGGGCGAGGAGGGGCTAAAGGTCGACGGCCATCCGTTCACGCTGAAGAACCGGCCAGCCATGAAGTGGCTCTACGACCAGATCCCCAGCACGATGGAGGCCGCATTCCGCCGCACCCTGGTGCTGATGAAATGCACGCAGGTCGGTTTCACGGTGATGGAGATGCTGGCTACGATCTACTTGGGCCTGCGGTTCCAGCCGTGCACCGTCGGCATGTTCCTGCCGGACATCGGCTTGGCTGAGGGCAAGTCGACGGAACGGTTCATGCCGATCGTGCGCACCGTGCCGGCCGCCTACAAGCTGATGACGCAGGACGCCGCAGACGGTACCGGCCGAAAGCAGGGCGAGGGCAACGTTCGGCGCCGGCGTATCGGGGAGGCGCTGTTTCTGTTCGCCTGGACGTCGGGCAAGGCATCGACCGAGTCGTTCCCGATGGACTTCCTGACCTTCGACGAGGTGCAGGAGATGTCGCTGGCGCAGATGGAAAAGACGCGTGAGCGTCTGTCGGCGAGCGACTACCGCTACAACCTGATGGGCTCGACGGCGAACTGGCCAGACAGCGACATCCACCACTGGTACAAGCTTGGCACGCAGCACCGCTTTCACACAAAGTGCCCGACCTGCGGCAAATCCAAGCCGCTCGACGAGTATTTCCCGGCGTCGATCCAGTGGGACCCGAACACGCCGGATCCGGTAACCAAGGCATCAGGCATGCACCGCTATGTGTGCGAGGACGGCCATTGGATAGATGACCCGCAGATCGGCGAGTGGCTTCCGGACAATCCGGATGCCTGGGTGACGTCCGCGCACTACCCGCAGATGCTGTCGCCGACCATCACGCCGGGTGAAATATGGGAGAAGTTCATCACGTCGACCGACAAGAAGAACTTCTACAACCGCGTGCTGGGCAAGCCGTGGCTGGACCCGGACCAGATCCCGGTGACGCTGGAGCACATGGCGAACTGCGTGGCCGCCGGCAAGAAGGCGGGCATCACCTGGTTGAAGTCCGGCCGCGGCTTCTTCCTCGGCGTCGACCAGATGGGCCAGTTCAACGTGGCCGTCATCAAGTACCGGCTGCCGGACGGGCGCCAGGCGGTCGCGCACATGGAGGAAATCTACTCCGACGACCCGTTCGCGCGCCTGGATGAGATCATGGAGCAGTACGGCATCGCCGTATGCGTCATCGAGATCAACCCGAACTTCAATGAGGCGCAGCGCTTCGCCAATAGGTGGCCGGGCCGCGTTTTCCTCTGCAACGGCTTTGGCGAGCTTGCCGACGACATGGTCATGTGGGGCGATGGCCCCAAGGTCGACGTCTCCGATCGCCGCACCGACGACGAGTACCGCACGCGCTACACCGTGAAGGCCGACCAGTTCAAATGCATGCAGGCGTCGTTCTCGCGCTTCACCTCGGCCGAGCCGTCATGCCTGTTCCCGGATCCGCAGGACCTGGCGCAGGACGTCATCGACAATGGGCACAAGCACCGCGCCGCGATCGCGCCGCGCGCGTTCGACCATTTCACAAAGACTGCGCTGGTGGTCGAGAAGGTGAAGGACTCCGGCGGCCAGGAGGCAACCACGAATAAGTTCAAGCGCGTGGTCCGCAAGATCAAGATCGACCCGCACTTTTCGTACGCCAATCAGCTGTGCGACGTCGCATGGGCGCGCGCCCACGGCACGTCAACCTTCATCCTGCCCGATGTGGGCGGCAAGGACCCGAACGTGAGTAAATCAGAAAATATGAACCTGCACGGCCTGCCTTCAAGTGTGGCGGCCATGATCGAGGAGCCGCTGCAGGGTGCGGTGTGCGGCCGCTGCGCATCGTTCGACAAGGAGGCCGGCCAGTGTACGGCGCGTGGTTTCCAGGTGATGGCGCGAGACACCGCATGCGCAATATTTGAAGTGCTGGCGCCCAACTAGCGCCCTAAAACGAAAGCGCGGCGCCAAACCCCTGCCGGGATAGGGCGCCGCGCGGTAGAGCAGCAGACTATGGATCAGTTTACGTCCTGACGAGAAGCGATAAGGCGCGCTACGGCGTCATTGATGGCTTCTTGTTCGGTCAACCCGTCACCCTGAACACCATCAGCCCATGCCAGCCAATAATCTGGCCAATCAGGGTGCTTACCTTCTAGGTCTCGCAGCGTCCTGATTTTTACCTTATCCATGTGGCTTCCGATCTGAGCAAAATTTACAAACCGGTGTTTCAACTCTCACCGGACCTTTGCGGCTTTGCATAGTGGCAACATCCACCAGCTGCGATATCTCTTGTGGGAACCACCACTTTCCGCATCGGCCGCATGCTGCTTGACGGAGGCCAGCGTTGTATTGGACTTCCGCCCACTCATGCCAGGCGAGATAGCCTTCAGGTGCTGGATCGCCGGCTGCATAGTCTTCTTGAACTAGCACGCGCATCACCGAATCCTCAGCGGCGCCGGCGGCCGCCACGGCTCGTCGAAGCGGTGCACCTCGCGGTCCTGCACCAGGCTCAGGTCGCGCGGCATAGCGCCGCTGCATAGGAAGTCGTGCAGTTGGGCCTCCAGCACCATGGCAGCGCGTCGGTATTCGGCATTGATGGCTTCCATGGTCCGGATGCGAATGGCTTCCATCTCCGGTGACAGTGGCGCCAGGTTGCGGATGGTGTCGGCGATGGTCATGGAGCACTCCCATGCTGACAACCACGACACCCCACATCCGTCGCCGACTTGTCGTACTGGCAGGTGGTGGACATGGTGTGCTTGATTGCAACGGTGCGCGCTACCCGGCCGGGCCGGCCAAAGCGGAGTTCGCGCAGGTCGTACCATCCATCCTGCGCCGGGTACGTGCTTTCCGCCGTCGGCCGCGGCTTGTTGTGGCAGCCGTTGAGCGGGCGCGGTGCTGGTGCCGGCTTGTTGAGCAGCGCCTCGGCCTCAGCCTGCGCCGCATTCCACAGGTCGGTGCTGACGTAATCCATGTTGACCGTGCCGCCGATGCTGTAACCGATCAGCTGGACGAATTGCTCGCGATCCTCGTCCGAGAAACCGAAGGCAGCGATCTGGTTCATGTCCATGCTGCCGTGCTCCAGCAGGTGGCGCACGATGGAGTTTTCCTTGAAGCGAGCGGTGCCGACGGCATCGAGCACTACGGGCTGGCGTGGGTGATGGCTCACGATTTCACCTCCTCGCCATACACACTCGCCACCAGCGCGCGCATGGCGGCGATGAGGGGCGTGGGGCCTTGCTCGTAAATCACAGGGTGAGGGCTGCCGGTGTTGTTGAACATGAACGCCACCCAGCCGGTGACCTGAACCCCATCTTCTGCGTAGGTCGGTGCCGTTTCGATATGGTGCTTCTCGATCAGCGGGCCGCCCACCTCCCAGTAGGTTGAGTAGTGCGGCATCGAGATGTAGCCAGGTGTGCGCTTGGCATCCATCAGCACGCAGCTGCCGGGGATTTGCAGGCACGCGCGACCGAACTCGACGACCGGCACAGCGCCGTGCACGCGCGCCACCCAGTAATCCAGCTCGGCGCCTGCCAGGTCGGAGACGCGGGTCATGATGCACCGCCTTTCCGCTGCCGGCGCTGGAATTCCCACGAGTACAGGTTCAGTAGCGCGATCACGACGTCGATTGCAGCATTGAATGCGCCGGCCTCGCTGTAGCCGAAAATCCACAGTCCAAGCCATGCAACTGCTATCAAGGCCCACCAGATGACTGCAAACAGTTCGCCTGGCACGAACATGAGCCAAATAATACGTATCATTTCACACGCTCAACTTTCTTAGAATATGGATCGATGCCGGCCTCGTGGCAGATCGCGACGCCGGAGGTGCTGCCGCAGCCGAACAGCTCCATGGCGATTACCCAGTTGTCGGCGTTGCGCCAGCGCGGGTGCGTGAGGAGCCGGCGGCAATTGGCCAGCAGGTAGTAGGGCTCGCGGTGGCCGTGCGGGCGTGGCGGCGCCAGCACCTGCTCGGCCTGGCTCAGCGGCGCGCCGCGTTCGTGGTCGAGGTCGGTCACGGCGACACCTTGTTGACTGGTTCGTAGCAGCGCAGGAAGCTGGTCATCTTCAAGCGCTGATCCCTGAAGACTGGCATGTCGTAGAGAACCCAGTCGTCGCGGACGTCGAGAATCTTGACCTTGCAGCCTTGCTTAGGCCATGGCGAGCCGTCGTCTTTGCGGAAGATCCAGGTCTCGCCCGGCGCTGGTAGGCGCTTGGCAGCATCTGGATCTGATTGTGCTGACGGCGCCGGCCGGCCGAGCAGGCGGCGGATGATGGCGCGCATCATGCTGCCGCTCCCGGGCGACCGGCCAGGCCGCAGTAGCCCTTCAGCGGGCGCCGCAGCAACTCGGCTGAGGATACCGTGCCATCAGCCAGCTCCATCTTGTCCAGATCGGTCATTCCGGCCCAGCGCCACATGCCGCACTTGTCAGCTATGCAGCGGCAGGACGCCAGCGGCTGGTGATCGGCGGCCATGCGCTTGTTGTTGCCGCTGAGGGCATCGTGGTTGACGCCGCCGACGATGTGATCCTGATGTTTAACGAATGCGTCACCGTAGCCATCCGGTGTGCGCTGCTCGGTCACCTCATGCCGCGCAATCCGCACCATCGGGCACCACAGCTCGCGCGCTTGGTCAGGAGTGTGCATGGTTGCCTCCCTGAGTTGGCTCGGCAGGAAGCTCCTTCCAGTGGGTCACGGTGAAGGCGCCTTTGCTTTCATCCCAGCCGAACATGCCTTCGTCGCTGTCGCTGTCGACGTCCTGGAAACAGCCATTAGCCCAGTCGGCTTCATGCTTGCGCGCAAGGCGGATACCCCAGTTGGAAAACACCAGATAGCACTTCGTGTGATCGGTCGGTCGGCTCTCATCGACGCTGATCCATGCGTCAGCAGCACGCAGCCGGCGCACCAGCTCCAGCACCACGGCCGGGTTGGCGGCGGCGATGAACGTGGCGTTTGCCAGATCCTGCTCGCAGCTCGCCGAGTAGCCATCGCAGTCGGTCACGTGATCGTTGCCGGCGATGATCTTCGTGTCCGGCTGATTGTTGCGGACGTACAGCGCCTGCTCCCACGGTCCCGGCGTCGCCGCCCGCGCCGCCGCCTCCAGCGCGTCCAGGTCGAGCGGGGCGGTCACAGCGCACCGCCTTTCTTGAAGGCCCAAGGCTGCACGCTGAACGTCGGCACCACTTCGCCATCGACGAACGGCTCCAGGATGATCGACTTGTCGCTGACCGGCGGGCCTTCAAAGAACAGAACCACGGCGCCGCGCGAGAAGAAAATCGAATGCACCTTATCGGCGGTCATCGAGTATTCGTCGCCGGCTTTGTATTCCGCGAACGAGCGCGACCACTTACTGACGGTGCCCAGCACTTTTTCGTACTGGCCCGGCTGGCCGCCGTAGGTCATTGTCGAGGAGATGTATTCATCGCCTCGCGAGAACGCGTGACCGCCATGGTCGGACCACAGAACGTTGACCACCTTGCCAGCCAGCACGAGGCAGTTGAAGTCAAATCGGTGCGAGTGCGGAATGATCGGCTCTTGGTGATCGCGCGAGCACTCCATCAGGCGGACCAGGCCGCCGTCGTCGTTGCGCTGGATAATCCAGCTGGTCAGGCCAGGGATGCCGCCATAGTTACTCAGCGGAGAATGTTTTAAGGAGTCGAGAAACTGCAGCAAATTGCGCGACAGCAGGTCAGAAGTCATAAATGTTGCGCCCGATGGGCGCCCGGTGGGTTGATCGGAATTGATAAGCCATTGTACCAGAAATGATAAATGCGGTGTTGCGTAAGACTGACAGTCAGTTGATGTGTTGCGCCGGCGTCGTGACCTGACAATGGCGCCATGAGCACAATTCTATTCTTCAAGTCGCAGATCGCCGGCTACACGCGGCGCGACGGCACGTATGTGAAGCCGCACAGCGATCGGCGGACCAAGAAGCCATCGAAGGCGTTTGGCAGTGTCGTTGGCCTGGCGAAGCGTGCGTATGAAAGACTGAGCCCGCAGGCAAAGAACGCCGTCGACAGCTGGAACGTGAATTGGCACACCGGCCAGCTTGAGCAGGCATTCCAGGCCGACAGCGACATGGCCAAGGAGGTCGAGCAGGCCTTCAAACCGGTGCGCGAGAAGCTGCGCTCGATCTACGGTGACACGGTCCCGCTATACCGGGGCGAGCAGGCCGGCAGTTCTGAAAGCGGGCCAGGCCGCAAGCTGTTCTCGTGGTCGCCTTTGTTCAAGCTGGCCCAAGGCTTCGCAATAAACAACTTGCACGGCATCCCGGCTCCGATCGCCGACGAGGCTATCCAGCGCGCTGTCGAGCAGTACGAGCGCACAGGCTTCGTTTCCTTCGGCGGCAAGAAGTTCAAGCGCAACAAGGAAATGCCGGAGTATTACGACATCTACGATCGGCACAACAACATGATCACCGACGGCGACGACCTGGCCGAGGATCTGCGCAGCAGCAAGGAATATCGCGACGAGATGATCGCCGAGATGAAGGCCAAGGGCGACGTGTACGCGGCGGAGGTGCCGATCGATGACCTGGTGTGGATTCCGCTCGGCGCCAATCTCAGTCAGCCGGAGATCATTGCCCGGTATAACCCGCGCCGGCAGCCGTCCAGCGTGATGGCCAAGGCTGTCGTATTCTTGCGCCCGATCGGCGCCCTGGTTTCGGCGCGCTGACGAATTCACCAGCGTGGGCAACATCCTGCTGCGCCACGCCAGCAGACCATCAATCTGTTGCCCCGGCGCGACGCTACCGCACGGCGCGCCACGCCGACGGCGTCATACCCGTCACCAGCCTGAAGGCCGTCGTGAAATGCGACTGGCTGCTGAACCCAGCGTCCAGCGCCACCTCTGCCAGCGGCAGCCTGGTTGCCAGCTTTTCCTTCGCAGCGGCCACGCGCCGCTCCAGCACGAAGCGCATCGGCGTGGTGTTGGTGGCGATCTTGAACTCGCGCGCGAAGTGGAACAACGACAGGCCCATGAGGTCCGCGAGCTCGCGTAGGGTGATCGGCCTGGATATGTTTTTGTCGATGTGCTTGCTGATGAACGCGACATGCGCCGGCGTGATCGAGCCTGGCCGCTTGTGCGGCGTTCCCTCTGCGCGCTGCAGTATCCGCAGCACGATGCCGTTGACGAGCGGCAGCATGTCGATGGACCTGGCCGTCAGGTCTTCCAGCGCGAGGCTGCACAGCAGTTCGCTGGCGTGGATCAGCACCGGGTCGCTGGTGTCTCTGAAATATCGGAATATCACCGAGTCGTAATCGGCGACGCCGCGCAGCGCGCGCCTGAACAGTCCCTCCGGCAGCCGGATGACCGTGACGCGATCAATCTCGCCCTCAAGGCACTGCATCACCATGCCCTTCGGCAGGAAGTGCGAGCAGACTTCCTTTTTTTCCAGCTCGATCGGCGCCAGCTGGCCCACCTTGTAGCGCCCGCGGGCGTTGATTCCGGTGAGCAGCACGTGCGTCGAGTAGACGAGATTCGCGGTGCCGCGCACGTTCGTCAGGACGTCGATAGTGAGGCCCTGGTAGGTCTTCGAAATGTGAGCATCCGCGTTGCCATGGAACAGCCCGGGCGGGTCCGGTGATTGCCGAAACATCCCGACCGTATAGCGGAATATTTTAGTTATACAACATAATCATTAGGGCGCCGGGCAGGAAAATGTGCAGAAACTTCAACCACTACCCGGCTACATCATCAGATTTTCGGGTGGTGTGGAACTCGAAAGCGAAGTGCGCCAATACGCCAAGCGCGGCGATGGCCAGGACGTCGATACGGGGGTCGATCGGGCCTGAAATGGTGTCACGCTCCAGCAGCGCATGGCCGTAGGAGGCGAGGCCGAGCGCGAAGGCGATGGCGGGGGCGAAGTTGATGCGCATGCTGGTTACTCCTAGTGGTCGCACGGCAGGACGCCGGCTGGGTTGGGGCGGGCGCCGCAGATGCAGCGGCGGGGTTTTGGCACCACGCGAATTTCCGGTGCCGGCGCGTTTTTCTTGACTGGTTCGGCTTTGATCCGGCCTGGCCACACCGGCTGGCGCGGGCTGTCGTTGTCGATAGTTTCCATAATATCATTCAGTAGTGAAGCGTTAATCAGCGTGGCGTCGGCTTGAAATACCCGGCCACGCGCGTCTTGTCGCTGCTCGGCGACTTGGTCAGGTGCCAGCCTCGGCAGGTCACACATGGGTAGATGAAAATCTTGTATCCAGACATTTCTGACTGCGTGATGCCCATGGCCCGCGCGGTCACCTCGTCAGGATAGCGGTTCTTGTGAGCGCAGCTGCGCTCGATTGTTGCGACGAGGCGGCCGTGCTGGCGCAGTGGGGCGGTCATGCAGTGGCTACTGCTTCAGTGATGGCACGGCGGACGTAGGCGCATGCGGCGCTGTGGTCGTCGCACGCACGCCATGCCTCGGCGATCAGGTCTTCCAGGTCGACGGCCGGCACCTTGACGGCCAGCCACAGCGCATCGCCGTTGCTGGTCAGCGGATTCCACAGCATGTCGCGCGACACGTCCACGCCGCGCGACATGAGATAGTCGAAGTCCCATTCGGCGCGGTGCTTGCCGGCGGCGGTGGCGGCCAGGCGGATGAGGTCGAGGTCGCTCATGGCCGGCATTCCGGTTTGATCGCCTCGATGTTGCGGCGCGACTGGTAGTAGGCTGAGCGCTCGCACTCTTCCACCACTTCATCCCAATCGTTATATTTGGTTGCCACCGGGCCGGCCGGCAGCGCCGCGAGGCATTCCTTGAAAATCTCGCGGCGTAGGCATTGATCAGGTGCAGAAGTGTCTTGCGGCACATTGCAGCCGGCCAGAAGCACCACCACGAACAGCAGCAGCGCGCGCTTCACGCTGGCACCTTGGCGATTATGGCGGCGAGGTCGCCTATAATCTGGAAATCAATGCTGATGCCGTACTTCGCAGATACCATAGGGCCGATCTGACTGGCTATTTCAGCGCGTACAGCTTCCGCAACCGCCATGTCGCGCGCGGCGCGGCGGTTGCGGGCGTCATCCAGTTGAGCCTTGATGCATTCGATAGCCTCGACGGTGCCGTACACCGTGCCGACGTTGACAATGCCGTAGAACGCCTGCTTCTCGACGCGAGTGCGCTGCAGCTCGGCCCGCGCGTTCTCCAGCAGCACGTCCTGCGCCTTGATGGCGGCGTCGTGGTCGCCGGCCGTCACCACCTGGCCGGCATCGATCGCGTGGCGCAGGGCGGCGTTGGCGGCGAGAACTAAACCCCCTGCGAAAGTTTTGCTCTTATTGTACTCAATGGAAAGCGCGTCGATGCTGCCGTCAAACTTCGGATACTCGCGCTCCGGCGCCGGCCAGCGGCAATTCTTGAAGTCACGGTTGCAAGGATATGCCGTGCTTGGCGTCCAGTCGCCCGGACCGCCATCTTCGATCTCATCACCCACAAACACCGGCTTGCCGTCGATGTAGCCGAGGGGCATCATGACCAACTTGTTTGAGCCGCCGAACTCTGTGCAGCAGTTAGCGCGAAACGCGATTGCCTCATGATCGCCGATCTCTTCAATTGCGATGATTGGGTGAGTAGGGTGCTTTCGGTCCCAGCACAAAATGCGTACCGGCACGCCATCGTCGCTGGCGATCGGCGCGCCGGCCTTCGCATGCTCCAGGTTGAACGGCTTGTGTTTGATTGGCAGTGCAGCAGTCATAGTTTTCGCGCCCGATGAGCGCCCTATAAAAAGTTAATCGGAAAAATTCATTGTACCGCAAATGATTAAGCTGGTGGGGCAACAGACTGGGTAGCTGTTGCGCCGGCGCCGCGCCTAATCGTGATCACCGCCATCACTATCCGCCGAGCGCGACAGCAGGCCAGCGCTGGCGCTGATCAGTCGCAGCGTCTCGGCGGTGCTGGAAGTGATGGTGATCGGCAGCACGTCATCGAGCGCATCGTCGGGCATGGCCGCCGACATCTCCACGAAGCACAGCACTTTCTGCATGCGCGGCTCGCTAGCCAGTTCGTCCAGGCTGATGCGGCCGGCCGGATCGAAGTCATGCAGCACGATGGCGTACGGCACTGGCTTCGAGCACATGGCCAGCACGCCGGCCGTGGTGCTGTCACCGGTAACGTTGAGCACTGCGCGCGCGCTGTTTTCCAGGCTGGAAGTAATGCAGGCCAGCGCGATTTTCGGGCCGTACTTGCCGTGCCCACTGATGCGAACGATTTCCATAAACCTCCCTGTTGGTGATGATGAAAGTATAGCTCAAAAATGAGCAATCGTGTTCGCTTGCGAACATGTGTTGCGTTCGTGACGATATCCTAACGTTATTCATTCGACGCCTTAGGAACCACCATGACCCGAACTACTGATATGCCGGTTGTCGGCGATATGCTGCTGAGCGGTGCTACATCTGTTGGCGCTGGTAACCCTGTTTCGGGGCGTCCGGTGAAGAAGACATTCCAGGCCGATCTCGTCGGCACCGGTGCTGCCGCCTCGGTGATCATCGAGGGCAGCAATACCGGCAGCGGATGGGTGACGCTTGCTCAGATCGACCTGACCACGGCGTCTCCTTCGGATGGCTTTTATTACGAGACACCGCTCGCGTATATCCGCGCACGCGTCTCGGCCATCAGCGGCACCGGTGCAGCAGTCAGCTGCGGCATGGGGAGCTGATCCATGGCCGTCACCATCAATAAAAAATTCGGCTCGCCGATGTCTAACACGAGCCTGAAGGTATCGTCGGTCGCCGTACTCGGCGCCGACAACGCCAGCATCCTGGACGGCAACGGAAATGTGCTGCAGCTGGGCAATGATCCTCTCGCGTTCAATGTGTCGGCAGACAAGCCGCAGGCCAACATCCCAATGCTTGACTTTGGCGAGGAGCAGTACGTCAACGGCGTCAAGTTCAAGCGGGTGGTGAACGGTGCTGGCGTCAGCCGCTATCGGATCCCAGAAGGAACGCAGATTAAGTCGCGGCCGGGTGGCACCTCTTACGACTCGGTTGCAACTTCGGCAGTTGTGCTGTGCTCAATCGATATTCCAGCTGGGGCCATTGCCAACGGCGAATATATCGACGTCACCGTCACGTGGAACTGCCCTGCGCAGTTCGGTTCGGCTGGTACGTTCCAGGTCTATTTCGGCTCCACTGCCAACCTGATCCAGAGGGCATCGTCTGGTGTCTCAACATCAACGTCCATGGCAGCAACTTTCCGCATCAGTGCGCGCGAAGTCAACCAGATGGATCTCGGCTCGGTATCGGCCGGCGCGCTGGTATCGCTCAGCACCTCCGGCTTCGCTGTAAGCACCGGATTGACCACGAACCGTAAGATAAACACGCAAGCACCATTCACGATCAGTGTCGTCCACCAGTTTTCGACAGCTGATAGTGCTGGCCGTTCTGTCACCGCGAATGCGGTTGCGGTCATCAACACCAGCGTGCCATCCGAGTCTTCTGCCTCGAACTATGTCGATCCGCGCAAGCGCCCGTTCAATAAGAACAGTTTCTGGAACACGCCGCTGTCAGCCACTGCCGTGCTGCAATCCGCTTCTGACGTTGAAACCGCTGCGTTCCGCGTGAATAACGCAGGGCAACTCTTTTGGGGCGGCGGATCGGTCAATGTTTTCCAAGCTTCGGAGTCAGATCCATTGGAAACCTGGTTCTATGCGAGCCGGGCGGACTCCTCACACTATTGGCCTTTCCCTGACACCAGTCAGCTGAGCGGCACAATTAAAATGCGTACTCCGGCGAACATCCAGGCAGCAGCCAGTGGCGCGGATAACAACATCGCGCTGTTTTCTCCTGATGGCCGCTGGTACATCGAGGCGTGGCACTACACCGCGCCGGCGAATGATCCGCTGGGCCTTGGGCGTCACACCTGCTCGTCTTTCACCGTGCATGATCTGTACGGCTATGGCTGGCCGCAGATTAATTCCGACACGGCTTACACCAGCCTTGGCACCAACTGCGGCGTGCGCGCTGGCGGCGGCCCGCTTCTGCCGGGGCTGGTTCGCCAGTGGGAAATCGATGCCGGCAAAATCGAGCATGCGCTCGTGATGATTTTGAGCCTCGGAAAGCAGAAAAAGACTGCCACGATCGGGGTGAGTCAGAATGCCAGCGCATTGCCTTCCGTCAACTCTGGCGGCACTGGATACAAGCCTGGTGACGTGGTGCAACTGGTCGGCGGCACCGGTCAGCCAGCGGAATTTACCGTTACGTCGACCACGGTCGCCACCGGTGCAGTGACTGGGATTTGGCCGAGTAACACCGGTAGCTACACGGTTTCGCCTGGCACGACTGGCCTGTCGACGACAGCTCTCAGCGGCTCCGGGACCGGGTTGACGGTCAACGTTACGATCCTCAGCAGCACCGACCGGTCAACCAGCCGTGTATGGCCGGCGACCAATGTGGATGGTGCCTACGGAAATTATGCTGGGGCGGTACCTGTTGGAGCGCTGTTTGCGATCCCGCCAAGTCAGAGCGTCGGGGCAATTTTCACTGGATCGATCAGCGGTGGCGTCTTGACCGTGACAGCTATGACCAATGGCACGATCATGGCTGGCCAAACGGTGGCTGGCACAACGATCAGCTCGCAGTCGTCTGGCACTACAGGCGGTGTCGGTGTGTATGTTGTGGCCAGCAACTCAGTGAGCGTGGCGGCTGGCCCAATGTACTCCGCCGGTCTTTCACTTTCGTCTCGGGAATCGGTCGTCTATGCCTTGGCCATTCAGCAGTACGGCATTTACAACATGGACTCAGCGCCAAACCCAACTTCGTCGCTCTTTTTGTGCGGTGAAGATGTATCGGTCGAAACGCAGTCGCTGGTGATGGGGCGGCTCAATGGTGTGATGTACAACCTGTATCGTGTCGCGTCGGTGATGGTCATGGTCCGCAACAATGCGCCCGGGATGCCTGGTGGTTATGGGCCTCGATTGGTGGATCCATCAGACGGCCCATACCCTTTGTTCTGAAAGAACAGCCCCAGAGTCAGGTCATTAATTCGTGACGTTATCCTGATGGCTATTTGGCGCTCCTGCGCATTTTATAGGGAAAATCATGTCCGGAACTACTCAACTCGACCAGAGCGATGGTGCAAGCTCGGTCAAGACACTTGGCGGTGTCGGTGACTCCGCCAAAGTGGTCGACACCGGCGCCGGTGCGCACACCTATGGTTACAGCGGGGGGAACCTCGTGACCGACCTGTGGACGTACAACGGCCGATCGTATTTGAAGACTTTCACCTATGACACGTCTGGCAATCTGGTCGGCGAGACTGACTGGGTGAAGCAATGAGCTACAGCCAATTTTTGGTGAACGTGGCAAAGGCTGGCCTGGCTAAAAGCGACCTGCGCGTCACCGGCAGCTCAATTGCGGGAAGTCTGATCACCGCGGCGTACGCCAAGGGCAGCGGTACTGTGATGTTCACGCGCACACCGACCGTCGGCGGCGCATCTCAGGATATTGGCTCGGCGGTGGCCAGTGGTTCGACCTACACCGTGCTGATTACTGATCGAGGCTATACCATCGGCGCGCGGCCGATTACCTATCTTCCGCCTCCTGCCGTCGGCATCGCCGTTCCCGCCGTGGCGCCACTCGCGCCAACTATCAATAGCGTCGCCATTGGCAATGGCCTTGTTACAGCTACATTTACTCGCAACGCTGACAGCGGCGGCGACACTGTTACAGGTGACCGCCTGTATGTGTACCTGGCAAGTGACGACTCGCTGGTGAAATATGTCGATGGCGTCAGCCCGATCACAGTCACTGGTTTGACCAACGATGTAGCCGTGTACGTGAGGGCCGCGACTATCGGCGCCCTGCAAGGGGTTGGCCCTCAATCGGTTAAATCTGCGAATGTTACGCCGCTGAATGTGTACTATGCGTCGTTCAGTTACGAGGTGCGCTCGGCGACCAGCAGCGGCGCCGTTCGTCCAGCCGTTTTGAACAGCCGTCGTCAATCGCTCATTGTGGCAAACCCATCGTCGAACTTGCAAACGATGGAATATGCACTGACCACGAACCCGAACAACAATCGAAATGCGCCGTCTACCGGGTGGACTGCTATCACGCCAGGCAACCAGGATACCCTGACTGGAGCAGACGCACAGAAGCAGCTATTCGTTCGCGTTGCGAGCGCCAGCACGAAGGCGGCAACTGCTGCTGTAGCCGGCGGTACGACTTCGGCGACTTTCACAGTTCCGGGCCACGGCATCACCGTAGGTGCGACGGCGATTCGCGGGTTCGAGGGCTTCACTCCAGCTGGGCTCAATATCCAGAACGTCACTGTTACCGCCACCGACGCCAACACCCTTACCTGTACTTTGCTGGCTGCCACAGCCGATGCAACCGTACTTGGCTACATGTTCAACTCGTCTGAATGTGCGGTCATCACCACAGCGGAGAACCCATGACCATCACTAGCGGCGCGATCACCGCGCCACCATACGCGATCAACATGCCGTATTCTTTTGCAAATGAACAACGATTTGCATCTGCAGCCGGCGTCATTCCAATTTCGATGTCCCGCGACCGATCGGTGATCTTCGGCGCTGTACGGAACGGCGGCGCCGTCGGCCTGTACACGATCAACGACACTACAGGTGCCACCACGCTGCTGCATTCTTTCGGTGATCGTGTGTACGCCTTGGTCGAAACGTACGACGGCGAAGCTTTGTGTATCAACGGTAACCTGTCCGGTGTTGGTGCTGTGTACCGATCATCGGGTTGGTCAACCAGCAAAACTGCCGCGACATGGACCAGTGTGCTGACGCTGTCCGGTGGCATCCCGCTGTCCGATTATTCCGGAAATCGTTGGAGCATGGGAACTAACGGAGTCATGGTGGTGGCTGAGCAAGGATCCCAGACCGTCGCCACAACATCCACCGGAGATGTCACGGCTGACAACGCGACTGCAGTAACCAATAATGCGGCCAAGGCACACCGCGCGTACGTCACAGTTAACAACGGCGCCACATGGACTTTGCTATACGATCAGCTGCTTCAGTCGCCAAACCTGCAGCCATGGCAGATCAGCGGCAGTCACCTCCACGGCTTCGAGTATGACGAAGAGTGGGATCGCATGTGGGCGTCGTTTGGCGACAACACCGGGCAGGGTCCGAACCTCTATGGCACCAGCAAAATGCAGATCATCTACAGCGATGACTGGCGCAATGTCTTGACGGGCGGTACGGCGACCTGGAACACACTGAACCTTCCGACCGACTGGCCAAGCACGACGGCGACCGATGCTACCCAGGTTGTCGGTATGCTGATCACGAGCAAGGCGATTATCCTTGGTGCTGACAGCATTCCTTACGGAATTATGGTCATTCCTCGCACCGGCTATCGTCAGATCGGCAACGTCCGCTGGAGCTGTATGTATCCTATGACGGCTGGCACGCAACTGATCGGCAAAGATATCGCATGGGCAGGAACCGGCTATCCAATTATCGCGTCGTTCAGCATCAACAACTCGACAGCTCCAGGCCTGGCATATCTTCCTCACCTTTACGCCTCAGCTGATGAAGGGTTGAACTGGTTCGAGATCTGGAAGGATCCCGTACGACGACGTCGTACGGGTGATCGGGTCTCGGCCTTCGGGCCAACGATCAATAACAAGATGATCGCGGCCACACAGGACACCGGTAACGGTGCCAGCGCCAACGGCTACACGATCACGTGGGACTTGGTAAAAGCAGCCTGACCAGTTGACCAACAAAAAGCCCGGCCACCTTCCAGTAGCCGGGCTTTTTTACGTCTGTCGCCTTCAGCCTTCGCCGCCGGCCTCCGCCTGCGCCAGCGCGCTGTTGGCGACTACGTCGGCCAGGCCCCACGCGATGCGGCCGATATCGTTCATGCTGGTACGCTTGGCGTCATGGCGCTCGGTGAGCTTCAAGTGGAATTCGTCCTCATCCCAGTCGCGGGCGTCCTGGTCGAATTGCCGCTTGTCCGCCGGCGTGCCGATGAACACCGAGGCCAGGGCCTTGGCCAAATCCGGCGCGCGGTTCGCCATCACGTGGTTGAGGCTGGTGGCGAAGTCGCGGCCGAACTGCTTGGTGAACCACTCGTCGTGGCCGGTTTCCAGGAAGATGGGCACGTTTCCGGATTTGTCGCCGGTCAGTTCCTGAAGGCCATAGGCGCCATGGCCGATCAGCGCCACAGCGTTCGCGGCGATTTCCAGGTCGTCGGCTTCCAGGGTGTATGGGTCGGAGGGGTTGATGATGGAGAAGAGCATGATCAGTAGCCCTTGAAGATGTCGACTGCTGTGTCGTTGATCATCGAGATAATCGCCCCAACGGCCACGATGCCGAGCAAAGTGAAGGTGATACCGTAGGCATAGCCTGGTGCTTGGAGGCGGTCGAGCAACAGCCAAGCAGTAATGCTCGGAAAAATCGGCAGCCGTGCTGGCAGATTCTTCATTGCGATACGTTTTTCGGATTTCATGGTGATCCAGCGCCCGGTAAGCGCCCCGGGCAGTGTGACGTGAAGGCTTGGCCTTCAAAAATAGACCTGCGCGGCGGCAGGTCATCAGATTGCAGGTCTGTTTCCGACGCTGCTGTGTATCAATAATAATCAATATCGCAAAACGATGCAACTTAAGCGTGTCGTCGGCGCCACGCCGGCCGCCGCTATGTCGTGATGCGATACTGGCCGCATGACTACCGACAATGCCCGTACTGTACTCAGCGATCCGCGCGCGCCGGCCGATGAACGGTTCGACGCAGAGACGGAGCTGACCAAGTCAGTGATGCCCACATCGCTGTCCGACCTGTTGCTACCGCGCGACGATATCAAGCCTGTGATCGACCATATCCTGGCCGACCTGGAAGAGCAGGCCTTCGCCAAGGCGCAGCGCGCCGGCAAGGTGATCCCATTCCCAAACAGCGCCAGCAAACGCAGCCCTGAGGGCATGCAGTCGATGTACCTGGACGACCTGCAGATCAACGTCAGCGGCGACTGGTACGAGCGGCCTGGTCAATTCAGCTACGACAGCATGCGGCAGATGGTCGACCAGACGCCGATCCTCAACGCCGTGATCATGACGCGCATCAAGCAGGTGCAGCGCTTCTGCCGCGCGCAGGAGAATGGCGTCGGCCCTGGCTTCGAGATCCGCCTGAAGGACAAGGACGCGCACGTCAGCGGCGCTGACAAGGATCGCATCAAGTCGCTGCAAAGCTTCTTCAGCAACTGCGGTTTCGAGTCGAACCCGCGCAAGCGCGCGCGACTGAAGCGCGATGACTTCGGCACGTTCATGGCCAAGTTGACGCGTGACAGCCTGACGATGGACTCGGCGCCGATCGAGACCGAATTCAAGCGCGACAAGTCGCTGGGCATGGACGGCATGTACGCCGTCGATGGCGCCACCATCCGGCTGTGCACAGAAGAGGGCTACCAGGGTGACGACGAGATCCGCGCGCTGCAAGTGGTGCAGGGCCGCCCGCGCACGCTCTACACCTTCGACAACCTGATCTACAAGCCGCGCAACCCGCGCACCGATGTGCTGGTCGGCGGCTACGGCATGAGCGAGTGCGAGGTGCTGATCCGCACCGTGACGTATTTGCTGAACGCCATGACGTACAACGGCAAGTATTTCGACAGCAACAGCATTCCAAAGGGCGTGCTGCACATGTCGGGCCAGTACGACAAGGACGACTTGGCCGCGTTCAAGCGCTACCTGAAGTCCATGACAAACGGCGTGCAGAACGCTTGGGCCATGCCGGTCATGGTATCGAAGGACCAAGAATCCAAGGCGAGCTACGAGAAATTCGGCAACGACCACGATGAGATGGCCTTCGCGAAGTGGATGACGTTCCTGACGTCGATCATCTGCGCGATCTTCGGCATCGGGCCGGACGAGATCAATTTCGAGTCGTTCAGCAGCAAGAACGGCGGCATCGGCAATGGCAACGACACCGAGGAGAAGCTGGCCAGCTCGAAGGACAAAGGCCTGCATCCACTGCTGTCGTATTTCGAGGACGAGTTCAGTGATTACATCGTCTCGGATTTTTCCGACGACCTGGTGTTCCGCTTTACCGGCCTGACCGAAGAGGACGAGGACAAGAAGTTCGAGCGCCAAAAGCTGACGCTGACGGTCAACGAGATGCGCGCGCTGGACAGCCTGGACGAGATCCCGGAAGCGTGGGGCAACGCGCCGATCAATCCTTCGCTGCTGGGAGCCTGGCAGGCTGAGCAGCAGGCAGGCCAAGAAGATTTCGGCACGCCTGGGCCTGATGGCGAGGCGCAGCCGGCGCAGGGCGATGATCAGCCGCAGGACTTCGGTGACGGCGGCAAGCAAGACTTCGGCGACAACCCAACCGGCGCCGTGGCGGCCAATCCGAACAGCGACCCGGCCGCCAGCAGCGCCGGCGGCGATGACATGGCCAAGGCCTACGGTCTGTCGATCCTGTCGATCGAGGTCTGACGTGGTCACGCCGCAGAAAAAGCCGGAGCCGGTCGCCAATCCCGATGTGTGCGTGGGCGACCACGTCTATTTCCAGCACAAGGCTGGCCCTCAGTCTGCGCAGGTGAAGGCCGTCGGCAAGCACGGCATCACCGTGCACCACGCTGAGAAGCCGCACCGCGTTCGCTGGGAGCATATCCTCGGCCACAAGTCGCGCGCCGCGCAGCAGTACAGCGTGCTGGAGGAGGGCGAGGACGGCATGATCGTCACCGGCTCCGACGGGAAACGCCGCTACCTGAATATTCCACCTGAAGCACGTGGGGAGAAAATGGTGCTGGGTAAATCGCTGGCCGACGGTCGCCTGGCTGTGTTCGTGAAGGCCGGACCGATCAAGAACCGGCCGGGCCTTCACATCGAGCAGGTGACCGACAAAAACGGGAAGTCATCGAACCACTGGAAGCGCTCGCCGGAGGCCGGCGCCGCCGCCGGCTACGGCACGCACAACCTGCAGGCCGGCGACCACGTGTCGTTCAAGAACGGCGAGCACGCGGGTTCCGGGACGATTCACAGCGTGGGCGAGCACGGCGTGGTCGCGCATGACGCCGCCGGCGGCGAACACCGCGTGCTGCACCACCAGATCACCGGGCACAAGCCGGCTGCCGGGGCCAAGCCAACTGGCGGCATCCTGGATAGCGTCAATGTCGATGCGCTGCCGGTCAAAGTGAACCAGCCTTTCAACGACTGGGACAGCCTCTTGAAGGGCGCCACGGAAGGTCTCGCGCAATATCAGGATATCCTGGGCAAGGTGCAGGCGGATATGGGCTTGGTTGGAGGCCTGAAGCCGAAAAGTCTGACGCCGGAGCAATGGGCGGACGATAAGGGTTACGTCTTCATCGGCAGCCTGAAGGGCGCCGATCGCGCGCGCGAAAAAGTCGAAGCGGACTACGGTGGCGACTGGTCTCAGTTGCGGGACATGGTGCGCGCCACCATCAGCGTGCCGACGATGGAAGATGTGAAAACCGTGGTCGATAAGCTGACTGCCGCCGGCATCGAGGTTGCGCAGAAGCCGAAGGATCGCTTTGCGAAGCCGACGAGCGAGGGGTATCGCGACCTGATGATGATCGTGAAGCTGCCCAACGGCATGCTGGCCGAGATGCAGGTCCACCTGAAGGCTATGACGCTGGCTAAAGACGCCGGGCATAAGGATTACGAGGCGACCCGTTCGCTTCAAGGAAAGTACCAGGAAGACCAGCCAACAGAAGCCTGGAGCGATGAGGATCACAAGAAATTCTACGAAGCACTCAAGGCGCAGAAGAAAATTTACAGCGATGCGTGGTCGTCAGCCAGTGGCGGTGATGACACAAAACCTAGCGATTCCTTGACCAAATCCGGTACATCTGGCACTATGATCATGTTGCTGAAAGGAGGTCATCGTGGTGTTTATCGAGAATGAAGGCGCTGTTTTCCGTGGTCCCGCGCGGGCCTGGCCGAAAGAGGTTTGGACGGGAGAAAAGTTCGAGCCATACAAGGGCGATGTGCCAAAGCCGCTTGAGTGGGGCAATGTCATCGACGAGGCTGATGCCCAGGCGTTGATGGGCGCTAGCAAAGCCGAGGCCGTTAAGGAACCAGCGTGATCGCCGCTGCCGACGCCTTTGCGGAACATGCCCATGCCGGCCAGTTCCGAAAAGGCATCCAAGGTGCACCGGCCGTTCCGTATATCGAGCACCCCCGCGCGGTAGCCGCGATTTTGTGCGACGAGGCCGGCATCACCGACAACGAAGTGATCATCGCCGCTCTGCTCCATGACACGTTGGAGGACACACTGGCGACGCACCAGCAGCTGACGGACCTATTTGGTGCCACTGTGGCTGACGTTGTGTATGAGCTGACGAACGATCCTTCCGTCACTCCTGAAACGAAAAAAGCATGGCAGGTTGCGCATGCACGCGACATGAGCGAACGTGCGTGCTTCATCAAGATAGCCGACAAGACGGCAAACCTGCGCGATATTCTTGATGCGCCGCCGCCGTGGTCTATCGAAAAGAAAATTCAATATTTCGAGGATGCGCGCGAAGTAGTTGAGGCCATGGCTTACAAGCATCCTGTGTTGATGAATCTTTTTGCCGATGTGTATGCCCAGCGGCGGCATCCAGACGCTGATCGATGTGCGCAACGCAGCTCGTGACAGCAAACTGTAAGTGAAAGACTGCACTGCGCCGGCAGCTGGAGTCGGGGGCCTCGGCCCGTATTCATTGCCAATAGCTGCTTTGGTCATCCAGCGTGCAGCACGCGCAGTCCCAGCGCATCGGTAACGGTGCGTAGTCGCATGGGGCAACCCCAGTAGGTCCGATTGCAGTCCCAATGAGGAGCGCAACATGGCGGAGACGACTCACCCGAGCAAAGAGCAGGTTCGTTTGTTTATGACGCGCCGTAGCGTGGCAACAACGCCGCCGCCGTCACCGGAAGAAATTCGCCGCCAGCTTGGCTGGGAAATGTTGTACAATAACGATCAACGCGCGAAATGCGGCGTGAGGTAGTAGCAACGGAGCGGTGCCCGACCGGTAAGGGGTGTGGCTGTAACCCACAAGCACGCTAGTTCGTAGGTGGTTCGATTCCATCCTGCTCCACCAGTTTTAAAGGTAGCTTGGCTGAGAGGCCGAAAGCAGCGGCTTGCTAAGCCGTCCACTCGCAAGGGTGCGTAGGTTCGAATCCTACAGCTACCGCCAGTTTTGGAAGATGCCGCTCAGGGAGCGAAGCGGTCTTGAAAACCGTGGCAGTCAGGGATGGCTGATGGTTCGATTCCTTCATCTTCCGCCAGTTTCAGCGAACCGTTAGACGTCTGGTGATGTCAGCAGCCTTTCACGCTGCGTAGATGGGATCGAAACCCATACGGTTTGCCAGGTTTTGCCCCCTTAGCTCAGCTGGTAGAGCGGCTGTTTTGTAAGCAGCGGGTCGGCGGTTCGAATCCGTCAGGCGGCACCATAAAAACCATGTAGAGAGCAGCGCCCACTTTCCAGATAGGACTGGGGCGCAAACGAGTACCCACGTGGGACTTGTCGATGGATACACCGCAGCCACCATACTTCGAAGAACGTGCCATCCCTAAAACCCGGCCCCGCGCCGGGTTTTTTGTTGTCGTGACCCTACCATCTACTCATGACAATGCTAATCGACGTGGCGGCCTGCTGCGAACACCACACCAATGAAGCGCTTGAACACCTGCACAAGGCGATCGGCGACGGCGATCCTGATCTGATTTGGGATAAGCACCCGAGCCCGCTGATTGAGGCGCTGGTTGAGCTGTTTTCGTCGCGCGGCCTGTTGCGCCTGGATGCTGTGCGGCGCGCGGTGCTGAAATGGCAGTCAGGTGCCAAGTTCGATTCTGGGCTGGTGCCGCCTGTTCGCCCTGACGGCCTGATGGCGCGCTGGAGCTCCGACGAGAAGGAGCTGATGCGGCTGTACCTCCAAAGCCTGCCGCCGGCGCAATGGACGCTGGACGATCACATGATGTCGATCGACCTGGTCGTGCAGGACTACCTGCCGGCTGACGCCATGCAAACTGAGGCCGAATGGCTGGCGGTGCGCGCCGGCATGATGGGAAAGGTGCAGGCCAATCTGGAGAAAGAGCCTACACCGGTGCAGGCCGACAAGATCCTGCGAGCGATGCCGTCGACCGTGTCCGGCGCCGTGCAGCAGTTTGGCATCGGCGGCCGGTTCCGCCAGGCGCTGGACTTCGCGCGCGTGCGCGCTGTGGAGAACGTGCGCGCGCTGGCCGATGACGTGCGACACCGCATGCGTTCCGTTGTCACGCAGGATCTGGAAGAGCGTGCGTATGGCGCCCCGCCGCCCGGCACGCCGGCCCTGGAATCGAAGCTGCTCGATGCCATGGGCACGCTGAACCGCGACTGGCGCCGCATAGCCATCACCGAGGCCGGCAATGCGCTGAACGAGGGACTGATTGCCAGCCTGGTGCCAGGTGCGCGCGTGAAGCGCATCGAGCAGTACCGCGGCGCGTGCCCGTTCTGCCGCAAGATTGACGGCGTGGTGGTGGAGGTGGTCGATGCCAACGACCCGGACAAGGATGGCGAGACGCAAATCTGGCCGGGCAAGAACAACCTGAAGCGCAGCGCATCGCCGTTCAAGCGTGTCGGCGGGAAGCTGGTGCCGCGTGAGCCGAGCGAGCTGTGGTGGATCCCGACTGGTCTGGCCCACCCGAACTGTCGCGGTCGCTGGTCGGTCGTCGATGATGGCTCGCGGCCGGGTGATGATCCGGACTTTGCAGCGAAGCTGCGTGAGATATTGGGAACGAAATGATCATCCTGCTGAAAGCCGACATGCCGCGCGGCGTGCCCGGCTACACTGAACCAACTGCCGCGCAGAAAGCGTCGAGCAAGTACCCGAAGCCGCACCGTGACTGGCATGGCCTGACGATCGCGATCGAGAACCCAGCCGGCACCGTGCGCGAGGGCGTCGACGAAACCGGCCGTGCGTGGCGGACCGTGTTCAAATACGACTACGGCGAGGTGATTGGCAGCGAGGGCGCAGACGGCGACCCGGTCGACGTCTACATGGGCCTGACGCCGGATGCGCCGGAGGTCTACATCGTCCGCCAGATGAAGCGGAAGAACTGGGACGTGTACGACGAGGACAAGTGCTACCTGGGATTCGACAGCATCGAATCCGCTAAGGCCGCCTACCTCGCACACTACGATGACCCGCGTTTCTTTGGCGGCATCGTCGCCATGCCGCGCGATGAATTCATCGCCAAGGTGCGAGCCACGGCCAAAGCGCCTGGCATGCTGAAGGCCATCGTCTTCCTGCGAGGCGATTGAGTGTCGTGAAGGGATACTAAGCGCTGACCAATGATCGGCGCTCAGTATGCTTATCCTCTTCACCAAAACCCAGCTCGCGCTGTTTGATGCGCCCGTGCACGTGGCGGCGTCAGTGCGCAAGGACGGCACTGTCGTCAAGCCGCATACCCGCGTCCAGAAGGTGAAGCTGCACCAGCAGACGCCGCACCAGCCGTCGCTATTCGACGTGCAGCCGGCCGTCAGGCCCGGCCAGACGCTGGACCTATTCGCTCAGCACCCCGAGGCGCCCGCTGCCGCGCCGGCGCCAGCAGCGCCGACACTGGACAGCGTGCTCGCGCAGTACGGCGGCCGCGAGGGCGTGCGCAAGATGATCCTGACGGCGCCGATGAAGCAGGCCGGCCAGGTGCTGGGCCTGCTGTCGAAGCTGACTGGCAAGACGCTGGATGAGGTGACCGAGGAGTTCGGCAGCGCGCCGGCGGCGCCAGCGCCAGAGCCTGCGGCCAAGGTGAAGCCGAAGCGCGTGCGCGCCAAAAAGGCGAAGCCGTCGGATTCCAGTGTGATAGATGACGCCCCTGCGGCGCCAGTGGCGCAGGATCCTGCTGTGATGGCGCCACCAGCGCCAGGTACTCCATTCGGAGTGGCCGCCGGCACCAGCAAGGTGAAGCGCCGCGAGATCAATGCCGCCGTCATCGCCGCGCTGGAAACCGACGCCGCCGACCCGGCGCTACTGCGCCAGTACAGCGGCAACGGCGGCTGCGGCGACAGCCTGAACGAGTTCTATACCGATCCCGACGTGGCCGCCGCCATGTGGACCACGCTCGGCCGGCTGGGCTTCAAGGCCGGCACAGCGCTGGAGCCAAGTTGCGCCACCGGCGTATTCCTGCACACTGCGCCGGCCGGCGTGCGAGTTACCGGCGTCGAGCTTGATCCGATCAGCGCGCAGGTGGCGCAGGTGCTGCACGGCGCACGCCACGAGATAGTAACCGGATCGCTGGAGCGCTTCGCCGTCACCGACGACCGCCAGTTCGATGTGGTGATCGGCAATCCGCCGTACGGCCCGCGCGGCTTTCTCGCCAAGGATGACAAGGTCGACCTGGCCACCTGCGAGCAATATTTCACCGATACAGCGCTGGACAAGTGCGCGCCTGGCGGCCTGGTGGCGCTGGTGGTGCCGACCGGCATCATGGACAGCAAGTCCGCGCGCGGCTTCCGTGAGAACCTGTTGCGCAAGGGAGAATTCCTCGGCGCCCAGCGCATGCCGAATACCGCGTTCGAGCACTCACACACCGAGGTGACGACGGACGTGATCTATCTGCGAAAGCGGCCGGACGACGTCGCCGGCGCGCTGGGCACGGTCGACCAGCAGACGCTCAAAATGCTGGGCGCCTGGGATGATGAATTCGTCGCCGGCAGCTACTTCACCGGGCGTGGCGCCGACAACGTGCTGGGCACGATGACCGAAGGCTGGCGCGCCAAGGCCGGCATGGGCAACGACATCACCGTCGAGGGCTCGATGGTCGGCGTGCCGGAGGCGATTGCGGCCTTCACACCTGACGGCGAAAGCGCACCGGTGAGCATGCAGCAGGTGCTGGACGCGCTGCCGGATGAGGCTGCGCAGGCGCGGGCCACGTCGGCGGCGGCGCGCCGGCCGTATGCCGACCGCGCCAAGGTGGGCGATACCAAGATTGTCGACGGCGTGAACTATGTGTTGCAAGGTGATCCGCCGCGCTGGCACCGCGTCGACGAGTTCATGCAGAATGAAGCCATCAGCGACGCGCAGGCGCTGGCCAGCGAGATTGATGGCCTGTTCAACGGCGCCACGGTCGACCGGCCGGCGCTGGAGGCCGGTATTCGCGCGTACGTGCAGAAGCACGGCATCCCAGCAGACAACGTCAACTTGATGACTGCGGCCAGCGTAGACAAGACGCTGTACCGACTGGTCGGCGCCGTGAACCGCGACGGCGAACTATCCGACGCCGTGCTGGGCAAGACTGCAGCCAAGGTCGAAGGCAGTTTCGACGTCACCGCACAGCTTCTGGCGCTGACCGGTGGCGAGTTCACCAGCGCGCAGCTGGCCGAGCGGCTGGGCCGCGACGCTGGTGACGTCGACGAGCAGCTGGCCGCCGACAAGCGCTATGCGTTCCTCGGCGCCGACCGCTGGACCACGATGGACAGCTACCTGACAGGCGAGCTGTGGCCGAAGCTGGACGCCGCGCGCGCGCTGGCTGCCGAGCAGCCGGATATGAAGGGAAAGCTGGAAAGCCAAGCTGCCGAGCTCGAACGCGTCATTGACGCCAGGTCGCTGGACGACGTCGATTTCCAACTGAATAGCGCGTTTCTGCCGCTGGAGGTGGTGAGCGCGTTCTTCAACTGGAAGGCAAATGACAGCGACAGCGCGAACAAGTGGACGCGTGAGCAGCCGCCTATGGTGATCACTTTCGCCAATGGCGTCTACGCTGTGACCGGCGGCAATCAGTATGGCGACAGCAAGCTGCTAGACAAATATCTGAACCGGTCCGGCGTGCGCAAAGAGGAAGACCTGCCGAAGCTGGAGCTGCTGAACGCCGAATTCAAAGAATGGCTGTGCGGCTCCGTGTACCGCGATCAGGTGGAAGAGCTCTACAATCGAAAATTCCGTGGCTTTGTAGCTCCTGAATATTCCAATGAGCCGATGGATGTGCCCGGCCTGAATCCGGACCGCACGGTGCGCGACTGGCGCTGGAGCAGCCTCCGTCGCAGCCTCGCCGATGGCAAGGGCATCATCGCCGACGACGTCGGCCTGGGCAAAACGTTGGGCGGCCTGCTGCTGGCTCGCATGGCGAAGCTGCAGGGCAGCGCGCAACGGCCGATCATCGTGGTGCCGAAGTCGGTGCTGGCTAACTGGTACGCGGAATCGCAGACCTGGTTCCCGGGCTCTCGCGTCATGACGATCGGCGCCACCTTCATGTCGAAGGACGGCGAGCTGGTCGGCCGCGACGACACGGCGGCGGAGCGCAAGCGCAAGTACCACGATATGACGCAAAATCATTATGATTTCATCATCATCAGTGAGCCTGCGTTTGAAGAGGTCGACCTCGATCCAATCAAAAAAGAGGAATACTACAGCCAGGATTTCTGGGTGCAGCGCGGCGAGTCGATGGGCAACGCCGGCGACAAGCGCCGCAAGGCCATCAAGGAGCGTTACGAGCAGGCGCTGGCCGGGCGAGAGTTCAAGGACCGCACCGACGCGATCTACTTCAACGATCTCGGCATCGACATGCTGATCGCCGACGAGATGCACCACCAGAAGAATCTGTACGCGGCGCGCCCGCGCTTTGGGGAGGCGCCGAAATTCCTCGGCGGCCAGGGCCTGAGCAATCGCGCGCTGGACTTCAACCTTAAAACCCGCTGGATCCGCGAAAACAACGGCGGCAAGGGTGTGCACGGCCTGACGGCCACGCCAACGAAGAATAGCCCGCTTGAAATCTACTCCATGCTGTCGCACATCGCGCCGGAGGCATTCGAGCGGATCGGCGTGCGCAACAGCGAAGAATTCCTTGACCGCTTCTGCGAGTTCACTGGCGACAAGGTACTCAGCACCACGGGCGACATCGAGGATGCGCTGGTCGTCTCTGGCTTCAAAAACCTGACCGAGCTGCGCGAGATCATGTCGCGCTACATCGACCGCCGCACGGCTGAGCAGGTCGGGCTGGTGCTGCCGAAACGCCAGGACCGCATGCACCTGGTCGACATGTCGAAGGCGCAGCAGCAGGTTTACGCCGACCTGCGTGAGCTGGCGGAAGAGTCGGCCGGCAAGAAGGATAGCACCGGCGACAGCCACATCTTCTCCATCATGGACAAGATGAACAAGGCAGCGCTGGACCTGGAGCTGCTTGACCCGGCGGCGCACGCCGGTGAGGTGAGCCCGAAATACACCGAGCTCGCGAAGCATGCAGCCGAGGGCAAGAAGGACGGCGCACAGATCATTTTCTCGGAATACGTCGACTCGCACGAGAAGATCGCCGCGGCGCTGGTTGCTGCCGGTTTCGACCGCAAGCGGATCGGCATCATCAACGCCAAGGTGGCCAGTTCCGCCGTAAAGCGCCAGAACATCGCTGACGCGCTGAATGCCGGCCGGCTGGATGCCGTGATCGGCAACTGCACCATGGCCGAAGGCCTGAACTTGCAGCAGAAGACCACCGACATCCACAACCTGGACACGCCATGGGAGCCGGCGACGCTCCAGCAGCGCAATGGGCGCGGGCTGCGTCAGGGCAACCTGAACGAGGCCGTGCGCATTCATGCCTACCTGTCGCGCGGTTCGTTTGACGGCTACCGCTACCAGGCCGTGGCCGCCAAGAAGGATTGGCAGGATCTGCTGTGGAACGGTGGCGATCGCGTCGAGAACCTGGCTCGTGAAGGCGCCTTCAGCCTGGACGATATGCGCATCATGCTGGCGGCCGATCCTGAGGCGGCGCGCGCGAAGTTCGAGGAAGACAAGGCGGCGGCGCTGCAGCGTTACGAGGCCGGCCAGCGCGTGGACGCCGTCTCGCAGTTCGTCCGCTTCCAGGATATGCAGCGCAGCTACAAGGCGCTGAAAAACAAGGATAGCAGCAGCGCCACGCGCCTGCGCGCCAAGGTCGAAGCGGCCAAGGCGTCGCTTTTCAACAACAAATACTTCCCGGCCAAGGCCGCGCTCGACAGCGACACCGATATCCTGATCCATCCGGACACCGGTGCGGTGCTGACCGCCGGCGCGGGTCTGGACTTCGCCAAGGATGGCAAGATGGTCGTCACCGGCGTCAATATGCGCGCTGGCACTGTGACCATGCGCCGCTATGCCGACACCGCCGGCGGCCGGCCGGTGACTGTGCCGCTGAAGGAATTCGGCGATGCCAAGCCGTTCGAGCTCGATGCAGCGGCAGAGGCCGGCGAGGTGCGGGCTAAGATGGAAGAGGCGGCGGCCGCCAGCCTGAACAGCCTGACCAGCTGGGACGAGGTGAAGAACATGCCGTCGGCGGTGCTGGAGGCGAATCACGATCTGATCCAGCGGCAGATCAAGGATGGTGTGAAGGCGTACAAATTCCGCATGCCTTATGGCACGCAGGCTATGGTCCACAAGGAAACCGGCGATATCAAGATGGCGGAGAGCTATGAGCAGCAGAAGCTGCACGACACGCACGACTACCTGTTGCCGACCGATGCCGCCAAGGAGAAGGCAATCCAGGGTTGGATGGAAGCACGGCGCAGTTCTACGATCGGCTCCGAGCACGTGTCGGGCAAGCGCGGCAAGTCGAGCTCGCGCGCAGCGCGGAAGTACAAGGACACCAGCTACAGCAATCAGCACCGCAACCCGATAACGCCGCTGCTGAACGAGATGAGCGGCGGTACCACCGGCTACGGCACGTCGTCGGCGCTGGTGAAAGAAGCCAAGGCGCGCCTGGAAAACGAACAGGTCGACCGCATCCGGCGCGCGGACAACATCCGCGACGCCGTGCGCGCCATCCTGCCGCTGGCCAAGGTATCTGGATCGAACGACAGCTACGGCGACTCCGGCCACGTGGCCAGCTATCCGAAAAAGGCGCTCACCATGCTCTGGGCACGCGCGCGCCACCTGGGCGGCCTGAACCATTCTATGGAGGATGCCGCCGGCGTCGACCACAGCGCATATGCCGTCGGCCGTCACCGCAAGAGCAGCGTGCACAATGCGCTGGTCGCGATGGCGATTGCGTCGGGCCACCGCGACCTGGCCGAGGCGATGGTCGAGAGCGGCATGCGGCACAACAAGGACAACATCCACGCCGAAACAGTGCGCGTGCTGGCGCAGGGCTACGGCAACAGCAAGCGCCACCTGGAGCAGCTGCTGCACCATGCCGATGAGGCAGGCGTTGCCGACATGACGCTCGGCCAGCTTCGGGATTACAACCTGAGCGGCCCGTTTGCGCCGCCGTCGTATAACTATGGCGGGCGCAGCGCCGCCGACAAGCTGCGCGACGTGATCAATGAACAGATCGGCATCGCCGACAAGAAGGAGGCCGCATGATGAACCCGAAGACTTTCGCGGCTAGCACGCTCCAGCTGCTGCAGGAAGACCCGCGCCGATACCGGTGCTTTGGCGCGTATTGGTATCTGGTCAAGGCGGTGCTGAAGCGCTTCTACACCCGCGAAAATCTGCACCTGCTGGGCGACTACATGGACCAGTCGGTGATCGACCGCATGCCGCTGCATTCCGGCCTGGCCGATGCACTTGAGTGCGCCGCCGAGGAGTATCGGCAGAACGCTAGCTTCAATCTCGGCTCAAACGTGGTGACCGACGCCGAGGGCGAGGCCTTCACCTTGGTCGATACAGACGCCGGAATTTAGAGGCGGTAACCGGAATGGGTAACCAAGGTTTCTGAACCAATTTATAAGTCATTGATTTTAAAAGGGTAACCAGAAACCGGAACTTGCGGCGCAAGACATATATAAACGTGAGAGTATTACCTATTAGAAATAGCTCTCTCACATAGTATCTATTATTATCTATTCTGGATACTAGGTTACTACTACTAGAAAGAAGAATGAAATCAAACACTTAGTGGTAACCAATTAAGGTCACCTATTGGTTACTAGGTGTCGATAGGTATTGACTATCGCAGCAGTTCGCCATGGTTCGGTGTCGTGAACCTACCATGGGTGAATGACGACAAAGCCAATCCTATTTCTGAAAGCCGCTTCGATCCCTGATGGCGCGAGATGGGTCACGATCCATCCGCACGGTCCAGGCACAAAAGGCCAGCCGCTGCTGATCCAGCCTCAAGCTGACGGCTCAGCGCACGTGATCGGCGGCGCCGGCGGCAAGCTGAACTACCTCAAACTGCGCGCGGTACGTAGCGAGTCGGACTACAAAAAAGAAGCCGCCGACAAGAAAAAGGCCGCGACCGAAGCCAAGGCTGCGCAGCGCAAGCGCGACAAAGAACTGGGCCTGTCCGAATCCAAAAAGCAGGCGCGCGAAAACGTCCGTGCGCAAACCCGCGAGCACGAGCGCAAGTTCGTCCAGGCTGTGGCTCAGACCATGGGCTGGGAACCGAAGTCGCTCGAATTTCCTGAAGACACCGTCGCCGAGCTGTCGGACGCTGCGCAGGCCAAGCTGCGGCTTCAGCACCATGCCAAGCTGCTGGCGCGCGCCAACGAGGCGGTCAACGTGCAGCGCCAGCACCTGGTGAACGATGCGGCCGCGCGCATGGATTCTGGCATTGGCGAGATCCCGCTGGAAGCCGCCGACCCGGCGCAGCTTTCCGTGGAAGACCTGAACCCTGTGAAGGCTGAAGGCGGAGGCCTGGGCTTTGCCGCGAAGTACGGCGAGCGCGCCGAGCAGGCCGGCCTGTCGCGTGAGGCTTTGCAGGAAGAGGCCAACAAGCTGCGGGCTGAGAAGCAGGCCATGATGACGCCGGCGCAGCGCAACGCGGCCGTGGCGCGCGGCGATACCGCGAAGATGGTGGCCGAGGAGATCAAGTCAATCCGTGAGCCGATCGTGACCGATGCGCCGATCCAGCTGGCTGATGCGAAAAAGGCGGTGGAATTGCTGAAACAACAAAAGATGCTGCGTCAGCTGCACAAGAAGGCGCAGGAGGCAAATCGTGAAATCGACAAGTCGGCTGCTGAGCCGAAGGCCTATGTGATCGAATACACGGCCGATCCTGAGGCTGATGCCAAGATCGAGGCCGATATCGCCGGCGATCTGCGCACGATGAAAACGCGCGCCTTCCTGTCGGAATTCCAGCAGCTGGCCGGCGAGGCGCCGGGCGAGTCGCTGGGCAAGCACATCGGCATCGGCGCCTACAACTCCATCAATAGCCTGGCGCTGGCCGTCGGCGGCGAGGCGCTGGTCGACCGATCGGTGGTGGACGTGTTGGGCGTGGCTGGCGCCGCGCAGGTGCTGGCGCGTCGGATCCATAGCGATCTGCCGGAGGACATCGAAAAGATCACCGAAGGGATGCAGGCCTTCCACCTGGACCACTACATGGCGACCAGCGAGGAGGCGCTGTCCGATGCGCGTGACCTGATGCAGGCCGCCAAGGAGATCGAGATCGGCGAGCTGCAAAGCAGCGACGATCTGGCGGCGGCGCAGGAGCTCAACGCCCGCCGCCGGCGTGCTGTGAACGATGCGCAGAAGGTGCTGGGCCAGGCGCTGGGCGAGATGGAGGCAAACGCCGCTCTTGTGACGGCGCTCCAGCAGGGTAAGAAAGATCAGTTCCAGGTGTCGCTTGGCAAGCTGAGCGCGGAGGGCGCCATCAAGCAAGTGCGCGCCATCGGCTTGCAGCGCGGCGATTACACGATCGAGGATGTGGCCGGCGACCGGTTCCTGACGATTAACGCCGCTGGCCTGGATCGCTTGTCCAAGCCTGTGAACCGTGAGGATGTCGAGCAGGTCCGTCGGAACATCGCCATCATCCGCGGCGACCAGGATCAGGACGGCTGGCTGCCACTGGGCGTAGCCAACAGGCCTGATCTGGCGATGGATGTGAAGGCCGGGGCGGCGCCGTCGCTGGCCGAGCCATTCAAGGCCGGCGAGGATCTGGAGCAGTCGCTTCGCGACTATATCGGCGGCCGTGCCGCAGACGGCGACACGCCAGGCGATATCGTGGCCGACATCCAGTCGGCGGAGTTTTTCCAGAAGGCTGGCGCCGGCCGGGCTGAAGCCTACCGCGCCGCGCTGGACGCCGTGGCGCCGCTGAAGGGCGAGGACGGCAAGCAGGCGCGCGCGGAGGCGCTGGCCGACCGGTTCGAGGGGTATGCCGATGCGTTCGTTGAGGCTCGGCACGGCGGCGCGCGCAGCACGTTGAACAAGCAAAAATTCGAGGTCAACCAACACGCTGTTGACGCGCTTCACCGCGCGCTTGCTGAAACGCCTGAGGGTACCGCTGCCTACAAGCCGATTGGCGAGCTGACGCGCCAGGACCAAACTGCCATCCGCGAATTCTTCCACCGCAACGTGGCGCGCGAGAGTGATGACGCAGGCGCACTGCGGCGCGAGCTGGAGCAGCACACGGCGGCCGAACCAGAAGCCGAGACGGAGGATATGTTCGGCGATACCGTCCCGAACCCTGTGCACGGCGAGTGGCGCGCGCGCCGTGACGAGCTGGCCGGCAAGGTCAAATCGTCGACGCTGACCTGGGCGAAATATGTCGAGTCGATGCACGGCAACGAGAATGCTTATGCCTCGGTGCAGGATCTGATCCGCTCCAAGGTCGGCAAGTCGTTCGCCGACGTGCACAACAAGCTCAACCCAGCCGCGCCGATCAAGACTGGCAAGGCGGTCATCCGCAACAACCTGAACCACCTGGATGCTGTTGATCCTGCGGCACGCGAGGCACGCATGGCGAAGGATCGCGCCATGGTCGACAGCCTGCGCGAACGCTCCGGCGGCCGCTACGCATCCGGCAGCGTCACCGACAAGCTGGACGCCGCGCGCGAGCACACCGCCGCGATGGAACAGGCCCAGATGGGTTTCTTCGCCGACGACGCGCCGCCAGACGAGGCCAAGGAAATCGAGGTCGGCCAGGACGAGCGGCATAGCATCGGCCACGCCGCCGAGCGCCAGATTGCCGGCATGATGCCGCACGTGGGTGCCAACTTCAAACCGGGGCAGCCGACGAAAATCTGGTCGCCATCGATGAGCGGCGGGAAGAACGCGGCGCGCCAGCGGCTGGTGAAGCTGGTCGATGCCAACAAGCGGGTGGTGGCCGCCTTCGGTACCGGTTCGGGTAAGTCGCTGCTCCAGCTGTCGGCCTTCACGCACCTCAAGGAGCAGGGCAAAGCCAAGCGCGGACTGTTCCTTGTGCCGTCGATCGTGCAGGGCCAGTTCAGCGGCGAGGCGCTGCGTTACCTGGAACCGGGTAAGTTCAACTGGCACATCCAGCCGGGCGCCGGCCGCGAGGAGCGCATTGCCGCGTACAAAAACCCTGAGCACGATTTCGCGGTCATGACGCACCAGTCATTCCGCGACGACATGCTGCACCTCGGCGCCAAGCATGCGGGCGTTCCGGAATCGGAAATGAGCGATAGACTGAACGCGATGACGGATGACGAGCGCAAGCAGTGGATGGGCGACCTGATGAAGCGCGAGGGCATCAATTTCGACTACCTGACGGTGGACGAGAGCCAGAACACGCTCAACCGCGCCGGCAAGGAGAATTCCGGCCTGGCCAACGTGGTCGATGCGCTGTCACACCACACACCGCACTATCTGCTGGCGTCCGGTGATCCGGTCAAGAACGATGCGAGCGAGGTGTACGACCTGCTGCGCAAGATGGACCCGGCTCGCTACAGCGACCGGTCGGCGTTCATGCGCCGCTACGGCGCCGACACGCTGGCCAGCAAGGATGCGCTCAAGCGTGAAATGGCGCGGTTCGTCTACCCATCTAAGATCGACCCTGACGTGGCCGCCGAGCGCAAGACAGAAACCGTGCCGCTGTCCGCCGGCCAGAAGCTGGCGCTGGGCGAGCTTGATCGCCATTTTAGCGCCGCGCGCGTGGCGCGCATGGAGGGCAAGGTCGACGTGGCGGCGATGCGCGGTATCTCGCCAAATTCATTCGCCGGCGTGCCGGAAGACCAGCACGAGGCTGTAGCGAAGAACCTGCAGGCCAACCTGGGCATCTTGAAGGCTTCTGCAACGCAGCGCGTGATCAACACGCACGAGGATAACGCAAAGGTCGACCACATCAGCAAGATGGCAGCGGAGCGCAAGGGCAAGCCTGGCGTCGTGTTCGCACACTCGCTGGAGGCGGTGCAGGCCATCACAAAGCGACTGGAGAAGGAGGGGCACCGCGTGGTGTCGCTGACCGGTGCTGACTCGTCGAAGGAGAAGGAGCGCAAGCGGCTGGCCTTCAACCCGGAGCAGGGCGAGGCGTCAGCCGATATCCTGGTCGCGTCCGACGCCGGCGCCACTGGCATGAACGTGCAGCGCGGCGAATGGCTGGTGCAGATGGACACGCCGCAGACCGCGATGACGCACGGCCAGCGCCAGGGCCGAATCTTCCGCACCGGGCAAAAAAACAACGTAGAGCTGACTGACCTGGTTGCCGATCATCCCGAGGAGCGCAAGGCGCGTGACCGGCTATCCAAGAAGTACGGCCTGCGGGAAATGATGACGTCATCGATGGAAGGCCTCGATGACAGTGGCGTGGCCGGCTATCTGAAGCAGGCGCAGGCACAAAAAGACGATTCACAAGCCAGTATGTTTTGATTATAATTGATACACCATGCAAACCAACATCCAAACCACCACCAAGAACCTCGGCGAGCTAGCCGCCATGTCGCACCAGACGCAAGAGGCTGAGCGGCGAATTCTAAAGCGTGCTGAGGAGCTGCTGGCGGACGTCGAGCGTGAATTGCCGGCGGCTCAGGCCAAAGCCAACACCGGCGGCGGCGATGAGTACATGCACTTGATCACGCAGCGCGGCCGCTTGAACCAGGTGATCGCCATGGCGAGAAAGAATCTGGCCTGATGCTCGCATTCTTCATCTCCCTTTTGATCGAACTAGCGGCGCCGCGCACCTGGCCGGAATCCTGCGTAGCGGAACGTGCCGCCTATCGATCCCATCGCGTTTGGCGGGCGGCGCCGCCATGGTGGCGAACGTGATGCGGGCCATGCTCACATCCGGGTGAGTATGATTCCCGACAAAAAGCCGCTCACAAAAGAACCCGCCTAGTGCGGGTTTTTTGTTGCCTTTTGCACCGGCGATTCTGTCGTGATGCGAATATTGCGGCATGACGACTGATACCGATCTGCTGGCATCCATACCCGACTACGTGAGCTTCCAAACGCTCATGAAGGCGACTCCCGTTGAGGAAAACGGCGAGCGGATCATCTACGTCGAGGCGAGCAAAGAGAGCCGCGACCAGCAAGGCGAGATCGTGCTGGCGAAGGCCCTGCAAGACTCCGTGGACGTCTTCAAAAAGTTCGGCGTGCTGGATATGGATCACAAGTCCATGCCGAGCATCGCAAAGGCATACGGCATCGATGACCCTGAAAACTACATCATCGGCCAGCCGATGGATGTGTCGTTTGTTAGCGGGACCACGATCGTCAAGGCGCAGCTGCGCCGCGGCCTGTCAAAGCTGGCAGAACGCGCGAACAAGGTCTGGGAAGGGCTGACGCAGGTTTCGCCGCCCGACCGTTACTACGCATCCGTAGGCGGCGCCGTCACCGGCCGCGAGGTTCGCATCGATCCTCTGACGAAATCGCGTGTTCCTGTCATCACCGGTACTCGCTGGAACAATCTGGCCCTGAGCTTGACGCCCGTGCATCCCGGTCTGGACCCAGCGTCCACCACCCCGATCGGCACGTTCGCCAAGTCGCTGGACGGCTTTGTGCTGAAAACGCTGACGGCCGGCTATGGCACCGACAGCGCAAACCTCAGCGGCGGCGCCGCGATGCGCAAGCAGTCGCTGCAAGGCGCTCCGGTGAACTACTTCGATTTTCGCAACAAGCTGGCGGAACACCTGCGGACCGGCAAGGCCGGCAAGAATCCAGGTGCTCGTGAAATCGTCCAGCACAGCAGCAAAACCTTCGGCCTGTCGCTCGGCGACGCGGCCGAATACGTCGAGCGGTTTTACCGCGATCTGAAAACTGGCCTCAAACAACGGAGTTAGCCATGAGTCAAACTGAAAAAAAACCAGCGGACCAGTTCCAGGCACTGCTGGGCGATCTGGGTACCATGGCTAAGGCCATGGATGATGAAGCGGCTGCTGCCGCATCGGCCGATGAAGGCGACGCCAAGGAAGGCGAAGACGGCGAGCCGGCCAACGCCGCCCCTGTCGGCGATGACGGCAAGCCGCTGACCAAGTCGATCAAGGTCGTGGTCGACGGCGTCGAAGTCGATGCCGAAGACGGCACCGAGCTGGTGAAGTCGCTGATCGAGCGCCTGGATGGCACCGAGAGCGTGATGGCCAAAGCACTGGGCGCCGCTGTCGATCTGATCAAGAAGCAGGGCGCAGAACTGACCGAGGTCAAAACCCTGGCCAAGTCGCTGCAGTCCAAGGTCGCAGAACTGTCCGCTCAGCCGGCCGGCCGCAAAACTGTGCTGACCGTGCATGAAAAGCCCGCTGGTACTCTGGCCAAGTCGGAGCCGCAGGGCGTCAGCGAGACGGAGTTCATGGCCAAGGCCGTGGTCGCCTTCAAGACTGGCAAAATCACCGGCATGGATCTGTCCATGGCCGAAACCTGCGTCAATCGTGGCCAGGCTATCCCCGACAACATCATCACCAGCGTGCTGTCGTAATCCGCGTCGTACTTTAACTAAGGGAAATAGAGATGATTCAACTTCCAAATATCGCCAACGGCGCGTCGATGACCGGCGAGCTGGGCGGCGCGCAGTTCGAGGAACTGCAAAAAGCACTGACGGCCGGCTACGGCACCGACGTGTCGCAGCTGCAAGGCGGCGGTGCTCTGCGCATCCAGTCGCTGGACAAAACCATGATGGCTACCATCGTGGAGAACAAGCACTTCGTGCTGTTCAATGAACTGGCGAAGAATTCGGCCGGCGCGACCGTCGACGAATGGACTGAGCAGTCGGGCGTCGGTGGCTTCCTGGGCGGCTCGACCAACACCGAAACCGGCAACATCGCGGCAGCGACCGGCTCGTACGCTCGCCGTGTCGGCCTGGTCAAGTATCTGATGACCCGCCGCGAAGTTTCGTTCGTGTCCACTCTGGGCAACAACATCGCTTCGTCCGAAGCCGTCGAGCAGGTGGCCGGCGCCAAGCAGCTGCTGCAGGATGCTGAATACCTGAGCTTCACCGGTGACTCCGCCGTGGTGCCGACCGAATTCGACGGCATCTATGCGCAGATCCTGGCTGGCGTGAACGCCGGTCAAGTCGACAGCAACAACATCCTGGACGCCGGCGGCGCCTCGCTGGCCTCGGTCAACCTGGTGAACCAGGCTGCCGCTCAAGTCAGCCGTCGCGACAACTTCGGTACCCCGACCCACATCTTCCTGTCGCAACAGGCTCAGGCCGACTTCGACACCGGTCTGGATCCAGCGTTCCGCGTGCCGCTGACCGACGTGCCGAACGGCGGCATCTCGCTGGGCTCGCCGGTGAACGGTATCCGCACCTCGTGGGGCAACATTGCCAACCGTCCGGACGTCTTCATCGACGATGGCGATCAGCAAGTGCCGTTCCAGGTGAACTACGCCGCGCTGGCCACCGCCAACACCGGCATGAAGCCGACCGTTGCGATCGACGCCTCGGTCAGCGATGCATCGTCGGCGTTCGCCACCGCTCAGGCTGGTAACTACTACTACCTGATCACCGGCCTGAACGCTTCCGGTCAGTCGGACGGCGTGATCACCGCGCAGACCGCTGTGGCGGCCGGCAAGAAGGTCACCCTGACCATCACCCGCTCGGCAGGCAATCAGGAGACCGGCTACGCGATCTACCGCTCGCGCCAGAACGGTACCAACGCTCCGTCGGACTTCCGTCTGGTGAAGCGTGTCGCTAACGCTGGTGCTACCACCACCGTTGTCGACCTGAACCGCGACATCCCCGGCACCACCAAGGCGTTCATCCTGAACCTGACCCCGGGCGATCAGGCCATCAACTGGCGCCAGCTGCTGCCGATGATGAAGTTCCCGCTGTACCCGACCGTCTCCGCGACGATCCCATGGGCGCAGCTGATGTTCGGCTACCTGCGTATGACGAAACGTCGTCACCACGCGGTGATCAAGAACATCCTGCCGAACGGTGCCGCCTGGCGTCCACACGGCTAATCGCCACCGTCTGACATGGAGCGCCTTCGGGCGCTCCTTTTCTGGAGATCACAATGCCAAAACTACTGTGCAAACTGCTGAACGCATCCGAACTGATCAGCGGCGTGAAATTTGTCACGCATCAGGACGGTATGCTGTCCGAAGAGGTCAGCGACGAAGTTGCTGCCACCTTCACTGAAATTCCAGGTTACGAAATCGCTGTGCCGGTGCAAACCGTAGCAGTCACCGTCGTAACGCCAGCAGCTGCTGAGCCGGCCGCCGAACCTGTGGCCGAGGTCGCGATCGAGCCGACTGTCGAAACGCCTGCCGCCGATACGCCGGCCGTGGAAGTCGCCGACGTGCCCGAAGTGAGCACCGAAGCCACCGACACCACGTCGACCGAAGTTACCGAAACACCGGCTGCTGATGCAGTCGAAACGACCGATACGACAGAGGCTGATGCCGCAGCCGCCGCTGCCGAGAAAGTCGCCGCCGAAAAGGCTACGAAAAAGGCCGCTAAGCAGGCTGCTGCCGCTGCCGCCAAAGCCGCCGCCACCGCGGAACCAGCTGCTGCCGAGCCGGCTGCCGATTCCGACACAGCTGCTCAATAACGAACCACCACTACGGAGTAAATCATGCCAAACAAAAATGTCGCCACCACCGTCCAGGACGTGCTGAACCGCGCGCTGCCGGCGGCAAAGTATGCGCGGCTGGGTGACCTGCTGGCGCACCTGATCACCAACGTGAACGCGATGCAGGTGTCGTATCTGGCGCTGACGGCGAAAATGGATCTGGACGCAGGCATCACCGATGCCAACTATGCGTCGCTGACTAATCCAGTGAAGGCCGACGGCACTGGCGCCATCACCGCCATCACCACTCTGGAAAACCGCTCGTAATCGACCGGTCCAGTACACCAGCCGCCGGCCGGGCCTCCCGCCTGGCGGCTTTTTACTTTGGATGCCATGGCAACGATCATCAAAAACCAGGAAGCAAACATCTCCGTCACTCTGATGGCTGATGGCGCTGCCGTCTCCGTCCCCACGGGCGCCACGGTCACCGCGCAGCTGTTCGACATCGCGAGCGGCGCGGCGCAGTCACCGGTTAAGACGCTGGCGTCAACCGATGCCGGCTCAATGTGGGGCAGTGGCCTGGTGGCTGTTGCCTTCACGCAGACCGACACCGCCAACATCGTCCCGCCAGATACCATGCTGGCCGTCGTGGTGAACGGGAAGCCGTACCGCTTCCGTGTCATGGTCGAGACGGCCAACGCCGCGCCGACCAAGTCAGCTCTGTTTGTGCGCGACTTCGTCATCGCCGACATCCGTGCAGACCAGCTGATAGCGGTGGCGCAGAACCTGCTTCCAGGCGTGGCCCTGTCTGACGACTATATCTGGCGCAAGGTACTCGCCGCGGAGTCCGATATCTCGCACCAGCTGCGCGTCGAGCTCCAGCCGACGCAGTTCTTCCCGAAGACGCCGACGGATGCGCAGGTGGAAGCGCTCAATGGAATGCCGTGGAAGGAAGACCCGGCCTATGACTATGAGCCGGCCATGTTCACGAACGAGAAGTGGGGCTTCATCGCGGCGCGCCACTCGCCGATCATCTCGGTGCAGGAGCTGCGCTACGCGTATCCATCCGATACGGACCTGAACTACATCATCCCGATCGACTGGATCAAGATGGACAAGAAGTATGGCCAGATCCGCATCGTGCCGACGTCGAACGGCTCGTTGGCGCTGCTGAACTCGTACCTGCTCCAGCTGCTGGGCTCGTCGACCAATATCCCGCACATGCTGAACCTGACGTATGTGGCAGGCCTGGCCAATGCCTCTCGGGACTATCCGGAGCTGCTGGACGCCGTCAAGAAGATGGCAGTGCTGAAAATGATCGAAGACGCGTTTGTACCGCAGTCTGGCTCGATCAGCGCGGACGGTTTGTCGGAATCGATGAGCGCGGACGTCAGTAAGTACCACGACACGGTCGACCGTATTCTAAACGGCGAAAAGGGCAGCAATGGCGGCCTGATGGCTGCAATCCATGGAATAAGGATGGTGGTGATATGAGCACTGAATTGAAAGTCGGCGAGATCGTGATGCTGAACGGCATCATGATGAAACACCTGGGTGGCGGCGTTTTTACGTCGATGCCGACCGAGGTGCTGGCAAAACGTTTTGATGCCAACGGCGGCCCATTGTCTGGCCAGCCGGTACAGGGGGCGACGTGTATCTGAGCCCAAGACGATTTGACCGGTTTCTCGGGAAAATTGGCCAGCAGCTAGGATGGCGCCGATCGTATGCCTGCGCGTGCGTGAACCCTGACAGTGGGGCGCCAGACCCAAAGCACCAGCTGTGCAATGGCAAGGGCCGGCTGTGGGATCCACTGATCGAGACAGTTGCCGGTGTAGCGCACCAGGCCGTCGACATGGAGAATGGGGCGCCCGGCATGTTCGAGTCTGGCGATATGCTGATGTCGATCCCCGAAAATTCGGTCATGTACGATAACATCGGCCAGTACGATCGCGTTCTGATGCTCAACTCCACAACGGTATTCTCGCAGCCACTCAAGCGCGGCTCGCCGTCGGAGCGGCTGCTGTTCAGCGTTGCTCGGTTCGAGCGCGTATTCACACTGGACCCGACCACGCGGCAGCCGGTGGATTACCCGATGCCGGTGGTGGATGCGCTGGGCAACCTGTCTTGGCCGAATGGCGATGGTCCGCTCCCTGGAGCGATCTATTCGATCACCGGCAGCAAGTATGATGAATATTTCGTGTTCCTATCAACGCCAAGCGACCGAGGAGAGCACAGCGGCGCAAGGTTGCCGAAGCGGGCGCCGCTGCGCCTGTTCGATCTGTTCGGCCGGTCTAACGTTTCAGGTTGATCGTTTATGGTAAGATTGGAGGATGACAGTCTCCAGCATCTATTTGATCACCTGTGATATGCCGAGTGGCCATCGGCTCTTTTACGTCGGCCAGTCTACGCGGCCATCAGTCCGATGGTCGCGTCATAAGTGGCTGCTCAAGGCGGGCCGTCATCACAATGCTCGTCTTCAAGCAGTTTACACAAAGTATGGACAAAACTCGTTTTCGTTTCAGGTCATGGAGACGGTAACTGAAACGGTGATCGACGAGTTAGAGCAGTGGTGGCTTGACGAAATGCATGGATGGAGATGCTGCTTGAATATCTCTAGGGATGTCAAAGCGCCCACACGTGGTTTTAAGTTCACACAGGAAATGATTGAGAAAGCAAGAAAGAACAGAAAACCACAGGTCATTACGGACGAAATGCGCCTGGCTTTTTCGATACGATTTTCTGGCGAAAATCATCCAAATTTTGGAAAATCACCATCAACGGAGACTCGTGAAAAACTGTCGGCCTCAAAATCTGGTCGACTAAATCACTTCTTTGGTAAAAGCGGGGAAAATAGTCCAGTAGCTCGGTCTGTTAGAGGTGTTTCTTTGAAGGATGGCAACGTGTTGGAGTTTAAATGTATCGCTGATGCAAAGAAGCATGGATTCAATCCAAACAATATTTCTAGCGTGTGCTCCGGTCGTAGGAAATCCCACGGTGGATACTCGTGGAATTACTTAGATTTTAACGTAGCTGCTATTGCAGCAGAGAATGCAGCAATAGCTTTTGGTTGCATTTCTTGAGCTGTGTTCCTGGCCAAAAATAAGCCGGGTTGTGCTCCAATTACCCAGCCACGGCTTCCCTCCATCATGATCCTGAACGTCAGGAACGAACTGGACTTCTTCCCGCCCGGGGTGCTGGTCTCCATCCGCACCATGCCATCGTACCGCTTGCGGTCTTTCAGGCCTACGCCGGCCTCTTTCAGCTGGGTGCGCGATAGGCGGTCGCCCCATGCGTATTCCCTGCTGGCTACGGTCATCTGCTGCTTGGTCGAGAGGTTCGACATAAATTTGGGCTGCTTGCGTGCCGGCGTCATGCCGCTCTTCGGTGACAGGTTCATCACTTGACCTGTTGGCCGCTGCCCTTCGGCTACCACGCGTGACGGCTTCATCTGCTTGGCGAGGCCATATACGCTGGTCGGCATGGCCTTAGCGTGCGCGGTGTTGCCTGGCGTGTTGTGCCGCATTGGAATGATCAGGAAGCGCCGGCCGTCCTTGGTGCGGCGTACCTTCGAGCTGGTGTCCAGCATCTTTTTCAGGTCGCGCGGCGGCCGTCCTGTCTCGATGTCGGCGGCGTATTTGTAGTCGCTACTGATCTCGGCGCTGAAGTCGCCGGTCATCTCCCATTTGATGCTGGCGGCGTAGGCGTCCTTCTCGCCACTCCACAGCCTCGCGCGCATGACGCGCTCCTTCCATGACGTGCTCGTGGCGGCCGCCACGGCGCGCACGGCCTGGTTCATCAGTGGCAGCACCTCGGCGTTGATGCCTCGGCTGAGCTCCATCTGAATGCTGCCCTGAAAGGTAATGGAATAATTGATCATGGGGCCATTCTGCCATCACGGCCAATGTCGTGATGCGACAATCCAGCCATGATCTCGATGATTCAGAACCTCCATATTGGCAACGCGCTGCGGCTGTTTCTCCAGCCGCCTGACGACGCCATTTCGTGGCGCGTTCTGCGCAAGGCGGCGGATACCTTCACCGGGCCGACGGACGCCGGCGCCATCGTAGCCTATGAGGGCAACGAACCAATCTTCACGGACGTCGAGAGTCTTCAAAATGAACAAATGGCGTTCTATCGGCCGTACTACACGGTCGACGGGGCGACATGGACGGCTGGGGAGACGAACTACGGCACGCCGACGGCTGACTACGTCGACAATTCGCCGGACGTGTTGGGCATGCTGCGCGATCGCCTGGAGGCTGGCCTGCTGGTTGAGTGCCAGCGCGGGAATTTTTTGCCCGAGCTCGGCTACATCCAGGTGTTCACGGCGCCGCCGTCACTGGAGCGAGACCTGCGACTTCCGCTGGTAACCGTCCATCTGGAGAGCGAGGAGCCTGGCGAGCGCGGCATCGGTGAGACCATCGGCGGCGATGAGTTGGACATTACCGGCATCGGCTGGGATGAGGATCAAAGCTGGCTTTCGTCCGTGCAGATCACAGTGATCGGCTGGTCGTCGAACAGCGATGAGCGGATCGAACTGCGCAAGGCGCTGCGCCGCATCATCATGGGCAATCTGGAAGTATTCGCTTCCAAGTGTATCCAGCAGATCAGTTTCAGCCAGCACGATATCGACGCTGTGAATGGTGAGTACCCGGCGCCGATGTACCAGTGCATGAACAACTTTTCCTGCGTATCGCCTGTGCACGTTGGCGGTCCAGTTGGCGTAATCGAGAACGTGACACACACACTGACGGAGTAAAAATGGCAACTACCAAGAAAACCGATACCACTGCTGACGCAGATCAGGTGTCGACCGATACCGCTGTTGATCAGGTGGCAGATGTTGCAGTCAGCGCCGACCAGGTCGCTGCGGAGCCGGCACCTGCAGAGCAGGATCTGACCCTGTACGAATTCTGCCAGCGGCTGTCCTCGAAGGATAGTCGCGTCGAGCTGATCGCGGCGTTCCACTACACCGAGACGGCGGCCGGCACCATCAAGGATGTCGAGTCGGCATTCAACGACCGCTTCGCGGCCTTCACCACCAAACCAGTTTAAGGACGAGCCATGTCTACTGTATTCTTTAACGGTCGCTCGTACACGACTCCGGCGGTAATGTCCGCTGTTGTCGATACGGCGATGAACGCTCAAAGCCTGAGCGTCGGCAACGTGGCCGCCTTCATTGGCCGTTCGTCCGGCGGCAAGCCGAACACCGTGCTGACCTATGGCTCGCCTGACGAAGCCGCTGCCGACCTGATCGACGGCGAACTGCTGACGGCCATCAAGAAGGCATTCGATCCGAGCTCCGAGACCACTGGTCCTGCGACGATCATCGCTATCCGTGTGAACCCGGCCACTCAGGCGTCGCTGACGCTGAACGACTCGACGCCGGCAGCGGCTATCAACCTGGTCTCGACCGGCTATGGCCTGTACACCAACCAGATCAAGGTGAAGGTCGAGGCCGCGACGAACTACGGCACCAAGCTGACGACTCAGATGGGCAGTTCGTACTACTCGCAGGACGACGTGTATCGCAAGGCGTTCAGCCTGCAGTACGCCGGCGCGCAGGCCAGTGCGACCATGACGATCAGCGGCACCACGCTGACCCTGGCGGCGCCGACCGGCACCACGGTAGCCACTATTGACCTGGCGACCTATCCGACTGTGCAGCAGGTGGTGGACCGCATTAATGCGGTGGCCAGCTTCTCGGCGACCGTGCTGGAAGGTAACGGCGCCAAGGCCACGCTGAATGCGCTGGACTATGTGACCTCGGTCGATGTCAAAACCGCACTCTACACGGTGCGCGCCGACCTGCAGGCTGCAATCGACTGGATCAACGGCACGGGCGAAGGCTACATCACCGCGACGCGCGCCAGCAACGCCGGCAAGCCTCCAGCAACGCTGGCCTTCACATACCTGTCCGGCGGCAGCGATGGCACTACCACGAACACCGAGTGGAGCAACGCATATACCACGCTGCAGACTGCTGACGTGCAGTGGGTGACACCGATCTCCTCGGATCCTGCCATCCACGCGATGAACGATGCGCATTGCGTGTTCATGTCGAACACCATGTTCCGCGAACGCCGCGGCATCTGCGGCATGCCATCGGGCTCGACCAACGCCGCCGCGATCACCGCCGCCGCCGCGCTGAACAGCGACCGCACCTCGCTGGTTCACCTGGGCTACTACGACTACGATGCGAACAGCAACCTGGTTCTGATGCCGCCGTACATGACCGCCGCGCTGATCGCCGGCGCATTCAGCGGCGTGAGCCCGGGCACCGCGCTGACCAACAAGTCGATCAAGGTACGCGGCCTGGAACGTCTGCTGCGAAAACCAACCGAGACCGATGCGCTGATCAACGGCGGCGTGCTGTGCGTGCACCAAGACGACGATGGTTCGTACAAGGTGGTGCAGTCGATCAGCACCTGGCTGACCGATGAGAAGTACAATCGCGTCGAAGTATCGTGCGGCGCCGCCGTCGACTACATGATGCGCACCGTGCGCACCGCTCACAAGGTGCTGATCGGCCAGAAGGCCGGCCCGCTGACCTTGGGCCGCGCGGTCAGCCTGACGACCACTGCGCTGACGCAGCTGGCGCAGGCTGAGCCGGTCGGTCCTGGCATCCTGGTGGGTGATGCAGATAGCCCAGCCTTCACCGGTGTGACGGCCTCGCTGGTCGGCGACGTCATTGCAGTGAAATGGCAGGCCTCGCCGGTGATCCCGGTCAACTTCGTCGAGAGCGTTGCCTACATCCAGCCGTACAGCGGCACGGCAACGGCAGCAGCCTAAGGAGCTAGAAAATGTCTCAAATCAACCAAAACGTTCGCTCCGGTAACCGGATCGTGGTCCTGCTGGACGGCCAGCAGGTCGGCCTCATCCAGTCGGTTCGTTCGAGCGATGACTACGCGCCGGAGGCCGCCAGCGGCGTCGGCGATATTCATGCCGTCGAATACGTGCCGACCATGGCCCGCCACAACCTGAGCATCAGCACCATGGTGCTCAACAAGAAATCGATGCGCGAGCTGGGCATCGCAGTTGAGAACGGCGACGACATGCTGCTCGGTCGCGTGTTCGATATCGAGTATTACTCGAAGGACGACGGCACGCTGTTGCGCAAGTACATGGGCGTTTCGTTCGCGTCCGGCGACCTGGAAGTGAGCAAGCATGCCATCGTGATGTCAAGTGGCACGTTCAACGCGCTGGACGTTAGCGGCACCGGCGCCTAATCGGCGCTGTGGTCCAGAAGAAGCCCGCCACGAGCGGGCTTTTTTTCGTCGTGACCTTATCCTGATGGCTACCGTCCATTCCATCCAAGGTCACCATAATGAAGCCATCACGCCAGCCATCCGCAACTGACTTTTTCATTGATGTCGAGGGCGTCGGTCGCTTCTCGTTCGCCAAGCGCAAGCTGGCCGATGAGATGCAGATCGCCGTCGAGTATTCGGTGATGACGCAAGGCATTCCAGTGCCATCGGAATGGCTTGGTATCATGGCCGGCGCCGTGTCGCAGTTGCGAGTGTTGACCGTTACCGCTCCGGACGGCTGGGACGTCGACGAGATGGATCCGCTGGACGAGGAAACCTACGCGAAGATCATCAAGGTGCACCGCGCGCTGCGGGATAAAGAATACTCCTTTCGCAAAGGAAAGGCCGCGCCTGTCGAAGCGAGCGGGCAAGGAAATGGCGCAGAGCCTGGAGTTTTGGTTTCGGCGCAAGTTCAATCTGGCGCCGACTGATCCGCGCTTTTTGAACGCGACGATCGAGCAGATCGAGACCGAATACTGGGCGCATGACTACTTCAACAAGCCGCCTGGCGAAGAGCTGTCGGATGATGATTTCGACAAGGATGCCATCCTGAAGCAGATGGAGGAAAACCCTGATGACTGGGAAATTGTATGAGCAATGAAGTAAAAATCGGGGTCAAGGCGGAGCTTGATAGTTCAAGCGCCGCAGCGGCTGCTGCCGCGCTCGGTGAAAAGCTGAACGGCATTGCTCAGAAAGTTTCCCAGGCCAACAAGACGAAATTCAACCCGGTCGACAAGGCGGCCGTCGAGGACATCAAGAAGATTGAGCAGCGGCTCAACGAGCTGACGCGGATCTCGACCGGTCTTCGAAATCGGATCAAGGCTACCGGCCAGTCTGGCTCGTCGTTTACTGATCTGGATTGGGATCGACTTTACGAAGACCCCGGCACCCGCGCGCGCAAGATGCAGCAGGCCTATCGCCATGCGACGGCCGGCACTGCGTTCGCTGGTGCTTTCCAGGGCGGCGGCGCAAGTGGTGGATCGGGCGGCGGCCGAGGCGGCGGCGGTGG
>JAIZVZ010000023.1 GCA_021768485.1 Oxalobacteraceae bacterium | reverse complement strand
CGCAGCGCATGGTGGCGCAGCACGCCGTCGCGTCTGGCGCCGAGCCGCTCGATCGCGCGCTGCGAGGCGAAATTGAGGTGATCGGTGCGCAGTCCGACCACGGCGCAGCCGAGCGTATCGAAGGCGTGAGCGAGCAACAGCAATTTGCAGCTGGTGTTCAGATGGCTGCGCTGCCAGCTTTGGGCGTACCAGGTGTAGCCGATCTCGAGGCGGTCCAGTTCCGGCACGATATCGTGAAAGCTGGTGCTGCCGACGATCGCGCCGCTGGCCAGGTCGCGTACCGCGAACGGCAGCCGCGAGCCCTCTTGCTGCATTTGCAGCGCCTTGGCGATGTAGGCGGCGGTGTTTTCGATTTCCGGCACCGAGGTCACCGTCAGCGTCCACAGCGCGCCGTCGGCGGCGGCGCGCGCCAGACCGTCGGCGTGGTCCTGCGTCAATGGTTCGAGCTGCACCCCGTGCAGCTGCAAGGTCGTCGGTTTTGGCGCGATCATGGCGGCCTCAGCGAGCCGCGCGCGTCATGGCCACGAGGCGCTCGAACAGCTGCACATCCTGCTCGTTCTTGAGCAGCGCCCCGCCGAGCGGCGGCACGATGGTCTTGCCGTCCTTGCCGCGCAAGGCCTCGAGCGCGATGCCTTCTGCCAGCAGCAGCTTGAGCCAGTCGATCAATTCCGAGGTCGACGGTTTTTTCTTGATCCCGTTCAGGTTGCGCACGTCGTAAAACACCTGCAGCGCCGCCCCCAGCAAATCCTGTTTCAGGTGCGGGAAATGGACGGCGACGATCTGCTCCATGGTGGCTTTGTCGGGAAACTGGATGTAATGGAAAAAGCAGCGCCGCAAAAACGCGTCCGGCAATTCCTTTTCATTGTTGGAGGTGATGATAACCAGCGGCCGGTGCTTGGCCACCACCATTTGCCGCGTTTCGTAGACATAGAATTCCATGCGGTCCAGTTCGCGCAGCAAATCGTTGGGAAACTCGATATCGGCCTTGTCGATCTCGTCGATCAGCAGCACCACCGGTTCGTCGGCCAGAAAAGCTTGCCACAGCACGCCCTTGATGATGTAGTTGTTGATGTCCTGCACCCGCGGGTCGCCGAGCTGCGAGTCGCGCAGGCGCGAGACGGCATCGTATTCGTACAGCCCTTGCTGGGCCTTGGTGGTCGACTTGATGTGCCACTGCAGCAGCGGCATGTCGAGCGCGCTCGCCACTTCTTCGGCCAGCATGGTCTTGCCGGTGCCCGGCTCGCCCTTGATCAGCAGCGGGCGCTGCAGCGTCAGGCTGGCATTGACGGCCAGTTTGATATCGTCGGTGGCAACGTAGGTGGTCGATCCTTGAAAGCGCGGCGCGCCGGCGCCCGGACTGTGTTGCGTCATGTTTGCTCGCTTTGAGAGTGGCTGGTTCAAGCCTGGCAGTATAAGCGAGAATAGCCCGCCTTGCCGGCCGCGCAGGGGGCGGCCGCGGTGGCGCCGGCGGCCGGCAGGCCGGCGTTTTCCGGAATTCGTGTAGTATCGTCAGTGCTTGAGCGTGCCGTGCAAAAACAGGTCGAGCCCGAATGCGACCTTGGCTTTGAGTTCCGCCTCGCTGAGCTCATGTTCCGGTTCGGCCAGCAGGCGCGCCACCTGGTCGCCGAGCAGGCAATTGGTCAGGTGAGCGGCCAGTACTTCGTTCGACAATGCTTCGCGAAAGCGCACCCGGATCTCGGGGCGCGAAAAAAAGCGCGCCAGGATGCCGCGCGTCAGGCCCGGACCGGCCTTGAAGAAGGCGCGCGCCAGATCGGGGTTGTTGCCGGCCTCGGCGGCGACGATGCGCTGGATGCGCAGCGCATGCGGGGTCATGGCCATATTCAGAAAACGCACGCCAAAGTCGGTCAGAATCGTTTCCAGCGGCCGCTGGTCGGTGTCCATTTCGGACAAGCCCTCGAAAAAACGTTCGCGGGCGGCGCTGATGACGGCATTGAACAGGCCTGACTTGCCGCCGAACTTGACGTAAATGGTGCGTACCGCGACATGGGCATCGCGCGCGATCGCTTCCAGGCTGACCCTGCCGTAACCGTGTTTCAGAAACAGGTTGGCGGCAATCGCCATCAGATGGTGGGTGCGGGCCTCGACGTCGCTCTGTTTGGGGCGACCGGCGCAATGCAGGGCGGCGATCGGGCAGATGACGGCGACGCTGTCGGTTTCGATCGGGTCCAGTTCCGGCATGGGAGGGAGGAGTGCGCTCATGGTCGTTTGCCTGAAAAAGCATCATCAGAAGTAGGGGAATACTGCTAATGTAGTGCAGATCCAAATGAAATGCAATCGTTTCATTTCTTGACAAGGCGATTTTCTTGTCCAATAATGAGCCATCATTCACTTTTTTCATCAGTCTGGAACGTCGCATGTCAAATCAACCACGCCCTATCGAGCCTGTCGCGCCATCGTTGCACATCACGCCAGCCGCGCCCGCTGCTGCCACGGCCAGCCCTGCGGCGGCAGCGGTCCCGCCGCCGCCCAATCGCCGTGTCATGGTTATTGTGGGCATTATCGCGCTGGCTGCCCTGGCCGCCGGCGGTCGCATGTGGTGGCGCAGCACGTTTTTCGTCGAAACCGACAATGCCTACCTGAGCGGGCATGTCCATCCGGTATCGAGCCGCGTGGCCGGCGTCGTCACCCGCGTGCTGGTGCAGGATAACCAGGTGGTCAAGCAGGGCGATTTGCTGGCCGAACTCGATCCGGCCGATCAGCACCTGAAAATCGAACAGATCCAGGCGCAGATCGCCGCCACCTCGCAGCAGGTGATCCAGGCCGAGGCGCAAATTGCCCAGGCCAAGGCGCAAGCCGGTTCGGCCGTGGCGCAAGTGGCGCAATCGAGTGCGCAATTGCTGCGCGCGAAACAGGATGCGGCGCGTTACGGCCAACTGTATACGACGCAAATGAAAGCCGTCTCGAAAGCCGAAGTCGACGCCGCCAATGCCACCAATACGGCGGCGGCGGCCGATCTGGCCGCGCGCGGTGACGCCGTGACGGCGGCCAAGGCGCAGATCGCGGCGGCCACGGCGGCGCGCGACATCGTGCAGGCCCAGGTCAAGGTCTTGCAAGTCCAGTTAAAAGATGCTCAGCTGCAACAAGCGTATAACCGCATCCTGGCCCCGGTTGCCGGCCGCGTCGGCAAGCGTTCGCTCGAAGTCGGCGCCCGCCTGCAGGCTGGCCAGCAAGTGGCGGCCATTGTCGAGGACGATGTCTGGGTCAATGCCAACTTCAAGGAAACCCAGCTGGCCAAGCTGCGTCCCGGTCAAAGCGTCACGGTCGAAGTCGATGCCCTCGACGGCAAGCTCTTGAAGGGCAAGATCGACAGCTTCTCGCCGGCTTCCGGTGCCCAGTTTTCGCTGCTGCCGGCCGATAACGCGACCGGTAACTTCACCAAGATCGTGCAGCGGGTACCGGTCAAGATCGTGTTTCAGCCGGCCGATCTGCAAGCCTTGCATGGCCGCCTGGTGCCGGGCATGTCGGCCCTGGTCGAGATTGACCTGAGCGATCGCGGCAACAAAGCCCTGATCAATTAAGGGCGGCCCGTGAGCAATTCCGTTTCCGATCTCCAGCGGTCGCCGATGGCGGCGCAAGCCGCTGAAAAAATCGATATGCGTACCTGGATCGCGGTCGCCGCCGGCATGCTCGGCGCTTTCATGGCCGTACTCGATATCCAGATCACCAATTCGTCGCTCAAGGATATTCTGGGCACGCTGGCGGCCACGCAAGAAGAGGGCTCCTGGATCTCGACCGCCTATCTGTGCGCCGAAATCGTGGTCATTCCGCTGGCCGCGCTGCTGTGCCGCGTATTTGGCGTGCGCGGCTACATGATGGGCACGACCGCGCTGTTCGTGCTGTTTTCGTCGCTATGCGGCAGCGCCTGGAATTTGCAGAGCATGATCGTGTTCCGCATGATGCAAGGCTTTACCGGCGGCGCCCTGATTCCGATGGCGATGACGCTGGTGCTGACCAAGCTGCCGCCCAGCAAGCGCGCCACCGGCCTGGCGCTGTTCGGCCTGACGGCAACGCTGGCGCCGGCCCTGGGGCCGACCTTCGGCGGCTATCTGAGCGAGCTGTACGGCTGGCCCTCGATTTTCTATATCAACTGGGTGCCCGGCGTGCTGCTGGTGGCCGGCATCGGCTACGGCCTGAACCGCGAGAAAATCGAACTCAAGCTGCTGCTGGCGGCCGACTGGCTAGGCATCGCCCTGATGGCGCTGGGCCTCGGTTCGCTGACGATTTTCCTCGAAGAGGGCAATACCAAGGACTGGTTCGATTCGACCTTCGTGATCACGTTCGCCGGCCTGGCCATTTTCGGTCTGCTCGGCTGGGTGCTGACCAGTTCGATGCGCTCCGAGCCTTTCGTCAACCTGAAGCTCTATGGGCAGCGCAATTTTCTGGTGGCCACCGCACTGTCGGCGGTAACCGGCATGGCTTTGTACGGCTCGTCCTTTTTGCTGCCGCTTTATCTGGGGCAGATCGCCCAGTACACGCCGATGCAGATCGGCGAGGTCATCATGTGGGTCGGCCTGCCGCAATTGCTGGTGATGCCGTTTGCCGCCAAGCTGTCGGCCAAGATCGATAACCGCATCCTCTGCTCGATCGGGCTGGCGGTGTTCGGCATTTCGTGCCTGATGAATTCCTACATGGATGCCACCACCGGTTATGACCAGCTGCTGTGGTCGCAAGTGGTGCGCGCGGTCGGCCAGCCTTTCATCATGCTGACGCTGTCGAATTTCGCCATGCAGGGCATTGCGCCGAAAGACATGCCGTCGGCTTCGAGCCTGTTCAACATGACGCGCAATCTCGGCGGTTCGATCGGCATCGCCTTGCTGGCAACGGCACTGACGGCCCGCGAGCACTTTCATTCGCAGCGCATCGGCGAAGCGGTGACGAATTTATCGGACGCCACCCGGCTGCGCCTGGACCAGTTGACGCAATCGTTCGTGGCCAGCGGCACCGATCCGGCCAGCGCGGCCGATCAGGCCTTGAAGGCGGTCGACAATATCGTGCGGCGCGAAGCCTATGTGATGGCGTATAACGACTGCTTCTATATTGTCGCGGCCATCCTGTTCGGTTGCATTCTATTGCTGTGGTTCGCCGACAAGGTCAAAGCGCCTTCCGGCGCCAGCGGCGCGCACTGATGTGCCTGACTGTTGCCTGACGACGCCGGGCCTTATGAGATGCGGCCGTATGATGCGGCGTCATGTTTGCTGTTATTAAAAATAATTATCGAGAGTATTCCATGTTGAAGCACGCAAGAAAAACAATGATCGCGCCACGCCTCGCCGGCCTGTCGGCTGCGCTTGCCGCCACCTTTTTGCTGGCCGCCTGCGGCAGCGTCGGCCCCGACTTCGTGGCGCCGGCCTTCGATGCCGGCGCGCCCGCCTACCGCCATGCCGGTGCAATTGCCGGTGCTAGCGAAAAGGTCGCCGCGCTGCCGCACCAGTGGTGGAGTGTGTACCGCGACAGTACGCTCGATGCGCTGGAAGCGGCGGCGCAAGCGAACAGCCCGTCCGTGCAGGCCAGCGCTGCCCGTCTGCTGCAGGCGCAGGCGCAGCTCGGCGTGACCAGCGCCAGCCGCCTGCCGCAGCTCAGTGTCGGCACTTCGGTTGCCAATACGCGCTCGTCGTCGGCTACCTCGCAAGGCATTGCGCTGGGCGGCACCTCGATCACCGGCAACCAGTACGAAGCCGGCCTGTCGCTGTCGTATGAAGTCGATTTGTGGGGCAAGGTGCGGCGCGCGGTGGAAGCGGCCGACGCCCAGGCCCTGGTCTCGCAATACGACCGCGACGGCGTGCTGTTGTTGCTGTCTTCACAAGTGGCGACCACATACTGGCAATTGCGCGGCCTCGATGCCGAACTGGCCATCCTGAACGCGGCGCTGGCCACCCGTCACGAGACGCAAGAGCTGGTCGAAGCGCGCTTTGCCGGCGGTTTCGGCAATGAACTCGACGTTTCGCGCGCGCATCTGGAAACGGCCAATGCCGAGGCCGACATGCACGAGGTGCGGCGTCAGCGCCTGCAGCTCGAACATGCGCTGGCCACGCTGACCGGCGCTTCGCCATCGAGCTTCACGCTGGCGGCCTTGGCGCCCGATGCGGGCGCGCTGCCTGAGCCGCCGGCCATCCCGGTTGGCTTGCCGGCGGCCTTGCTGTCGCAGCGGCCTGATCTGGCCGCCAGCGTTGCCACGCTGCGTGCGCAAAATGCCCAGGTCGGCATCGCCACGGCGGCGTTTTATCCGTCGATTTCCCTGACCACCAGTTATGGCTACGCCTCGGAAAGCCTGTCGCGCCTGCTCGAAGGCGGTTCGCGCCAGTTCAGCTACGGCCCGCTCGGCTTTTCGCTGCCGATTTTCGATGGCGGGCGCAATCGCAACAACCTGGCGCTGGCCAAGGCGCGCTATGACGAGGCAGCGGCCAACCATCAGAGCAAATTGCTGACGGCTCTGCGCGAAGTCGAGGATTCCCTGTCCGATACCCGGCAGCGGGCCGAGCAGGGCAAGGCGCAAGCGCTGGCCCAGCAGGCGGCACTGCGCGCCCTGCAGGTGGCGCGCAAGCGCTATGAGCTGGGCGTGTCGAATTATCTCGATGTCACCGATGCGCAGCGCTCCTCGCTCGTCGCCGACCGCTCGGCGGTGCAGATCCGCACCCAGCGCTTGCTGGCCAGCGCGGCCGTGGCGCGCGCCCTGGGCGGCGGCTGGCAGGCCGATACCGGGCTGGCGGCGCTCGACGCCAAGACGGCGCACTAAAGACGCACCAAAGAGTTTCATCGGCATTTCATGCAGATCGCGCCGCCAAAGCTGCCGTCTGTCGCATTCCTCTGGAAGAGGGCTGGCGTGGTGACTACAGTGTCATCACGCCAGCCCCATTTCGAAAGGAATCAAAATGAATATCGCCAAACATATGGAAGTGATTTTCATCGTTGCCGCCGTGCTGTTGTGCGCTGCCAGTTCGGTCGCCTCCGAACATGCCGGCGCCGTTTCCGAGCCGGTGCAGATGCGGGCGCCGATGCCGGCGCAGGTGCTGGCCGCGGATGAGGGCATGGCGACGGTGACGGTCACGGCGCGGCGCCTGACAGCCGAAGAAAAGGCGGCGCTGCCGCTGTGACCGGCGCCGTCATGGCCGGCAGGTCGCCAATAAATCCTGGACATGAATTGGCCGAGCACGGCAAGCGCCAAATGGCCTGGCGCTTGCCGCCATTTCATTTTGGTATTTTTATGGAGCGGGTGCCGGCCATGGTTTTGCGCTGCAGTATTGTAAGCTCCGCCGTGAAACGCCATGTTGACGAAACGCATTATGCCGCTATGTCTTGTTTTCTTGTATGTCTTGTTTCCTTGTATTTGCAATAATTCCCCACTAGGATGATTTTCTGTGCGGCGCATGCCGCGCATATTGGCGGCTTTATGGCGCCGTGTTTCGATGGGGATTTTTTTAGGGATGCCTCTTATGTCGCTTGCAATCTGGATTGTGCTCGTGCCCTTGATCGGCTGGCGGCTGTATGCCCGTTTTAACAAGCTGACGACACGCCAAAAAGTGCGCCCCTTGCGTTCGCGCCTGGCCTTGTATGGCTTGCCCGTGCTATTGCTGACATTGGCCTTGGTCAGCAGAAACGACAATCTGGCGTTTGGCGCTTTGCTGGCCGGTACTGCTCTGGGCCTGATCATCGCCAGCTATGGTTTGAAATGGACGAAATACGAAAATCATGAAGGCCAATTGTTTTACACGCATAACGTCTTCATCGGCGTCGGCCTGTTCTTGCTGCTGCTCGGGCGTCTCGCGTATCGCCTGTTCCAGAGCTACCATCAGGGAATGTGGTCGGCTGGTCCGGTAACGGCCCAGGCCATGCTGCATAGTCCGCTGACCCTGGGCATCGTGGGGATTATTCTTGCGTATAACGCGTGCTATGCCGGCGGCATTTTGCGCTGGCGGCGGGCGATGAGGGCGACGGCGGCGGGCCAATTTGCTGGGCAGGAGTAGAGCGGACGGGCATTTGCCGGTCGCCATCGCTGCCACCGCACGCTTGACCGGCGACAGGGCAGTCGGTCGCCGAACATTACATTAAAGCAACTTTCTTGATGTCTCTCATTAAAACAACACATGCGCAGGCAGAGTGTTGTTTTTTTTCTACCCTCCTTTTCTCCTCACAGGCTATTTCTGCTCTATATACTATTTCTTATAGTTATAATATCGCCTGTTCAATAATTGCATATTTATTTCATGCGATGCTCGACTTCAGAAAAAAACAGTAACAAAATGTCACTGGATTATTTCTCCATTAAATCAATGTGTTCGACGCGCTTTCCTGCCTGACAGGCGTATGCAAAAGGTAGGGAATATCAACGCTTAGGTATTGATGTTTGCGTAAAAGCAATAATTTTGTCTTGCATTTGAATTAACTAAATAATCGTGGCCGGGCGGCCATGTCGGAAAACTATCGGCACCATGTAATTTTCCTGACATATTTGCTCTTTACACTTTGGCATGTTGCTTCGTTTGCATTGTATTGCGACGGCACAGGCAAGAGCCAGGGTCAATAAAAAGGCGGCTGACGGTTTGTGGCCGCTAAGGAAGTTTTACCGAGGCGCGACCGCCGGCTTGGCGCCTTGCGGCAGGGCAATGTCGGGTTTGTATCGCAAATAGGCCGCGGCCGTTTTCAAGCCTTGCGAGGCGATGCGGCAGAGCAAATTCTGCGGGTCAAGATAGCATGGTAATCGTGCCGGCAGGAATAAGAAATACATTTTGCAGTCGTATCAGTAAGTAACAAATATCGCTATTTGCAGTTCTTTTTATTTAATCCAAAAACACTTGAGTCCGGGGGTAGTAAGTGAAACAAATAACTCATTCTTCATCAGCTTTTCCAGTGCGTCTATCGATGATCGCAGTGGCATGTCAGCTCGCATGTCTCGGTATGTCTTCTGCCTATGCGCAAACGACAGTCGAAAATACCGATCCAGCCACGCCTGCCGCATCGACGATTACCATTACTGGCAAGAAAGTGGGCATGGGCTTGATGGTGGCGGAAGATGTGCCGAAAGCACGCAGCACTATCACGGCAGAAGAATTGGCCAAACAGCGCCCGACCGGCAATGCCTATCAAGCTTTGGAATTAATGCCAGCAGTAAATAGCTACAACTACGATGCGACCGGCCTGTTCGGCGGCGGCATGACGATGCGCGGCTTTAACAGCGACCAGATCGGCGCCACGATCAATGGCGTGCCGGTCAACGACTCGGGCAGCTTTTCTATTTATCCGCAAGAATATGTCGATCAAGAAAACACCTGCTCCGAATTCGTGACCCAGGGTTCGACTGACGTCGACTCGCCGCAAGTCGGCGCGACCGGCGGTAACTTCGGCATCGTCACATGTAATCCGGAAGACAAGCAGCGCGTGCGCGTCATGCAGACCGAAGGTCAATTGCGCTTGCATAAGACGTTTATCCGCTACGACAGCGGTTTGCTGTCGGATGGCCGCTCGAAATTCTTTATTTCGGGTTCGCATGCCGGTGCCGATAAATGGAAGGGTTCGGGTGGTGCCGCTCGCGATCATATCGATATCGGCTTCAATTACGACATCGACCGCTTCAACTACGTCCATGCGACCGTGCTGTATAACCGCGCCATCAATAACAATATTCTGAGCAATAGCCTGAGCGACATTAACTCGAAAGGCTATTACTACGACTATGCGTCGACCTATACCGGTCACGTCACGCCATCTGCCGGCGTTGCCAATACCGATACGCTCAGTACTGCTACCACATACTACAAGTTGGCCTCCAATCCGTTCGAAGACGTGATTGCCTCGGCGACCGCCAAATTCCGTATCGCTGAAAATACCGACATCAAGATCATTCCTTATTTCTGGTATGGCTTTGGTACGGGCGGTACGCAAGAAAAGGTTATGTCCGAAAGCGGCTTCCTGAATCCGGCGACCGGCCTGTTGAACGGCACCAAGGATCTGAATGGCGACGGCGATACCCTCGACAAGGTCATCATTGCCACCAGCAGCGTCACCCGCACCCAGCGTCCTGGCGTCACCCTGTCGCTCAGCAAGGACATCGGCGATCAATCGATTCTCGGCGGCTTCTGGTATGAACACGCGACCCATCGTCAAACCGCGCCTGGCGTGTCGGTTGACTCGACCGGTACCGCGGCCGACATCTGGCTGCGTGCAGGCCAGATCTACCATAGCGACGGTACGCCTTACGAAAATCGCAACTGGAAAACCATCAGCACCGCCTATCAATTCTTCTTGCAAGATACTGCCAGCCTGATGGACGGCAAGGTCAAGGTCAATGTCGGCGTTCGTACGCCGTCGGTCAAGCGCGACTTTACCAACTATGCCAATGACTATTCGATGTCGGGCGCGACGGTGGCCAACGGACAACTGTACGCCGGTAAGACACTGGCGCAAACGACATATAACGTCCAAAAGACATATACCGATGTATTGCCGCAAATCGGCGTGCGTTATCAGTTGACGCGCGACGATCAGCTGTTCGCCAGCCTGGCCAAGAACTTCAAGGCACCGCCTAATTACGCCTATTCGCCAAGCAATGGTAATGTGACCTTCACCTCCACCGGTGCGGTTGCCATCACCGGCGACGTCAAGCCTGAAACTTCGTACAATCTCGACCTCGGCTATCGCCATCAAACCAATGGCATCAATCTTGGTGTGACCGCCTTCCTCGTCGATTTCTCGAATCGTCAGGCATCCTCGGTCGACCAACTGACGAATGCCAGCATTTTGATCAACGCCGGCAAGGTGCGCAGCCACGGTCTCGAATTTGAAGCCGGTAACACACCAGTCAACGGCTGGTCGTTCTATTCTTCGCTCGGCTATATCAAGAGCAAGATCGAGAACGATTTGCTGGTTGCAGGCACTTCCGGTTCAGTCTATCTGCCGACTACCGGCAAGGAAATGCCCGGCACGCCAAACTGGAAGGCTGGTCTGAGCGGTTCCTATGAAACCAATGTCTGGTATGCGCGCCTGAAGGCAAAATACACGGGCAGCCAGCAAGCTACTCTGGTCAATGACGAAAAGGTGTCGGCTTATACGACGCTCGATCTCGACATGGGCTATCTGCTTCCTAGCAATAGCACGTTCAAGCGTTCGAAAGTGACGCTCAACGTCAGCAACATCACCAACCGTCAGTACCTCAATCCGGCCGCGCAGACTTATACGACGGCGACCGGTGTCAATGGCGCTTCCAAGCAAACCGCGTACTACTACGAAGGTGCGCCACGCTCGGCTTCGGTCACCCTGTCGCTGGATTTCTGATCGGGTAATGGCAAGTTGAAATGCATGAAGCGGCCGGTGGCGACACCGGCCGCTTTTTTTACGCCGTCAGCGTCGTCTATTTCGCCGCTTGGCGGCAGTCTTGCATCGCTTGCCGGCGGCCTGCCGCATGCCGTTTTCATTATCGTTTTACTTGTTATACTTGCCGTTTCGTTTTTCACTCTTTCTTGACTCATTTGCGCCTGCGCCTATTACGATGAAACTGAATTCTCCCCGTACTTTTTCGCTGCGTCTTGCACGGACTGCTGCACGGACTGCTGCGCTGACCGCGGCCCTGGCGCTCGCTCTCGGCGGCTGCGCCGCGCCGCGCAGCGCACCGGTGCCGTTCGACATCAATCTGGCGGCCATCAACGATTTGCACGGCTTTCTCGAAGCCCAGAATTTCACTTACACCAGCGTGACCGATAAAACGCCGCATACGGTGCGCGCCGGCGGTATCGAGACCCTGAGCCGCGCGCTGCAAAGCTGGCGTGCACAGGATCCGGAATTGCTGCTGGTCGGCGCCGGCGACCTGGTCGGCGCTTCGCCGCCGCTGTCGCAGATGTGGGCCGACGAACCGACCATCGATGCCCTCAATCTGCTGGGCCTGCGCGCCAGCACGGTCGGCAATCATGAATTTGACGCCGGCAAGATCGAATTGCTGCGCAAGCAAAGCGGCGGCTGCGTCACGCCTTTGTCGGCCAAGGCTTGCCAGTTCGAGCCCGGCTTCAAGGGCGCGCAATTTTCCTATCTGGCGGCCAATGTCATCGATGATGCCACCGGCAAGACCTTGTTCCCGGCCTATCGCATCGAACAGGCGCACGGCGTCAAGATCGCCTTCATCGGCGCCGTGTTGCAGGGAACGGCCAATGTCGTGCGGCCTTCGGGCGTCGCCGGCCTGCATTTCGGCGACGAGGCCGAGGCCATCAACCGCACCTTGCCGGAATTGAAGGCGCAAGGTGTGACCGTCTTTGTGGTGCTGATCCACGAGGGCGGCACCACGCGCGAATATTTCGACGAGGCCAATTGCAGTCATTTGAACGGGCCCATCGTCGACATCGTCAAACACCTCGATCCGGCGATCCGGCTCGTCATCAGCGGCCACAGCCACCAAGGTTATCTGTGCAATGTCGACGGCCGCACGGTAACGCAGGCGCAGACCGCCGGCCACATGTTGAGCCGGATCGCCCTGCGCATCGATCCTGCCACGCAGACGGTCGGCGCGGTCCATGCCGAGAACGTCCTGATGCTGGCCGACAGTCCCGTGGCCGGCGCTGCATCACAGGCTGCATCACAAGCTGCATCACAGGCTGCATCAACAAGCGGAGCGCAAGCCGCGGCCCAGGTGGCGCCGCAAGCCGAGATCACTGCCTTGCTGGCCAAGGTGCGCCAGCGTAGTACGGCGGTGCTGAACCGGCCGATCGCGCGTCTGGCGCTGCCTGTCGTTACCCGCAAGCAGAACCGGGCCGGCGAATCGGCGCTCGGCGATCTGCTGACCGATGCCCAGCTGGCGGCTTCGAAAAAGCTCGGTGCGCAAATCGTGTTTCTCAATCATTCGACCATGCGCAGCGACCTGTATGCCAACGCCGATGGCGTGAGCACTTACAGCCAGAGCGCGACCGTGGTCCCGTTCGGCAATAACATGGTCGTGATGAACCTGACCGGCGCCGAGATTGTCGCCGTGCTCGAACAGCAGAAATGGAAAATCGAAGAGCATGACGATGCCATGATGCTGGAAGTCTCGGACGGCTTCAGCTACCGCTGGGACGCCAGGCGCGCGGACGGCGCCCGCGTGGTGCCCGGCAGCGTGACGCTGCACGGCGTGCCGTTGCAGGCCGGCGCCAGCTACCGGGTGGCCGTCAACAGTTTCATTGCCGAGGGCGGCGACCACTACAGCGTGTTCAAGGCCGGCCGCGAGCGCGTCGATAGCGATGTCAGCGATATCGGTTCGCTGACCGACTATCTGATTGCGCGCGACAAGGCCGGCACGCCGGCCGGTGCCGCCGAGCCTGCCGGCCGTGTGGTACGCCTGAATTGAAGCCGTATGCCTGCCGGCGCGGGCATGTTGTCATGCAGCGTGCCCGTAGCGGCAAGCCGGCTTAGGTAAAAAGCGATTGGCGGTGCGCCGTTCACTGCAATGAATTTACTCATTAATTATGACTATCAGCCCGACAGGATGTGAGATGACGAATACCGTAATGAAGAATAGTTTGAGGGTGGCACTGGCCGCGCTGTGTGCCTTGACGGCCAATGCCGCCTTCGCCTGGGGCGCCAGCGGCCACAAGGCGGTCGGTGCGATTGCCGACCAGCTGATCGCGGGTACGCCGGCGGCCGCCCATGTGAAGGCTTTGCTGCTGCCCGGCGAGACGCTGGAATCGGTCTCGGTGTGGGCCGACAATGTCAAGGGCAGCTATAACGGTTCGGTCGTCACGCAGGAAATGCGCGATTATGCGGCGGCCAATCCGCAGCACGCCGAATATCACTATACCGACGTGCCGTTTCAGAACCGCGATTATTACGAAGGCGAAGTCGGCACCACCGAGCATGACGTCGTGCATACGCTGACGCAGGCGATTGCGGTTTTGCAAGGCAATAACGATGAAAAATCGAATCCGCATCATTTCACGCCGCGCCAGGCTTTGCTCTTGCTCGTGCATCTGAGCGGCGACATCACGCAGCCGCTGCATGTCGGTTCGGCCTATCTCGATCGCAATGGAAAATTTGCCGTGCCGTCGAATGATGGGCAAATCAAGGCCAGCGAGTTTGTTGATTTGCATGGTGGAAATAGTTTGCTGGTCGAAGACAAGCAGCCGCCGGCCTCGGTCACGCAGCCGGAACAGCGCGGTCCGCGTCCTCTTCATTCTTATTGGGACAGTACTGTAGTCGATTATGCAATGAAGCGCGTGGGCGCCAAGACGCCGGCCGAGTTTGCGCAGATCGCCATTGCCGGCAAGCCGAGCGTGGCGCGCGACCATGGCGCGGTCGGCAGCTGGCCGCTGCAGTGGGCCAACGATACGCTGGCCGTATCGAAGCTGGCTTTCGCCGCGGTGGTGCCGGGCGCGCCGCAGACCACTCTGGGGCGCAATGGCCTCGCCCATACTTCCTGGCTGGTCAGCCTGCCCGACGATTACGCGGTGCCCAGTTCAGCGCTCGCCAGTGCACAGCTGGTGAAGGGCGGCTATCGGCTGGCGGCACTGCTGGAGCAAATCTGGAAGTAACGGGACCTGGCGGCTTGGCGCAAGTCCGGCCGGCGAAACTGTCAGTGAATCGCCAGCGCGGAACTGCCGTTTGGATAGCAGGCATCGAAGCATTTTTTGCATTGCAGGCAAAACAGGTGAGCGAGCTTGACGTGTTTTTGCCTCAAGACCAGTTGCAGATGCGTGGTGCGGCATTCGGGGCAGGTCTCGCGCATTTGCCCGAACAGCCGCAGGTCGGCGCTGTCGTCGCGCTCGGGCGCCGCGGCCAGGACCAGGGTCGGATCGAGTTCCACTAAAATGAATTGGGTGTCGGCAGCGGCTTGTCGCTTGTCTGCGGCCAGTTGCGGACTATTGTCATCCTGACTTGTCGTCAAAGATCGCTTTTCTAAGAAGTGCGCCATATCGGTCTCCGTGAGCGGTGCGGATGTCTCAGTATTTTTATTCTACCTTATTGAGCATAGTCAGTTTTATTCAGTAGGCAAGATGATTTTGCAAACTAATACGGGCTGTGCTGTCGAAAAAAACGCAGCATTTCACGTGACGCATCGGGGCCCTTGTCATCCGTATAACTGCCGGCGGCGTGACCGCCGGACCAGGCATGCGCGGCGCCGTGCACCACCCAGTGTTCGGCAATGGTACGCTGTTTGCGGTCTTGATAAACATGGCGCGTGTAGCGGTGCCCGTCGGCTTTTTTTCCGTTTTCTATTTCGGCTTCGCGGCCGTCATGGCTGGCTTGCGCCAGTACCTGCTCGATCAGCGCGGCGCCATTGCGCGGGCTGACCATGGTATCGCGATCGCCATGAAAGACGATTAACGGTACCGGATGGGCGGCATCGGCCGGCGCCGTTTGCCGGCGGCTGCGGGCGCCGCCTTTCATGGCCGCCAGCGCCGATGGCAGATCGTGCGCCGCACCATGCGGCAGGCCGGAATGAATTGCGCAGGCGCGGTACAGGCGCGGATACTGGGCCGCCATGGTGGCGGCCATGGCGCCGCCGGCCGACATGCCGCCGATGAAGATGCGCTCGGGGCCGATCCGGTAGCGGGCGGCGATTTTCATGCTCAGCTCGGCGATGATGGCCGGCTCGCCGGCGCCGTACTGCTGATTGTGCGGGCTGAACCAGTTCCAGCACCTGGCCTTGTTGTCATGCTGGCTCTGTTGCGGGTAGAGCAGCAGGCAGGCATATTGCTCCGCCAGCACATTCATGCCGGTGCCGGTCGCGAAATCGTCGGCATCCTGGGTGCAGCCATGCAGCATCACGACCAGCATCGCGGCGCTGCCGGCGCGGTAAGTGCTGGGGATATACAGCTTGTAATCGCGCTCGCCGGCATGGTTGGCGAAGCGCTCGGCATTGAATTGGCCCGGCAGCGCAGGCGCCGCCGGCGCATGGCCCGGAGGGGGCCTGAGCTTGTCCGGAGGCGGCGCCGCGACACCGTCTGTTTGTCGCACGCCGGCATCGCGCAACGCCTTCCCTAGCACGCGCTGCAGGGCGTCGGCGGTGGCCGCCGGCGCCTTGTCCAGCCATTGGCGGCCGGCCTTGCTCCATTGTCTGAACAGCTTGTCACCGAGATTGGCCATGGCGCTCCTTTTGCTTGAATAAATACATGAAATTTCGTCCGCTCCGGCGACTGCGCGATGGGCGCGGCCGATGCCGTGCCAATGATGCTGCGGTCTTCGCGGTTTTTCATGATGGATGTTTCTTTTGCATTTTCATTTCGAATGCAATTGATCGCGGTTGAATTTCTTTTTGGCATTATCGGGAGCTCAGCTTCGGTCCCACTCGCGCAAGTGTAGCGCGATTGGCGTCGGCTGATGGGGGGACTGATTTGGCTCGCGCGCTTCGGTGCGGGCTGGTTTGCCGCTGGCTTAGGTATCAGCTTAGTATCAGCTTAGGTGTCAGCGTAGTCTCAGCTCCGGTGCGAGCCTAAGTGCGAGCCTAAGTACGAGCCTAAGTACGGGCTTGGGTGCGGAGTTTGGCGCGACCCGGTCCGATGTGACCCGGTCTGACGTGACCCGCTGCGAGGTGGTGCGCCAAAGCAGGGCCTTGGCACACCGTGCGGCAATCACGCAGATCGGTTGCGTGTATTGCTGACAACTCAAGTTTAACGAGCTCAGATGACTGCGTTATGACCGGACGCAAAATGGATAAAAAAAAGCCCGCCATAAAGGCGGGCTTCAAACTATTTTCTTGGAGGAGAATAGTGGAGACAAACCCAGTATGCGCATTGGTCGCATATAAGGCAAATTCCCTTTTTGAATACCTGATATGTCTTTCGTGAATGTCTTTGCATTTTTCGACCTCCCTCATAGGAGAGTGCTGAAAAAAATAACGGTCTGTCATGTCGTAAATAGATAAATTTATTTTGTATGTCTCTTGAAATGTGCGATCGCAGCCGGATATGAGTAGCAGCAGATGCTCACTGCGAGGTCTGCGAACCCTCTCTTATCGCTTCATTTTAAAAGGATAAATATCATGCGACCATTTGACTTGGCACCTTTATACCGTTCGGCCATCGGTTTCGACCGCCTGGCCCAATTATTCGACGACGCCCAGCGTGCCGACGCCCCGCCTAGTTATCCCCCATACAACATCGAGCAGCTTAGCGAGGACGGCTACCGGATCGTGATGGCAGTGGCCGGTTTCGACCGCAGCGAGCTTGAAATCGTCGCCGAGCGCGATTCGCTCAAAATCGTCGGCCGCAAGCAAAAAACCGACGCCAAACCGACCTTTCTGTATCGTGGCATCGCCACCCGCGATTTCGAGCATCGCTTCCAGCTGGCCAACCATGTGCGCGTGGTCAGTGCCGCAATCGACAACGGCTTGCTCAGTATTGAACTGCTGCGCGAAGTGCCGGAAGCACTGAAACCGCGCAAGATCGAAATCGAGAGCAACCGGCCGATGGCCATTCTCGACCACGCGGCCTGATTTGCGCGGCGCCGGCTCAGCGGCGCCAGCATCGTCATCAGCGCCATAGCATCATAGCGCCATAGCGCCATAGCGCCAAAACGGCCGGTCATTCCGGCCGTTTTGGCGTCCGCGCGAGCGCCGCTGCAGGCATCGCCGGCGCAAGCGGTGCGGCCTACTGCGCAGCGTCCTTGACCGCCACCGTATAGTTCAGCGCCATCCGGCCGCCATCGACATACATGGTTTGCCCCGTCATGTACGAGCTGTCAGGCCCGGCCAGAAAGGCTGCGACCGCCGCCACTTCCTCAGGCTCGCCGCAGCGTTCGAGCGGCGTGCGCGAGAGGATGGTGTGACGCGATTGCGGGCTCGACAGCACGGCCTGCTTGGCCAGTTCGGTCAGAATCGTGCCGGGGCCGATGCCGTTGACGCGGATCGCGTGCGGCGCCAGGTTCAGCGCCATCACCTTCGTCAGCTGGTTGACCGCGCCTTTCGATACCACATAGGGCACCTGATTGGGAATGGCCAGCTCGGCGTTGACGCTGGACATGTTGATGATGCTGCCGGCAGTGCCGTCGGCGACCATGACGCGGGCCACGGCCTGGCTGCACAAGAACATCGACTTCAGATTGATGCGCATGACGCGGTCGAAATCGTCTTCGCCGAGCTCGAGAAAAGGAGCCGCATGCGTGACGCCGGCATTATTGATCAGGATGTCGATATGACCGAAGGCGGCGCGGGCAGCGGCCACCATTGCATCCACTTGCGCCTTGAGGCCGGCGTCAGCTTGAAAAAAACAGGCGTTGGCGCCCAGTTCCGCGGCGCGCTCGGCGCCCTGCGGCTGCAGGTCGACCAGCATCACGCGGGCGCCGTCGGCAATCAGGCGCGTGGCGCAGGCCAGGCCGATGCCTTGGGCCGCGCCGGTGATGATCGCTGTCTTTCCAGATAGATTTGCCATGAGAATTGAACCAGTAGAGAAAAAGCGGGCCAGCCGCGACGGCGCGATTTTACACTGCCGCGCCTGGCCGGCGTCGCATTATTTTCTGCCGCGGCTGCTACAGAATGATGCTCTGATTCGGCAATTCGTTGCTGCCGGCCGTCGTGCGCGGGGCGCGCTCGTGCAGCAAGTCGCCCATCTGCGACAGGGCGGCAAGCACGCTGACAGCATAGGCGCCGTGTCTGAAACCATCGGTCATGGTCTGGCAAATGGCATGCCATTCGTCTTTCGTCAGCAGTCTGGCCACGCCGCGGTCGGCGACGATTTCGACCTTGTGGTCGGCCAGGTTGATGTAGATGAGGATGGCGCAATTGCTCTCGGTATCCCACAGCCGGTAGTGCGAAAACAGGTCGGCGGCACGGCCTCGCGCATGGATGCCGGCGGCAACCGACGACAAGGGCAGGCGGGCTTCGACGATCAGCGCCACTTCAGCCTCGTAACGGGCCTCGCCGGCGGCGATGGCCGCTTCAATTGTCTGCAGCGCAGCAGGCGGAAAAGCGCGCCGGCCCGCTCCCCTGGTGGTCAAGGCATGGCGCAGCCAGCGTCTGGCGCGCATCAGCAGCGAACGTGAATGTGTCATCACCAGTCTCCCGAGGCGCCGCCGCCGTCGAAGCTGCCGCCGCCGCCCGACAGGCCGTCGCCGCCGCCACCGCCGCCATCCGAAAAGCCGCCGCCGCCTGAAAAAACGCCGCCGCGGCCGGCCCGCCCGAGTGCATTGCCGATCAGTGCGCCGAGCACGACGCCGCCGGCATCGCTCCAGTCGCCGCGACTGTGCCGCAGGCCGGGTCCGCCGCCGCCGCGCGAGCGCAGCAGCACGGCCATGATAATGACGGCCACCAGCAGGAAGGGCCAGCTATTTTCGGCCATGTCAGCGGCCTCCATGGCTTTCGGTTTGGGCGCGGCGAAATGCTCCTGGTCGAGCAGCGAGGTAATCGCCGCGACACCGGCCGCCAGCCCGCCATAGTAATCGTTTTGCCGGAAATGCGGCGCGATCGTGTCTTGCAGGATGCGCTTGGACTGGGCATCGGTCAGCGTTCCCTGCACGCCGCGTCCGGCTTCGATGCGCAGGCGACGCAGGCTGGCCGGATTGTTTTTTGCGACCACGATCAGTACGCCATCGTCAATCCCTTTGCGGCCGACTTTCCAGGCATCGGCGACGCGGATGCTGTAATGCTCGATCGGATCGGGCGCGGTGCTGGCAAGCAGTACGATGGCAATCTGGCTGCCGGTGCGCCGCTCGTATTCGGCCAGCACCGATTCCAGCGCCGTCCGCTGTGCCGGCGTCAGCATGCCGACCTGGTCGGTGACGTGCGCGCCGGGCGAAGGAATCGGCGCCATCGCCGCGGCGCTGGCCAGACTCGGCGGCGCCTGCGAAGCTGCGGCGGCCGCTGCCGCCGGCTGTGAAATCGGCTGCGCCGCTGGTTGTATCGTTGGCTGTGCCGCTGGCTGTGCCGCTGGTTGTGCCGCTGGTTGTGCCGCTGGTTGTGCCGCTGGCTGTGCCGCTGGCTGTGCCGCTGGCTGCGACGCGGCCTGCGCAGCGCCGGCCAGCACCACGGTGGCGGCCAGCAGCAGCTTGCGCAGCACGGGGAACGGTGTCATCGCCTGTCCGTCTATTTGCCGAAGTTGACTGCGGGAGCCGTCGAAATGGCTTTTTCATTTTCGACCGTAAACGATGGCTTGACTTCGTAACCGAACATCTTGGCCGTCAGATTGGTCGGGAACTGGCGTGCCAGCACATTGTATTCCTGGACCGCGACGATGTAGCGCTGGCGGGCCACGGTGATGCGGTTTTCAGTCCCTTCCAGCTGCGATTGCAAATCGCGGAAACTGCTGTCGGCTTTCAGATCCGGATATTTTTCCGATACCACCATCAGGCGCGACAGGGCGGACGACAGCTGACCTTGTACTTGCTGGAATTTTTGAAACGCGGCCGGATTATTCAATACTTCCGGGGTGATCTGGAAGCTGGTGGCGGCCGAACGCGCCTTGGTGACCGCTTCCAGCGTTTCGCGTTCGTGCGAGGCATAGCCCTTGACGGTATTGACCAGATTCGGAATCAGGTCGGAGCGGCGCTGGTATTGATTGACGACTTCGCCCCAGGCCGCCTTGATGGTTTCGTCCTTGGTCTGAAAGTCGTTGTAACCGCAGGCACTGAGGGTCAACAGCAACACGGAGATGGTCAAGCTCTTGGCGATGGCGCTAAAACGTGGATTCATTTTTTTCCTGGCAAGGTAAGGGTATGCAAATGATCTGAATCAATCAGTGGAAATCTGTAAATAAGCAGTATCAATGAATATACATCAATCATTCTTTATAAATAAGGCACAGGCGTCTAATTTCAAGTCATGGTGGTCCGTATGGGCGGCGGCGCCGGGCGGGTGTTGTGCTACCGTAATGAGGCCGCGGTCGTCATCATGGGCACGATCGCGGCAGGCGGCAACGGTAAAAAGTCATGTAAATATACCACCAGTGACAAACAGGCAGGCTGGCCCGAGTTACAATAAGCGTTAAGCGGCGCTAAGCCAATAGATGCATTCGAACAGAGAGGTATGACGTGAATTTCATAAAAAAACTGTCGGCCGCCTGGGAATCGAACGATTCCCTGTTGTGTGTGGGGCTCGATCCCGATCCGGCCAGATTCCCCGAACATTTGCAAGACCAGGCCGACGGCATTTTTGCGTTTTGCAAGGAAATCGTCGATGCCACCGCCGATGCGGCCTGCGCCTTCAAGCCGCAGATTGCGTATTTTGCCGCGCTCGGCGCGGAAGACCAGCTCGAAGCGATTTGCGCCTATATCCGCGAAACCTATCCGCACCTGCCGGTCATTCTCGATTCCAAGCGCGGCGACATCGGCGCCACCGCGACCCAGTATGCGCGCGAAGCGTTCGAGCGCTATGGCGCCGATGCCGTCACGCTCAATCCCTACATGGGCTACGATTCGATCGCCCCCTATCTCGAATGGAAGGACCGCGGCGCCATCATTTTGTGCCGCACCTCCAATCCGGGCGGCTCGGACCTGCAGTTTCTGAGCGTCGACGGCAAGCCGCTGTACCAGCATGTGGCGCAGCTGGTCGCCAATAAATGGAATACCAACGGACAATGTTCGCTGGTGGTTGGCGCCACCTTTCCCGACGAGCTGGCGGCCGTGCGCGCCATTGTCGGCGACATGCCCTTGCTGGTGCCCGGCATCGGCGCCCAGGGCGGCGACATCAAGGCCTCGGTCGAGGCCGGCCAGACTGCCAGTGGCTATGGCATGATGATCAATTCTTCGCGCGCCATTTTGTATGCGCGGCGCGAAGCCAGGCATGACGAGGATTTTGCCCAGGCGGCGCGTCGTGTTGCGCTGGAAACGCGCGACGCCATCAACGCCTTCCGGATTGCCTGAAGCCTCACAGTGGCGCCGCTTGCGCGCCATCATGGAGACATTTCAAGGGCCGGGTATCATGGCCTTTCTTCCTCCTCCATTCTCTCCTTGGGTATGGTTGGCCCGCGACAATTTTGTTGTGCGGGCCTTTTTTTAGCGAATCGGCGGCCGCGCGCCTTGCAGGCCCGGGGGCGCGCCGACTGCTTCCTCAACTGCGCTGCGGTGCAATCGATTCGGCATAATCGTATAAGGCACCGAGGATTTCTTCGCCGCGCATGTCGACCGTTTGCGACAGCTCGTCGATTTCGCTGAACAAGGCGTCGATGGTGCGCGCGCCAAAAGCGCCGTCGAACAGGCGGGCCGCCCGGTGCTGTTCCCATTGCAGCGCTTCGGCCGGACTGAGCGTTTGCGGAAAATTGCGGGCCCGGTAGCGGAAAAACAGCTCGTCGAGCCGGCCGTCGGCAAAGGCCGGCCGTGCCTGCGCCAGCTGCGCCGGGCTTTGCGCGCGCAAACCGTCGAGCAGGCGGCGGTCGCCCTGGCCGATAAAGCCGCCGTACAGATCTTCATCGACATCGGTGCGCTGCTGGGCATCGGGGCGCGCAAACACTTCGCGCCAGACCGCACTCATGTCGGGCGCGGTGGCCGCTTGCGCGGCATGCGCCAGATTGGCCGCCAGATCGATGCCCCAGTGCGCGGCCTGTTCGGCTGTCAGCGTTTTCAGGTTGGCGATCACGACCGGCGACTTATTGATGTGAATGCTCTTGATCGGCAGCCGCGTCACGCCATCGGGCAGGGCGTCGGCGCGGGTGAACATGCGCTGGCGGATGGTGGCGGCGTCGAGCGTGAACAGTTCGCGCGGATCGAAGGCGCAATCCCAGACGATCACTTCGTTCTTGTTGCCTGGATGGGCCGCCAGCGGCCACACCAGCGCCAGGCAGCCGCGCTCGACCCCGAACATGCCGGACACGTGCAGAAAAGGCTGGCGCGCCGCCAGCGGCAATTGCAGGCCCATCTCGGTACCGACGCGGTCTTTCTTGTGCAGGGCGAAGCAGAAATCGAACAGCTTCGGCTGGGTTTGCTTGATCAGGCGCGCCAGCGCAATGGTGGCCCGCACGTCCGACAAGGCATCATGCGCGCTTTCATGGCCGATCCGGTTGGCGGCGCACAGGTCTTCCAGGCGAAAGCTGGGCCGGCCGTCTTCCTTGCTGGGCCAGCTGATGCCTGCCGGGCGTAGCGCATGCGCGGTGCGCACGAGGTCAAGAATATCCCAGCGGCCGCACTGGTGCTGCCACTCGCGTGCATAGGGATCGATCAGATTGCGCCAGAAGAGAAAGCGCGTGATTTCGTCGTCGAAACGAATCGTGTTGTAACCGACGCCGATGGTGCCGGCCTGCGAAAACGCCTGTTCGATGATGGCGGCAAATTCGTGTTCAGGCACGCCGCGTTCCAGGCACAGTTGCGGCGTGATGCCGGTAATCAGGCAGGCGGCCGGGGCCGGCAGGAAATCGGGCGCCGGCTGGCAATACAGCATCAGCGGTTCGCCGATCTCATTGAGGTCGGCATCGGTGCGAATGGCGGCAAATTGCGCCGGCCGGTCGCGCCGTGCTTCGACGCCGAAGGTTTCGTAATCGTGCCAGAGAAAGGTATGGGTAGACATCGTGTATGGGCGGTCAGGGGCTGGGGTAGTGGCGGCAGGCGTATTGTGCCATGGCGGGCCGGGCGGCGCCATGCGGTCGCCTGTTGCGCGGGCAGCGGCCTGGCGCGGCGGACAATGCGGCAGGCCGATGCCGCGGCCGGGCGCTGGCCGACGGCATGCCGGCCGGCCCGAGCGCTCAGCGCGCCACGCGGTTGCGGCCGCCGTGCTTGGCGCGGTAGAGCGCGGCATCGGCGGCGGCGATCAAGTCGTTGCCGTCCTGGTTGCGGCTCAGGCTGGCGACACCGAATGAAGCTGTCATGTGCGGCAGCGGCAAGTGCATGTCGGCAAACACGACCGCATGCTGCATGCGTTCGCACAGGCGTTCGGCGATCATGACGGCCACATCGAGATCGGTGTCGGGCAAGATGACAATCAATTCTTCGCCGCCGTAGCGGGCCGCATAATCGCTCGGGCGCAGCGCCGCGCCGATCACTTGGGCGGCCATCTTGATGGCGGCGTCGCCGGCCAGATGGCCGTGTTCATCGTTGAATTTCTTGAAATGGTCGAGGTCTATCATGATCAGCGACAGCGGCTGCCCGGCTTCTGCCTGTCGCACCAGGGCCGGCAAGATGTCGTTGAGCCAGGCGCGGTTATACAGTCCGGTCAGGCCGTCGACCATCGACAGCTGGCGATAGAATTCGCCGACTTTTTGCCGGCGCCGGATCTGGGCATTGGCGGCGCGCACGCGGAACGACAGCAGGCGCAGCAGGTTGCGCGCCACGCCGTTGCACTGGTCGATCAGTTTCCAGACCGTGGTGGCATCGATCACCAGCAGATCGCTTTCCTGCAGCGCGACGGCGCTCGAGGAATTGGCCGCATTGTCGAGCACCGATAATTCGCCGAAGCATTCGCCGGCCTGGATGCGGGTCGGCGCCGTGGCGCCGGAGGCCTCGGCGTGCGGATCGGCCTGGACGCCGAGCGCGCCGCTCAAGACGATATACAGGCGCGCCTGCGTGTCTTCGAGTATGGCCGCATTGAGCGGCACGCGCACGATGGCGCATCCGGCCAGCAGCGCGGCGACCGCAGGATCATCGATGTCGCGGAATAATTCGAGGTCGTCGATAGTGAAGTCGGACGCGCCGAAAGTCGTAATTTGCTTCAAATTGCTCTCTTTGTGCTAGTGGTTGCCAGCTGCCGCGCCGGCCGCACCGGACGCGCCGGCGGCAGCTGGCCGTCATTCTTGTTCTGGCATTCGGTGACCGGCTGCCGCCCAGGCGCGGCCCAGCTGCGGGTCGGCCCCGCAGCCAGCCCGCCTGGCGCGCGATGTCATTCCTCTTCAGGTTCGGCAATGGCCGCGCCGCTGCTGCGTTTGCCGGCGCTTTGCTTGGCGACCGCGCTGGCGACTGCGCGTTTGAGTTTTTCGGCAGCGCCATCGATGGCCTGGTGCATATTGCCGGCGTGATGCGTGACGGCGACCGGATTGAGATTGATCACGCGCGCTTCCATCATGCAGCGAAAGCTGGTGTCGGCCGGCTTTTGTGCGGTTTCGTCGCTGACATGGACTTCCACCCGGGTAACCTGATCGGTGAAGCGGCTCAGATCTTTGGCGACGACAGTTTCGATGTGCAGGGCCACGGCTTCGTGGCGTGGGATGTTTTTATCCGCATTGACATGAATTTGCATAAAACGCTTTCGTGGTGGTGAAAAAGACCGAAGATAATTGCATTCTGACACGGTCGCACTATGATAGCCAGTGTCGTCGGAATTTCTCTGTGCGCCAGACCGGTTATGTGCCGTTTATTGTGTTTTTGAGATAGGCATGGCCGGCTGGCGATGAGCTCCGGGCGAGTTCTTTTGTCGCCGCAAAAACCTTTAGATATTTTTAAATCAATTATGGCGCGTGCTTATCACCATCATGTCTATGTTGTGGAATTGTCGGCCGACGTGCTTTACGAAAACCGCTTCAAGAAGGCCAATCCCGGCTATGTGACGGGGAAACCATGTTTTTATGTCGGCATGACCGGCTTGCATCCCGACCTGCGTTTCGACAAGCACAAGGCCGGCATCCAGTCGAATCGCTATGTATTCGAATTTGGCCTGCGCCTGCGGCCCGACCTCTATCAGCATTTCAATCCCATGCCTTATCGCGGCGCCGCCGAGATGGAAGTCGAACTGGCGATCGCGCTGCGCGAAGCCGGCAACGGCGTATGGCAGGCTTAGTTTGGCAGGCTTAGTTTGGCTGGCTTGGTGCGGCAAGCTAAGTTTGGCACGCTTGGTGTGGCAGCAGCGCGGCAATCCGGCCGCAGGCTGAGTCGGCCTGTGGTCCGCTCTTATGAGCCGACCACGCTGGCGGCGATGTTGATCGACAGGCCAAGAATGGCGGCATTGAAGAAAAAACTCAGGATCGACTGCCCGAGCACGATTTTGCGCATGCCGCGCGAGACCACGGTGACATCGGAGGTCTGGGCGGCGACCGAAATCGTAAAGGAAAAATATAGGAAATCCCAATAGGTCGGATTGCATTCGTGGTCGGGAAAGGCCAGCGGCCGGGCGCCCGGATCGGAGCGGTAAAACAGATGGGCATAATGAAAAGTGTACAAGGTCCCCACCAGCAGCCAGGCCGCGATCACGGTCGATACGGTAAACGCATAATGGAGCAGGCGCTGGTCTATCGTCAGGTTCTTCACTTGCGCCAGTTCCAGCAAGACGGCCGAAATGCTGAAGATCGAGGCGGCCACCAGCATGACCAGCACGATTGGCGCGCTGCGATCCTGCTGGTCGGCGATCTGCCGCACTTTGCTGTGGCCGGCGCGCATCATCAGCCAGGCCATGCTGATCAGATAAAGCCAGACGGCGACATTCCAGGCGATCAGGATGTTGGTCAGATGGCCCCAGGAACCGGGCAGCAGCAAGCAAACGACCACGCCGCAGATGATGGCCACGGTCAGGTTGGGGCGGCTGCTGATGAAGGAATGCAGGCCGAGAACGGCGCGCGGTCTACTCATGGTGATCGGCTTTCAGGGGCGGCGTCGTACTGGCCGCCGCAATGTCGGTGGGGGCGGCATCGGTGTGTGCGGCATCGGTGTGTGCGGCATCGGCCGGCGCCGCGAAGCGGTCCATGGTGGTCAGGGCAGGGAAGAATTTCATCCACAAGCCGGTGACGAGCAGCGTGGCGGCGCCGCCGAAGAGAATTGCCGGCACCAGGCCGAACCAGCCGGCGGTGATGCCGGACTCGAATTCCCCGAGTTCGTTGGAGGCGCCGATAAAGACCGAATTGACGGCCGAGACGCGGCCGCGGATGGCATCGGGCGTTTCCAGTTGCACCACCAGATGGCGCACATAAATGCTGATCATGTCGCCGGCGCCCATCAGCAGCAAGGCCAGAATGGCCAGGGGCAGGCTGGCTGACCAGCCCAGCAGCATGGTGGCGGCGCCGTAGAGCGCGACCCCGCCGAACATCTTGCGTCCGCCATGGCGCACGATCGGACGCAGCGTCAGGCCCAGCGACATCAGGGCCGCGCCGATGCCGGGCGCGGTGCGCAGCAGGCCGAGGCCGGTCGGGCCGATGTGCAGCACATCGCTGGCCAACGCCGGCAGCAGCGCCGTGGCGCCGCCGAACAGGACCGCGAACAGGTCGAGCGACATCACGCCGAGCATCACCGGCCGCGACCAGACGAAGTGCAGGCCCTCGAACACCGTGTGCCAGCTGGCCGGCCGGGTATTGCTTTGCTGCGGCGCCGATTTCGTCATCAGCATCAGTGCCACGGCAATCGCCAGCAGAACGGCGACCACGCAATACACTACCTGCGGGCTAGCCAGATACAGCAGGCCGCCCAGCGCCGGACCGGCAATCACGGCGATCTGGAAGCTCGACGAGCTCAGCGAGACGGCCGCGCTGAAATCGGCCGCCGGCACCATATTGATGATGACCGATTGATTGGCCGGCATCATGAAGGCGCGCGCGCAGCCGAACAGCACCAAGACCGCAAACACCGGCCAGATGACGGCAATGTCGCTCAGCGTATAGGCCAGCAAGAGCAGGCCGCACAGCATTTGCGTGGCCAGGCAGCACGAAATGATCTTGCGGCGGTCGTAACGGTCGGCGGCGTGGCCGGCGAGCAGAATCAATATCAGAAATGGGGCGAACTGGGCCAGGCCGACCATGCCGAGGTCGAATACGCTACCGGTTTTCGCATAGACTTGCCAGCCGATGGCGACGCTTTGCATTTGCACGGCAAAAGTGCCGAGTATGCGGGCCAGCACATAAAAGGTGAAATTCTGATGGCGCAAGACCCGAAAGCCATTCGTTGACAGCATGAAATATCTTTCAATGTGTGTTTTTTTGCACATCATTGTATCTCATGCCAATTTGGAATGTCTGTCAAGGCAGGCGGGCGCCGGCTGGCTGTTTTGACAGGCGTGCTATCGTGGCGCTTTTTCGTATTTCAATGCGATACCGCGCCGGGCGCGGCCGGGCTGATCGATGCCCTGAAAATTGGACCAGGCCAGCGCGGCAGCAATCATGCGCGCATCGGACCAGATGGCTGCGATCGGATCGCGGTCGGTGGCGGCGCGCCGTTGCCCGGGCTCCTCGTGGGCGCCGGCCAGGCCGGGCGTGCGATGCAGGAAACGGCCGAAGACTTGCTGGCAGTCGGCCGCATATTTGGGCATGTCGAGAATATGGTAGCGCCAAAAGATATCGACTTCGCGGACGGCAGTGATATTCCCTTTGGGAAATATTTTCATCAGATATAGAAAGCGGCGATAGTCGACTTCGACGGCGCGGGCTTTTTGCGGCGACCAACCTTCGCCCGCCTGGCGATCGATGAGTCTGGCTGTCACCGGTGCCAGATCGAGTTCGGCAATTGCAGCAAAATCAATGCTTGATCCCATGATGGCCTTTCTTGTGAAGGATATTGATATGTTGCACCGCCGGCGGGAAAAGCGCAGGCTTTTTGTGGCAAACGATTAATAGCAATTTTTCGTCAGGCGAGGGAGTGAATCAAAGAAATTATTGATATGTCTCAATAATATGCCCCGGCAGCGTCTCTGCGCTTCACGCCGCGCTACAGCCGGCGGCGCCGTGCCCGCTATGCCCGCCGGGCCGGCAAGGGAACCGTGACGGAAACGGTGACGCCGGCGCCAGGGCTGCTTTCGATGTGGACGGTTCCACCCAGCAAACTGATGCGCTCCTCGATGCCGATCAGACCGAAGGAACCGGTCTTGTAACGGCTGTACGATTGCATGCCCATGCCATTGTCGGCCACCGTCATCGATAGCGAATCGTTGGCGCGATGAAGAACGACGCGCACCTGGCTGGCGTTGGCGTGGCGCGAAATATTGCTCAGCGATTCTTGCAAAATACGGAAAAAAGCGGTCGCGCTTTTATCGTCAAGCACGATATCGGACTGATTTTCAATCAGCGTGCACTTGATGCCCGTGCGTTGTTCAAATTGCGCGATCTGCCATTCGACTGCCGCATTCAAGCCGAGATCGAGCACGTTCGGGCGCAAATCGTTAATGATCTGGCGCACGCTGCGGATGGTGTTGTCGATCTGGCGCAGCGTGTCGCTCACTTTCAGATGCAGTTTCGGGTGATTGTGCTGGGTCCGCGTGGCCAGCATGACGACGTCGATGCGCAACACCAGCAGGTTTTGGCCGAGGTCGTCGTGAATTTCGCGGGCGATGCGCTTGCGTTCGTCTTCCCTGATCTGGTCGGTGTGGGCCGCCAGCTGGCGCAGCTTGTGATGCGACTCTTGCAGCTGAACCTGGCTGGCGCGCAATTCCGCCGTCATGGTCCTGGCCAGCGTCACGGCGCGCCGGCGCGACGACGACAGCGTGAAAAACAGCGAGTAAATCAAGAGCGTGCCTATCATGCTCGCCGCAAAGACAATCCAGGGGAGATAAAAATCGAATGGCGTGTAGAGCGCCTCCTTGGGAATTGAAAAATGCGCTTTCCACAGGCGGCCGTTGAAATCGATCGGCAAGGTGGTGTTGAACGAGTTCGAGTCGGACCCTTGCGCATGGCGGATCAGGGCCGTCGTTTTCGCTGTGGCGCCGGCGCTGTCGAACAACAGGGTGTCGTGTTCGGTGATGACGGCGGGGCCGTCGCCGGTATATTTTCCGCCGTCGAACAGCATCACGTGGATGTCGCGGACCGGCATTTCATCGAGTGCGCTCTGGATCAGCTTGGGAACCTGAAAGCCGGTGCAGACCGAGCCGAGGTAGGCCGCCTGCCGTTCGGCCACTGTGGTCAGAGGCATGCCGTTGCGGTAGACCGCCAGCCGCAGCGACAGGCCTTTATAGGGATTGGGACCATCGACCAGGGCCGGCTGCCCCGAGGCGATCAGGGCGCCCGAGTCGCGCGTAAATTCGAGCGATTGCGCCATTTGCGGGCGCGAGCCGATGTCGAGTCCGAACTTCGGATTGTCGTAGTCTTGCGGCTCCATATAGTTGAGCACGAAATAATGGGCATGCCGTCCTTCCGATTTGACGCTGAATTGCGGATAGCCCTGGCTGCGCATGCTGCGGTCTTGCCTGACCTTGGCCTCGAAAGCGCTCTTGTCGCTGTCGGCCACATATTGGGCGAAATTGAGTGATTCGATTGCCGGAAAATTACGCGGCAATTCCAGTCCCATAACGAATTGGTGAAATTGCGCACGCGACAGATTGTCGGAAGCCTGGAACAGCGCCACCACGCTGCGCACCAGATCGTTAAACGATTTGACGCGCGTGGAAATGCCATGTTTGGTCGTGATGGCCACGCTTTCGAAGCGCATGCTGGCATCGCGTTCGACGGTGCGCCGGGCGGTAAAGAACAGGGTCAGCGAAATCGAGAAAGTCAGAAAGATGCCCACACACCACACCAGTACCGTCGATGGGAATGGCAATTGCGCGAGGTGGCTGAGGTGGCTGCGTTGTTTCATATTCGATATCGACCTCGGTAGTTGTCAATAGTGCAGCCTGGCGTCCGGGGCGTCAAGCGCAAGAAATTTGCGGCGCGGGCGCCGTTTGCCGCGGCCGTTCTATCCATGGAGTAATTTTTCAACAGAAACGCAGCTGCCCGGCCATCGGCGCCACGATGTAAAAAAACCCGCGGCAGCGGGTTTTTTTATCGCGGCTTACTTGCCCGCGCCATCTCTCAAGGTCACTGCCCGGTTGAACACCGGTTTGCCGGGCGCCGAATCGATGCGGTCGGCGACAAAATAGCCATGGCGCTCGAACTGGAAGCGCTGTTCCGGCTGCGCATTGGCCATGCCCGGTTCGAGATAGGCGGTAATGACTTGCTTGGCATCGGGGTTGAGCAGCTGCATGAAGTCCTTGCCGCCGGCATCGGGGTGCGGATCGGTGAACAGGCGTTCGTACAAACGCACTTCGGCCGCCAGTGCCGTCGGCATGCTGACCCAGTGAATATTGCCCTTGACCTTGTAATTGGCGCTGCCTTCGGTGCCGGACTTGCTGTCTGCGAAATAGTTGCAATGGACGGCAATCACCTTGCCGTCGGCATCCTTGTCGTAGCCCGTGCATTCGACCACATAGCCGTGGCGCAGCCTGACCTTGCTGCCGGCGGCGTCGCCGCTCGGCGGGAACAGGCGGAAATAGCCCTTGCTCGGCACTTCCATGAAATCTTCCTGCTCGATCCACAGCTCGCGCGTGATCGGGAAATGGCGAACGCCGTCTTCGGGCCGGTGCGGATGGACCGGTGCGCTGCAGGCGACGCTCTCGTTTTCGGGAAAGTTGTCGATTACCAGCTTGAGCGGATGGAGCACGGCCGTGGCGCGCGGCGCTTTCGGGTCGAGGTCTTCGCGCAGGCAGCCTTCGAGCGTGCTCATGTCGATCCAGCCGTCGGCCTTGCTGACGCCGATGCGTTCGCAAAACAGCTGGATCGCTTCCGGCGTGTAACCGCGGCGGCGGATCCCCACCAGCGTCGGCAGACGCGGATCGTCCCAGCCGTCGACGATGTTTTGCTCGACCAGTTCGCGCAGCTTGCGCTTGCTGGTGACCACATAGGTCAGGTTCAGGCGGGCGAATTCGTATTGGTGCGGCAGCGGCTTGAAGACGAAGCCGCCTTCGGCCACGCGCTCCAGGACCCAGTCGTAGAACGGCCGGTGATCCTGGAATTCGAGCGTGCAGATCGAGTGCGTGATCTGTTCGATGGCATCCGAAATCGGGTGCGTGTAATCGTACATCGGATAGATGCACCATTTGTCGCCGGTGCGATGGTGATGGGCGTGGCGGATCCGGTATAGCGCCGGGTCGCGCAAATTCATGTTTGGCGAGCGCATGGCGTCGGGCCCCATCTTGGCGCGCAGGATGTGCACGCCATCGGCGAATTCGCCGTTTTTCATGCGCCGGAACAGATCGAGCGATTCGGCCGCCGGGCGGTCGCGAAACGGCGAATTCTTGCCCGGTTCGCTGAAATTGCCGCGGTTGGCCGCCATGTCTTCAGCGCTCTGGCTGTCGATATAGGCGTGGCCGGCCTTGATCAGGTATTCGGCCATCGCATACAGCTGGTCGAAATAATCGCTGGCATAGTGCAGGTGGCTGAGGCTGTCGGTGCCGGCCTCTTCCCACGTAAACCCGAGCCATTTGACGCTGTCCATGATGGTGTCGACGTATTCCTGGTCTTCCTTGGCCGGATTGGTATCGTCGAAGCGCAGATGGCAGCGGCCGCCGTATTGGCGCGCCAGGCCGAAATTGAGGCAGATCGACTTTGCATGGCCGATGTGCAGATAACCGTTTGGTTCCGGTGGGAAACGGGTAATCACTGCCGGCAGGCCGGCCCGCGTGTAATGGCCGTCGCGCAGGTCGGTCTCGACGATGGCGCGCAAAAAATTCGACGACGGGGCGTCAGGCGTTGCAGTATCGGTAGGCTTGTTGGCTTTGCTCATGGTCTGGTCAAAAATGCATAATCGGATAATTTTAACAGGGCATTTTACCAAGCGATGCGCCTCGTCGGCGGTTTATCTGCGCGCGGCGCGCGCTGAACCGTTGCGGCGGCCCGCTCATGGCCTGCGCCCGGCAAGGCATTGATGCCGATAAATTTCTTAAAAACACTGAATTTTACCGTTGCGGCGACGGCGGCCGACCGCTTCTTGCCGTGCGCGCTGCGGGCGCTCAGCGGCGTCCCGGGCGCGCCTCAGCTTGGATGCAGATGGGGCTCAGGTAAGATTCAAGGGCGTCTCAGGCGGCTTATTTCTCAGGCGGCTTATCCGATTCTTCATCAATGCCGCGCCGCGGGCGAGGCGCGCAGCATTTGCTCGAATTGCTCCATGCGCAAGGGCTCGCTGAAGTAATTGCCCTGGATTTGGTCGCAGCCGTTGATTTGTAAAAAAATCAACTGATTGCTGGTCTCGACGCCGTCGGCGATGACGTCGACATTCATGGTGTGGCCGATGCCGATCGCCATTTTTGCCAAGGCGCCGTGGGTTTTATCTCGCTGCAGATTGTCGATGATCGATTTGGCGATTTTGATGTGATCGATGGGGAATTGTTGCAAATCGCTAAGACTCGACAGGCCTGCCCCGAATTCGTCGACCGTCAGCCTGAGTCCAAGCTCGTCGATGTGCGGCAAGATGTCGCGCGACAGCGGCAAGTTGCGCGTCAGATGCGATTCCTTGATTTCGAGTTCGAACAGCGCCGGTTCGAGCTTGAATTCGGCGAGTTTTTCCCTGATCGATGAAAAATAATCCTTTTGGCTGAATTCGCGAAACGAGATATTCATCGACATCCCGATATCGTGAAAGCCGATTTGCTGCAGGCGCTGCAGCATGGCGCAGATATCGCGCGCCACCCATTCGCCGAGCTCGATGATCAGGCCGCTGTCTTCGGCTTCGGCGATGAAGGCGGCCGGCAGCAAAATGCCTCTTTCGGGATGGCTCCAGCGCAGCAGCGCTTCGGCACCGACGATTTTTCCGGTTTTCATCGACATCTTCGGTTGCAGTGCAAGAAAAATTTCATTTTTTGCAAGAGCGTTGCGCAAGCTGTTTTCGAGCTTGTGCTTGCTTTCCGTGGTCAGCCGCATTTCTTCGGAAAAGAAATGGACGTCATTGCGGCCGGCGCGCTTGGCGTGATACATGGCCACATCGGCCGCCCGCAGCAAGCCGTCGACTGAATCTGCATCGTGCGGAAACACGCTCACGCCCATGCTCAGTTCGACGGCGATCTGCATTTTGTCGATGGGCACCGCCTGCGCCATGTCCTGGCGCAAGCGGTCTATCATGCGCAAGGTAAAGCGCAGCGACGGTTGATTGCTCAGCACCAGGACGAATTCATCGCCGCCCAGGCGGGCCACGGTATCGCTGTCGCGCACCGAATCCTGCAAGCGTTTGGCGACCACTTTCAATACGGTGTCGCCGGCGTCGTGTCCCATCGAATCGTTGATGACCTTGAAATTGTCGAGGTCTATCATCAGCGTGGCGACCATGGTCTTGTTGCGCTGGGCGACATGGATGGCCTGTTCCAGGCGGTCCAGCAGCAAGGTGCGGTTGGCCAGCCCGGTCAGGACGTCATGGTTGACCTTGTGTTCGAGATGCGAGGTGTGGTGCTTGAAGGTCGTGATGTCGTTGATGACGCCGATGAAATGGCTGCAGACGCCTCTGGGGTCGAGCACCGGCGTGATGGTCAGATCGTTCCAGAACAGCTCGCCGTTTTTGCGCCGGTTGCGAAAGATGACGTTGATTTCGCTGCGTTCGAGGAGCGCTTGCTTGAGCTGCGCGCGTTGGTCGTCATCCATTCCCGGCGCGGCCATGAAGCGCGGATCGCGGCCGATGACTTCCTCGGCGGCGTAGCCGGTGATGCGCTCGAAAGCCGGATTGACATATTCGATCAGGTTTTTTTTGCCGATGCAATGGGTGATCAGGATGCCGTTGCTGCTGGCATGCAGCGCGCGGTCGCGCAGGCGCAGTTGCTCGTCGCGCTCGCGGCGCTCCGAGATATCGAGCCCCATGCCGCACAAATAGAATTTTCCGCTCGAGATGAAGCGCGAACCGCTGAACAGAAAAGGCGTGCTGCTGCCATTTTTTGCCAGCAGGTTGGCCTCGACCATGACCTGGCCATTGCGCTCGAATACCTCGCCGATCTTTTCGGCGATCAATTGCTTTTCATCGTCGGCAAACAGCTCGAGCACGTCGAGCACGACCAGCTGGGCGCTGCTGCGCTGCGTCGCTTGCTCGACTTTTTTATTCCAGCTGACGAGACGGCGTTCCTGGTTGATGACGTAAAAGGTGCCGGTCAGGAAGTCGACCATGTCCTTGAGCGGGGTGTTGCGAATCACCTCGCGTTCGGTTGCTGGACAGGCGGTGCCGGCCCCCTCATTGGCGTGAGCGCCGGCATGGCGCAGCAGCACGCTAAAGCCGGAAAACCGGCCGGTCCGGCGATATTGGGGGATAAAGGTCAGGCTGAAGGTGGCTTGCTGGCCATCGGCCAGCACAAGATCCGATTCGAATTTGTCGGCGGCGCTGCGCGAGGCCCTCAAACGTTCTTGCATTGTTTTTTTTTGCGGCGCCGGCAAGAGCGAGGTGATATGGCGCAGCAAGATGTCCTTGTCGGCATAGCCGAGCAGCCGTTGGCAGGCCGCATTCCAGGTCGTGATTTTCCCGCCGGGGCCGATCAGGAAGGCGACCTCATCGATTTTTGCACTGCTAGTCATTACGAACCTCTTCGGGCATCTGTTCAAGGCCCTTTTCATGGATTGCGTCGGCATGGCTGGCGTCGGCGTGGCTTGCGTCGGCGTGGCTTGCGTCGGCGTGGCTGGCGTCAGAAGCGCGGCGGCATGGCAGCGACCGCAGAAGCGGTTGCGCGCCGATCTCTGGCGACGATGATTGGAGCACGGAACAATCCCGATGTTCAATATGACGTTTAATTTTTTGACCAAGTGTCGCTGTCGCGCGCAGGCGAGGGCTTACTGTTGTTCACATGCAGGGCTGGGGCCGGGAGAGGATGGACGTGGCATGCCGGCCGGCGGCGCCGATGCCGGCGCGGTTTGGCCGGCGCCTGCTTGTACTTGGCTGAGGAAAAAATAAGTGGATCGTATTTGATACAAATAAAGAAGACTTTAAAAATATCAAATCGATGTTTGAACTACTTCAATATAAAGCTATCAAACTCAGCACTCTCGACCCTCAACTGACAAGGATCATATTTATGAAAATGGAGAACGAGCTGCAGGCGGAATTTCGGCGCAGCGGGCCGTTGATGGCATTGAGCAGTTATCCGGCATGGGCGCAGGATATGCTGCAATCGACTTTGCCGGCCAAAGCCAAAGTGGTCAGGCATGAGTTGTTTGCGATGATGAAGGAGGCTTGTCTGCCGGCCGATATCGGGCGGCAGTTTTTTATCGGCGGCTGGCCCATCATCGAGCAATTCCCGCAATACATGGCGACCAATTTGTGCAAGATTCAGTACGGCCGCTCGCACGGCGAAAACATGGCGCGCAAATACCTGATGAAAAACATCCGCGTAGAACAAGATCATGCCGACCACTGGGTCGAGTGGGCCGCCGCGTGCGGCGTGAGCCGGCAAGACTTGATCGGCAACGCCGGTGTCTCGATCGAAAGCCGGGCCCTCAATCACTGGTGCTGGCACAGCAGCTTGCGCGATTCGCTGGCCACCAGCATGGCCGCCACCAATCTGGCCATCGAAGGCGCGACCGGCGAGTGGGCGGCCCTGATCTGTTCTTCCGATGCCTACGAGCAGTCATTTGCGCCCGACGAGCGGCGCCGGGCGACGCGCTGGCTCAAGCTGCACGCGCATTACGACGATACCCATCCGTGGGAAGCGCTCGACATCATCTGTTCGCTGATCGGCCCGCATGCGGAACCCAAATACGCTGCATTTCTCGGACGTTGCGTCAGCGACAGCTATGCTTATATGGCGCTGTCGCTTGACCGTTGCCTGCAGCGCAGCGCGTAGCAAACATGCCGGCGCTTGTCGGCCGCAGCTCGCTCAGGCGGCAATGCCGTATTTTCTTTGCGTATTCTGGTATTGGGTGAGCAGTTCGGGCAATTGCGGCGAGTCCGGTTCGAGCCGCTGCACGCGCTCCAGCAACAGGCGCGCCTGGTCGCCGAGCGCATGATCCCAGCCCAGGTGATCCATGCAAGTCATCATGGTATTGACGGCGCCGCCGGCCACGCTGGCATCGGTGGGCGCCTTGCGCGTCGCTTCGAGCATGGCACTGACGGCGCCCTTGAAGTCTTGTTCCTGCGATAGCTTGCGGGCCGTTTCCAGCAGGGTCGTCACGCGCAGCTTGAGCTGCTGGCCGAAGCCGGCCGCCAGGTCGCTGCGTCCGACCTGCTCGAACACCTGCATTGCGCTTTCGAGAGAAACGCCATTGTCGGCCTCGTTGACGGCATCTTGCAATACGTCCGAGGCGGCATCGTCGAGCCGGTGCTCGATGCAGCTTTTGACCAGTGAAATAGTCATCGCGCTCGAGAGCGGGGCGCCGGCGCGGTGGGCCTCGACCGCTTCCGACAATTCCTTGACGGCCGCCTGTTCATTGCCATTTGCCGTGTGCAGCATGGCGCTGGAAATGGCGCGGCAGACGGCCGCTTTCGGATTGCCGCGCAACGATTTGTCAAAGTCGCGGATGATTTCTTCGGCCGCGCTCGGACGTTTGTTGGCCAACATTGTTCTGACCAATTGCACATGGTCTTCGGGGTCGCGAAATTCCGAGTATTTGGATTTGCTGATGACTTGCTTGAAGCTGCGTTCGGCCACTTCGGGGGCGCCGGCCTCGAGCGCCATTTCGCCGAGGCGGCGCCAGCGCCGCACCACATGCGGCGAGATGGCTACCGCCGTTTCCAGCGTGCTTTGCGCTTCTTTCGGCCGCGCCATTGCTTCATAGGTCTTGGCCAGCCAGTCGTAGGCATCCATCAGTTTGCCATTGCCGGCAATTAAGGCGTTCAGGCTTGTTTCGGCTTCGGCGTAGTTACCTTGCGCAAACAGCGCCTTGGCCAGCCCCAGCTGGGCCCAGTCGAACGAACGGCCTTCGATGATTTTGCGGTAAGTTTGCTCGGCCTCGCCAGCTGCGCCCAATTTCAATTGCAGCTCGGCGCGCAGGCGGCAAAAATCGGTCGCATGGCGCGGGTGCTGTTGTTCGGCCGTGGTGGTGGCGGCGATCGCTTCGCGCAGCTTGCCTTGCCCGATCAACTGGAAAATGGGCAGGAAGGCGACGCGCCGCTCGATTGCGCGCTTGATGCGCAGTCCCAGGGTCTCGCCCGTGAATGGTTTGAGGATGTAGTCCGATGGCGCCAGTTCGGCCGCGCTCATCACCTTGCCGTAGACGCTCTCGGAGGTGATCATGATGAAGATGGTCCACTGGCCGATCAATTGGTGATGGCGCAAGTCTTCGAGCAACTGCTGGCCGTCCTGGCCGTCCTGGGCATTGCCGAGGTCGTATTCGCACAGAATGATGTCGTAGGATTTCTTGGTGATTTGGCGGATCGCGGTGCCGGAATTGAAAGCGTATTCGATCTTCGTGATTTCCGACTGGTTCAGCATATTGTGCAAACTGGCGCGCATGCCTGCATTGGGGTCGACAATCAAGACGGATAAATTACTGTATTCTTTCATTCGTATTGGCCTCGCAATGCGGTACTTGTTCCGATTAACATCATTTATCGCATATTTTATGCCGGTTTGTGTAATCAATCGTTGGTTTCTTGTTTATTGACAACGATTGCGTTGCCTTTGTGCTCGGGCGGGCGTACCTGGACTGCCGTTGTCCCGCCTTGCCTGTCGTTTGCCTGCCGTTTGCCTGCGGCCGGTACGCTGGCTGTGAGCGGGACTTTAAAACGGCGCCTGAAAACTGCCGTGTACTTTTCGTGGCGCCGGCGGGCCGCTTCCTGTCATTGAGCGCGGCTCGAATCGCGTGTGAGATTTGCTTAAATGCTGTCAATTTGTATTTATTTGTTCTTATTTGTGGCGCATTGCCGGTCGGCGCCTGTTTTTTGAATGGAGCATCATGTGGCCTTACCCAAAGATCGTGGCCCATCGCGGCGGCGGCACGCTGGCGCCGGAAAATACGCTGGCGGCCTTGCGCTGCGGTTTGCAGCACGGCTTTCACGCGGCCGAATTCGATGTGATGCTGGCGGCGGACGGCATTGCGGTGCTGATGCATGACGATTGTCTGGGGCGCACGGTGGCGGGGCGCGGCAGCGTGGCCAGCGTGCCGGCGGCGCAGCTGGCGCAGGCCGATGCCGGCAGCTGGTTCGGCCCGCAATTTGCCGGCGAGGCGGTGCCGCTGTTCGAGCAGGCGCTGGCGTTTTGCCGGCGCCAGTCGATCTGGATGAATATCGAAATCAAGCCGGTGCCCGGCTTCGAGTCCGCGACCGGGCGCGTGGTCGGCGCCCAGGCGGCAGCTGCCTTTGACCGGGCGCCGGCCGCCGAGCAGCGGCCCTTGCTGGCCTCGTTTTCTGTCGAGGCCTTGCTGGCCGCCAAAGCCAGTGCGCCCGACTTGCCGTGCGCCTATCTGGTTGACGCCGTCGAGCCGGACTGGCAGGCGCGGCTGGCGCAACTGGGCGCGGTGGCCCTGCATGTCAATCAACAGCATCTGACGCCGGCGCTGGCGCATCAGGTGAAGGCGGCCGGTTACGGCCTGTTTTGCTACACCGTCAACGACCCGCTGCGCGCGCGCCAATTGCTGGCCTGGGGCGTGGATGCGTTTTGCACCGACCGCCTCGATGTGATCGGCCCGGCCTTCGCCTGAGACGGGCGGCCTGCGCGGGCTTTTATTGTCATTTGTTTTTGTATTTATCGTGCATTTATCGCGCATTTGTCGGGCATTTATCGGGTAATTGCCGGCCTTTTCCGCTGCTTTTTTCCTGTGCGCCAGCTTCGCCCGCCGTGCGCCAAGCCTTATTTCCTTGCGGGTTATCACGTATAATTCCATTTTTGCGCCATGCCGCATGACTTTTACGACTTGTCCTAAAACATGAAATCATCTGAAATTCGCGACAAATTCCTGCAGTTTTTCGAATCCAAGGGCCATACCATCGTGCGCTCGAGTCCTTTGGTGCCGGGCAACGATCCGACCATGTTGCTGACCAATAGCGGCATGGTGCAATTCAAGGATGTGTTTTTGGGACTCGATCAGCGCGCCTATTCGCGCGCCACCTCGGTGCAGCGCTGCGTGCGCGCCGGCGGCAAGCATAACGATCTCGAAAACGTCGGCTACACGGCGCGTCATCACACGTTTTTTGAAATGCTCGGCAATTTCAGCTTCGGCGACTATTTCAAGCACGATGCGATCAGCTACGCCTGGGAGTTGCTGACCAAGGTCTACAAGCTGCCGGCCGATAAATTATGGGTTACCGTCTATCACGAAGACGACGAAGCCTACGATATCTGGTCCAAGGAAATCGGCATTCCGGCCGAGCGCATCGTGCGCATCGGCGACAACAAGGGCGCGCGCTATGCGTCCGACAATTTCTGGCAAATGGCCGACACCGGCCCCTGCGGTCCGTGCACCGAGATTTTCTACGACCACGGTCCCGACGTCTGGGGCGGGCCTCCGGGCAGCCCGGACGAAAACGGCGACCGCTACATCGAGATCTGGAACCTGGTCTTCATGCAGTTCAACCGCGACGAAGCCGGCAATATGCCGCGCCTGCCCAAGCCGTGCGTCGATACCGGCATGGGTCTGGAGCGGCTGGCGGCGGTGCTGCAGCATGTGCACAGCAATTATGAAATCGACCTGTTCCAGAATTTGATCAAGGCCGCCGCCCGCGTCACCAACAGCACGGACCTCGAAAACAATTCGCTCAAGGTGATTGCCGATCATATCCGCGCCAGCGCCTTCCTGATCGTCGACGGCATCATTCCGGGCAGCGAAGGCCACGGCTATGTGCTGCGCCGCATCATCCGCCGCGCACTGCGCCACGGCCACAAGCTCGGCCAGGCCAAGCCTTTCTTTTTCCTGCTGGTCGAAGATCTGGTGCGCGAGATGGGCGCGGCCTATCCGGAACTGGTCAGCGCCAGCGCGCGCGTGGCCGAAGTCCTGAAGCAGGAAGAAGAGCGCTTCGGCGAAACGCTCGAAAACGGCATGAAAATCCTCGAGGCCAGCCTGCTCAAGGGCGCCGGCAAGCTCGATGGCGAAACCGCATTCACCCTGTACGACACCTTCGGCTTCCCGCTCGATCTGACGGCCGACATTTGCCGCGAACGCAGCGTGGTGCTCGACGAGGCCGGCTTTCATGCCGCCATGGAGCGGCAAAAGAAAGCGGCGCGCGCAGCCGGCAAGTTCAAGATGGCCGCGCAAGTCGAATACAGCGGCATCAAGACCGCTTTCGTCGGTTACGACAGGCTGCGCCAGGAGCAGGCCAAGGTGGTCGCGCTGTACGTGAGCGGGGCGCCGGTCGACAAAATGCTGGCCGGCCAGGAAGGCATCGTGGTGCTCGACAGCACGCCGTTTTATGCCGAGTCCGGCGGCCAGGTCGGCGACACCGGCACCCTGAACTCGGCGGCGGCCACGTTTGCGGTTGAAGACACCTTGAAGATCCAGGCCGAAGTATTCGGTCACCACGGCAGCCTGACGCGCGGCAGCCTGGGCGTCGGCGACCTGCTTACGGCCGAGGTCGATCTGGCGGTGCGCGCGCAAACCATGCGCAATCACTCGGCCACCCATTTGATGCACAAGGCGCTGCGCGAAGTGCTGGGCAGCCATGTGGCGCAAAAGGGTTCGCTGGTCGATGCCGACAAGACGCGTTTCGATTTCAGCCACAATGCGCCGGTCACGCCCGAGCAGATCACTGAGATCGAGGCGATCGTCAACCGCGAAATCCTGGCCAATGTGGCCACGCAGGCGCAGGTGATGTCGTTCGACGACGCCGTCAAGCACGGGGCGATGGCCCTGTTCGGCGAAAAATACGGCGACGAGGTGCGCGTGCTCGACATCGGCAGCTCGCGCGAACTGTGCGGCGGCACCCATGTGGCGCGCACCGGCGACATCGGCCTGTTCAAGATCATCGGCGAGGGCGGCGTGGCGGCCGGCATCCGGCGCCTCGAAGCGGTCACCGGCGAGGGCGCCCTGAGCCTGCTGCAAAACCTGAACCGGCGCGTGCTGGAAGCGTCGGCCATGCTCAAGTCGCATCCCGAAGAGCTGATCGCGCGCATCGCCCAGACCCAGGACAACCTGAAGGCGCTGGAAAAGGAACTGGCCGCGGCCAAGGCCAAGCTGGCGTCCGGCCAGGGCGACGAGATGCTGGCCCTGGCGGTCGACGTCAAGGGCATCAAGGTGCTGGCGCAAGTGATGGAGGGCGCCGATGTGGCGGCCTTGCGCGCCACCATGGACAAGCTCAAGGACAAGCTGAAAACGGCGGCGATCGTGCTGGCCAGCGTGGCCGACGGCAAGGTCAGCCTGATTGCCGGCGTCACGGCCGACGCCACCTCGCGCGTGAAAGCCGGCGAGCTGGTCAATTTCGTGGCCCAGCAAGTCGGCGGCAAGGGCGGCGGCCGGCCCGACATGGCGCAGGCCGGCGGCACCGATGCCAGCGGCTTGCCGCAGGCGCTGGCCGGCGTGGCGGCCTGGGTTGGCGAGCGCGCATGATGCCTGGCGCGGGGCATAGCGCGGGGCATAACATCGGACATTGCACGTAAGCACTGCCAGCGCATTGCAGGCGGGCGGCGGCCGGTGCGGTGGGCCGTTTTGCCCTGATGGAAGAGACATGGCGGTGCAGGCCGGCATGTCTTTTTTCTTTGTTTTTACGTCTGTCTATACATCCGTTGCAAAAGGCCGACAGTCCTTGATGCAGTGCGTCATTTCAGGGAAATTGGAGTAAGATGGCCGTCACACAAAGCGGTATCACAAGAAGATTACGCCAACAGCCGGCGCAGATACAGGGGCGCCGGCCTGGGTGGACACACGAAGATGACACAATCATTATTAACTGAACCGATGACGCAATTTCAGCTGGAACTCGATGCCCGCGGCTTGCATTGTCCATTGCCTATTTTGAAAGCCAAGAAAGCCCTGGCGGAACTGGTGAGCGGTCAAGTACTGCGCATCGTTGCCACCGACCCGGGCTCGATCCGGGATTTTCAGGCTTTTGCACGGCAAACTGGCAATACGCTGCTTGAGCACAGTCAAAACGGCATGGAATTTGTGTTCCTTATGCAGCGGAAATAATTCTTCCGTTTTGCAAATAGAGCACTGATAGAATATGCGCTGCTGATGTGGCGCCGTCTTTTTGCATAGTTTTTTTAGGCATTTTTGATCTGGCGCAATTTTGATTTAAGGCTTGGCGTTTTTTTTTATCCATAAATCGCACGATCGTGCTAAATTTCGGCATTGAGGTGCGATCTCTCTTATAATTCGCATACTATTTTGGTGCGGTGCCTTTCGCCTCGTGTGCGGCGGCGCCCTTAACATTTTTCAAAGGCATTCCATGAAAATTCTGGTTCCCGTCAAGCGCGTGGTCGACTACAACGTCAAGGTCCGGGTCAAATCCGACGGCAGCGGTGTCGACATCGCCAATGTCAAGATGTCGATGAACCCCTTCGATGAAATCGCGCTCGAAGAAGCGATGCGTCTGAAGGAGGGCGGCAAGGTGGCCGAAGTGGTGGCGATTTCGTGCGGCGTCGCGCAAGCGCAGGAAACGCTGCGCACGGCCATGGCAATCGGCGCCGACCGCGCCATCCTGGTCGAAAGCGAGGCCGTGCTCGAACCGCTGGCGGTGGCCAAATTGCTCAAGGCGCTGGCCGACAAGGAGCAGCCGCAGCTGATCATTCTCGGCAAGCAGGCGATCGACGACGATTGCAACCAGACCGGGCAAATGCTGGCGGCGCTGCTCGGCTGGCCGCAAGCGACTTTTGCCTCGAAGGTCGAGCTCGACGAGAAGACCGTCACCGTCACGCGCGAAGTCGACGGCGGGCTGGAAGTGCTGCGCCTGAATTTGCCGGCGATTATCACCAGCGATCTGCGCCTTAACGAGCCGCGCTATGTGACCCTGCCGAATATCATGAAAGCCAAGAAAAAGCCGCTCGAGACGGTCAAGCCGGACGAGCTCGCGGTCGACGTCAGCGCCCGCCTGACGACCCTGAAAGTGACGGAGCCGCCAAAACGGACCGCCGGCGTGATGGTGCCCGACGTCGCTACCCTGGTGGAAAAGCTGAAAACCGAAGCGAAAGTCATTTAAAAAATTATCGCCGCGCGCCAGGCGCGCTTACAAAGGAACTCCCATGCTTGCATTAGTAATTGCCGAACACGATAACGCTGCCCTGAAAGGCGGCACTTATAACACCATCAGCGCGGCGCTGGCCTGCAGCGCCGACGTCCACGTGCTGGTTGCCGGCTTCAATTGCGCCGCCGTCGCCGAAGCCGCATCCAAAATCGCCGGCGTGGCCAAGGTCTTGCTGGTCGACGCCGCCCAGTTCAAGGACGGCCTGGCCGAAAACCTGGCCGAACAGGTGCTGGCGCTGGCGCCTGCCTATACCCATATCCTGGCTGCGGCCACCGCTTACGGCAAGAACGTCTTGCCGCGCGTCGCCGCCAGGCTCGATGTCGGCCAGATTTCCGAAATCACCAAGGTCGATTCCCCCGACACGTTTGAGCGTCCGATTTTTGCCGGCAATGCGATCGCCACCGTGCAGTCGAAAGACCGGGTCAAGGTCATCACGGTGCGCACCACCGGTTTCGATGCGGCCGCCGGCAGCGGCGGCAGCGCCGCGGTGGAAACCGTGACCGGCGTGGCCGATTCCGGCCAGTCGGTCTTTATCTCGCGCGAACTGGCCAAGTCCGACCGTCCGGAACTGACTGCCGCCAAGGTCATCGTCTCGGGCGGGCGCGGCATGGGTTCGGCCGACAACTTCAAGATTCTCGATCCGCTGGCCGATCGTCTCGGCGCGGCCCTGGGCGCGTCGCGGGCCGCGGTCGACGCCGGCTATGTTCCCAACGATTGGCAGGTCGGCCAGACCGGCAAGATCGTCGCCCCGAATCTGTATTTCGCCGTCGGCATTTCGGGCGCGATCCAGCATCTGGCCGGGATGAAGGATTCCAAGGTCATCGTCGCCATCAACAAGGATGCCGAGGCGCCGATTTTTTCGGTTGCCGATTATGGCATCGTCGGCGACCTGTTCGAGATCGTGCCGCAACTGGTGACGGCACTCGCCTAGTCACCCGGGTCCGCTCGGGACCTGTGCGCAAGTAGCAAGTAGCAAGTTGCAATACCGGGCCGGCGCCGTTGTGCGCGCCGGCTTTGCACCGCCACTTTTGGGAGAGCAGCATGCCTCACAACGCTTATCAGGCCCCGCTACAGGATATGTTGTTTGCAATGCGCGAACTGGCCGCCATGGAGGCGGTCAACGCCTTGCCCGGTTTTGAAGATGCCACGCCCGATCTGGTCGAGGCCGTACTCGAGGAAAACGCCCGTTTTTGCGCCGAAGTGGTGGCGCCGCTCAATTTTTCGGCCGATCAGCAGCCGAGTTTCTGGCACGACGGCGAAGTCACCACTTCTGCCGGTTTCAAGCAAGCCTTCCAGGCTTTTGCCGAGGCCGGCTGGCAAGGCGTCCAACATCCGCAAGACTTCGGCGGCCAGGGCTTACCCAAGCTGGTGGCCACGCCCTGCATCGAAATGCTCAATTCGGCCAGCATATCCTTTGCCCTGTGCCCCTTGCTGACCGATGGCACCATCGAGGCGCTGATGACGGCTGGCAGCGAAGAGCAAAAACGCCTGTATCTGAAGCCCCTGATTTCGGGCGCCTGGACCGGCACCATGAATCTGACCGAACCGCAGGCCGGTTCCGATCTGGCGGCCGTGCGCACGCGCGCGCTGCCGCAGGGCGACGGCACATATAAGATTTCCGGCACCAAGATTTTCATCACCTATGGCGAACACGATATGGCCGATAACATCGTCCATCTGGTGCTGGCCCGCACGCCCGATGCGCCGCCCGGCGTCAAGGGTATTTCCCTGTTTCTGGTGCCGAAATTCCTGGTCAATGCCGACGGCAGCCTCGGCGCGCGCAACGATGCCTATTGCGTCTCGATCGAGCACAAGCTCGGCATCAAGGCCAGTCCGACCGCGGTGCTGCAGTTCGGCGAGCACGGCGGCGCCATCGGCACCCTGGTCGGGCAGGAAAATCGCGGCCTCGAATACATGTTCATCATGATGAATGCGGCGCGCTTCGGGGTCGGCCTGCAGGGCGTCGGCCTGGCCGAGCGCGCTTATCAAAAGGCGCTGCGCTTTGCCCGCGAGCGCGTGCAGTCGCGCGATGTCGGCGGTTCCAGTGCGCCGGTGGCCATCATTGCCCATCCCGATGTGCGGCGCATGCTGATGACGATGCGGGCGCAGACCGAGGCGGCGCGGGCGCTGGCCTATGTCGGCGCCGGCGCCAGCGACCTGATGCACCACGCGCTTGAACCGGCGCTGCGCGAGGCCAATGCCGCCTTTTACGACTATCTGGTGCCGGTGATCAAGGGCTGGTCGACCGAGATGGCGCAGGATGTGGCCTTGACCGGCGTGCAGGTGCATGGCGGCATGGGTTTTATCGAAGAGACCGGCGCCGCCCAGCACTACCGCGACGCCAAAATCCTGACCATTTACGAAGGCACGACGGCGATCCAGGCCAACGATCTGGTCGGCCGCAAGACGGTGCGCGACGGCGGGGCGCAGGCGCGCGCGATCGCCGTCCGGGTGCGCGCAACGGCGGCGCAATTGGCTGATGCTCAGGGGCCGCATGGCGCCGACCTGCAAGCGATCGGCCGCCAGCTGGCGCTGGCGCTTGCCGCGTTCGAGTCGGTCCTCGATTTTATTCTGGCGACGGTCGAGTCCGATATCCGGCGCGTGTATGCGGGCAGCGTGCCGTATCTGAAACTGGCCGGTCTGTTGCTGGGCGGCTGGCAAATGGGGCGGGCGGCGCAGATTGCCGCGCAGCGCTTGCACGAAGGCGGCGGCGATCCGCGTTTTTATGACGCCAAGATTGCCACGGCGCGTTTTTTTGCCGAGCATCTGTTGTCGCAATCGGCGGGCTTGCGCAGCGCCATCGTCGAGGGCGGGGCCAGCGTGATGGCGCTTGACGAGAGCCAGTTCTGAGCGACGCGGCAGGCGGCTGAAATAGTTTTTTATTTTCGATTTTTATTCTGGGCGGCAAAGCCAATCTGCTTTGACCGCTCTTTTTTTGCCCTCAGTGCGAGGCAGCGCACAATCTCACGCAATTTGGAATGGCATTAGAGGCAAGCCTTCATATACTGAATTATCCCGTCTCGCCAGCAAAGGGGTAAGTCATGAAACAGCTCGGTATGCTGAAGGCCGGTGTTGCGCTCTGTTTATGTGGCGCATTGCAATCTCATGCCTTGCTATTGCCGCTTGCGCTGACGCCATCGGTCGGCGTCGCGCTCAGCAAGAGGCCGGCGTCGGCGCCGAAGCTCGTTCTGCAGGCGGGCGACATCCATGCGATCCGGGCCGCGGTGCAGGGGCAGCTCGACGCTTTTGCGGCCGATGACGGTGACAAGGCCTTCGGCCTGTCGAGTGCCGATACGCGCCTGCGCTTCGGCAGCCCCGACAATTTCCTGCGTGTCGTGCGCAAGTATTATCCGGCAATTTATCGTCATCGACGCGTCCTGTTTTCGCCGCCCGAACTTGTCGATGGCAATGCGATCCAGCTCGTCAATGTGGTCGACGCCATCAATCATGTGTGGGTCGCGGTCTACCGCCTCGAACGCGATGCTGCCGGCGCCTGGAAGATCGACGGCTGCCGCTTGCAGGCAACGACCGGCATTTCGATGTAGGCGGCCCGGCTGTGCGGCAGGTGCGGCGGCCCCGGGCATTGGCGGTCGGCTTCAGTCATGCGCTTCAGTCATATGCTTCAGCCATAGGCGCCGCCCGTATAGAGCAGGTCGAACAGGCGGGCGATGGTGGCGATCAGGCTGGTGGCGCCGATGGCCAGTGTGGCAACCAGCAACAATGCCAGTGGCCAGTGCGATTGCGACGGCGTTTGCGGCCGAAAATATTTATTCCATTTTTCGTCGGGCGTCAGGCCGATGACGAGCGCTTCGACAAAGCCGGCCAGCGACGACATCACCAGCAGGCAGGCGCTGAACAGCAGCGGCTGGGCCGGCAGCCGCGCCACGGCAAGCGCCGAGGCGAGGGCGGCCGCCAGGTGCAGCCAGCCCCAGCGGTCTTGCCGGCCGTGCAGATAAAAGCGATGCGCGCCGATCCCCCCCAGCAGCAGGGCCAGCAAGGTGGCGAAAGTCTTGTTCTTGTCGGTGGCGGTCATGGTGGCAGAGGCTGTCGGCGGTGAGTTGAGTGGCGAAATGAGTGGCGGATGCATGGCAAAGCGCGAGCGCTGGCACGGCCAATCTGGCAAAAATTGCAATAACCGGCAGTCTGCATCACTTGTCGCCGCGATGCAATCAGTAGCTGTCTGCTGATAAATTTGCTAAAATGCGGGTTCTCTTTACGGATCAGTACGGCGCCATGCCGGGAAAACTGGTCTGCCGGCGGCGCAATTGCCACATCCACACGATTAATCTTGTGCTTGGATGCGAATACGCGCTATAATTTACGGCTTTTTCCGCCTTAGTACAACTTTTGGAAACATTATGGTCGTTATTCGTTTAGCTCGTGGAGGCGCCAAGAAGCGCCCGTTTTTCAACATCGTCGCTACAGATTCGCGCAATCGCCGCGATGGTCGCTTCATTGAGCGCATCGGTTTTTACAATCCGGTTGCCGCTGGTGGCGAAGTGCCATTCCGTATTGCAGAAGATCGTCTGTCGTACTGGACAGGCGTTGGCGCACAATTGTCGCCAACCGTTGCCCGTCTGGTCAACGCAGGCAAGGCTTAAATTGTTGCTGCGTCGTCCACTGGCGGGTTCCGACCTTCAGGTGGGCTGATCGTGTCTGGCAATGATGAAGCCGGGGTGAAAATCCCCCAGGATCTGATACAAGTAGGGTATGTCTCCGGCGCCTATGGCGTAAACGGCTGGGTGCGCATCAAACCCCATTCAGCCGACGCGGATGCCTTGCTTGGTGTGAAGACCTGGTGGATCGATAAGCCGCACTTGCAGCAGATGGCTCGCCTGCAAGTGAAAATGCACAGCGGTGACGTTGTGGCCCAATTGATGGGAGTGGTCGGCAGGGATGCCGCCGAAGCGCTCAAGGGCGCGACGGTGCAGGTTCCGCGCAGCCACTTTCCTGCTCTGGGCGCCGACGAATTTTATTGGTCGGATTTGACCGGCATGACGGTCGAAAATTTACAGGGCGAGTCGCTCGGTGTGGTGGCTGGCCTGATGGAAAATGGCGCGCACCAGATTTTGCGCGTCGAAGCGCTGCCCGCCGTTGCAGCAGCAGTCGATGCCGCGCCGGTCGCGACCGAGCGCCTGATTCCGTTTGTGTCCCAGTTTGTCGTCAAAGTCGATCAGGGAAGCAAAAAAATCGTGGTCGACTGGGGCCTGGACTTTTAACGATGCAGTTCGATGTCGTGACGCTGTTTCCCGAGATGTTTGCCGCGCTGACGCAATCGGGGATTACCCGGCGGGCGTTCGAGCAGC
>JAIZVZ010000090.1 GCA_021768485.1 Oxalobacteraceae bacterium | reverse complement strand
CGCGATGCCGCGCTGCGCAGCCTGCACGAGACAGCGCGCGCCACCGCCTTGATCGTCGATCGCGAGCTGATCGGCGCCGAAGCGACTTTGCGCATCCAGGCTTCGTCGTATTATCTCGAAAACGGCGACCTGGCACATTTTTATGCGCGCGCCAAGGCCGCGGCGATCAACCCGGGCACCTGGACCGTGCTGTTCGACGAACAGGGACGGCAATTGCTCAATACCTCGCTGCCGTTCGGCAGTGCCTTGCCGGCCTTGTCGCAAGAGCGGATACGTCTGCTGCTGCAGATGAGCAGGCCAGGCGTCGCCAAGCTGTTTGCCGACGATGACGATGGCGCCGGCAAGGCCGTGACCGTGTTCGCTTATCCGGTCGCCACGGCCGGCGGTCGCCGCTATGTACTGGCTCAGGTGTTTGTCGATTCCTATTTCGAAAGCCTGATCGCGCAGCGCCAGGTGCCGTCGTCATGGGTGATCGGCATCATCGGCGCCGACGGCCGCTTTATCGCGCGTTCGCACCGGGCCGATGAATTGAAAGGCAAACCGGCGCGGCCGGAACTGGTGGCGGCCGCCCGAGCGGCGCCCCAGGGGCAGTTGCGCCATTACACGCTCGAAGGCACCGAAGCCTACGACGCCTTCACCCATTCGACCATCTCGGGCTGGACCGTCGCCGTGGCCGCGCCGGTCGACCTGATCGAATCTTCGGGCCGCAGTGCGATCATGGTCGCCTCGCTCGGTTTGCTGGCCGCCCTGGTCTGCGCGGCGCTGGCCGGCACTTTTTTCGGCCGGCGCCTGATCGAGTCGATCAACCGCGCCGCGCAGGCCGCCAATGCCTTGGGGCAGGGGCAGATGCCGGCCGCGGAGCAATCCGAAGTGAGCGAAGTGCTGGCCCTGCACAGCGCCCTGCACGATGCCGGCAAGCTGCTGATCAATGAACGCAGTTCGCGCCGCCAGGCGGAAAGCGAGCGCGTGCGGCTGTTGATCAGCGAACGCGAGGCGCGGCGCAGCGCCGAACAGCAAAATCAGGCAAAGGATCAGTTCCTGGCCATGCTCGGGCATGAAATTCGCAATCCCTTGTCGGCCATCAGCGGCGCGGCGACGATTATCGGCCTCGAATCGCACGACAATGACAGGCTGCGGCGCGCGCGCGAAATCCTGGCGCGCCAGAGCAATAATCTGGCGCACATCGTCGATGACTTGCTCGATGTGACGCGGGTGACGAACGGCAAGATCCTGCTCAATACCGAACCGATCGACCTTGCCAACATCGTGGCCGCCTGCCTCGAAGGCATGCGCGCCGGCGGCCGCTGCGAGCGGCGCACGATACATATTTCCACCAGCCCGGCCTGGGTCTGCGCCGACCGCACCCGGCTCGAGCAGATCGTCACCAATTTGCTCGGCAATGCCTGCAAATATACGCCCGTCGACGGCCGCATCGATTTGAGCGTGCAGGCGCAAGACGGCTGCGCGGTATTGACGGTGCGCGATTCCGGGGTCGGCATCGCGGCCGAGCTGCTGCCGCAAATTTTTGAATTGTTTGTGCAGGGGAATCAGGCAAATACGCTCGACCGCAGTCAGGGCGGGCTGGGGATCGGGTTGACGCTGGTAAAGCAACTGGTGGTGCTGCATGGCGGCAGCGTCAGCGCGGCCAGCGACGGTCCCGGCCAGGGCAGCACGTTTACGGTGACGCTGCCGCTGCTGGCGGCCGTGCCTTTGGCGCAAGCGGTGGCGCCGGCGGTCGCCGGCGGCGTCTGCCATATTCTCTTGATCGAAGATAATGCCGATAGCCGCGACATGCTGGCCGTCGGTCTGGCCATGCATGGGCATCGGATCAGCGAAGCTGAAAATGGCGCCGACGGCATCGCGCTGGCAATTGCGCAGCAGCCCGATGTGGCCATCATCGATATCGGTTTGCCGGCCATGAGCGGCTTTGAGGTCGCCTGCGCCTTGCGCGCCAATCCGCGCACGCGCCGGATCCGTCTGATCGCGCTGACCGGATATGGACAGGATGCCGATCGCGAACGCGCGCTGCAGGCCGGTTTTGACGAACACATGGTCAAGCCGGCCGACATGGACAAGCTGTTGCGCCTGCTGCAGCCCGGGGTGGCGCCGACTGCCAGCCCGGCGTCGCCGGCGGGGCCGGCGGCCGGCAGCGGTGACGCCAGTTCTTGCGCAGCCAAATGATTTTATGCCTGGCATGGCCATTTTGATGCAGAATCACTTATGCGATATGGATCAATGACTTGGCTAGACAGTCCTCGGCTTATCAACAGCTTTGCACACATATTCTGTGGATAAGTCGATGCAAAATAAAAAATTATATTGATGAAAATTGACAAAACACAGATTACGGGATTGATATTGGCCGGCGGCCGCGGTTCGCGCATGGGCGGCGTCGACAAGGGCTTGCAAGCCTTTCGCGGCAGTACGATGGTGCAGCACGTGCTGGCGCGCCTGCAGCCGCAGGTCGGCACGCTGCTCATCAATGCCAATCAAAACCTGGCGCGTTATGCGCAACTGGGCTGGCCGGTCCGGGCCGACGACATCGCCGGCTTTGCCGGTCCGCTGGCCGGTCTGCAGGTCGGCCTGCGCCATTGCGCGACGCCCTACCTGGCCCTGGTGCCGTGCGATTCGCCTTGCCTGCCGCCCGATCTGGTCGAACGTCTGGCGGCGGCCCTCGACGAACACGGGGCCGATCTGGCCAGCGTCGTCACCGGCACCGATGCCACACGGCAGTCGCAATCGGTATTTTGCCTGTTGAAAGTCGGCTTGCGGGCGCAGCTCGAGGCATATCTGCAGCAGGGCGGGCGGCGCCTCGAAAGCTGGTTCGCCACCCTCAATGCGGTCACGGTGCATTTCGACGACGAGACGGCGTTTAGCAATATCAATACGCTCGAACAATTGCAGGCGCTCGACGCCGCGCCGGCGCGCGGCCTGCATGAGATTCTTGCCGGGATTGCCGATTACGATGCCGATGCGGTACCGGTGGCGCTGGCGCGCCGCATCATCGCCGAGTTCGGAGAGCCGGTCGCCGAGCAGGAACTGCTGCCGATTCTCGACGCCCTCGGGCGCGTGCTGGCCGAGGATATCGTGTCGCCGATCGACGTCCCGGCCCACGACAATTCGGCCATGGACGGTTATGCGCTGCGCAGTGCCGATTTGGCGGCCGGCGGCGCCGTCTTGCAGGTGGTCGGCAGCGCCTATGCCGGCCATCCCTATGGCGGCGAGGTCGAAGCCGGGCAATGCGTGCGCATCATGACTGGCGCCGTATTGCCGGCGGCATGCGATACCGTGATCGCGCAGGAGAACGTTGCGCTCGCCGATGGCCGGGTATCGATTGCCGCCGGCGCCGTCGCCGCCGGCGAGAATCGCCGTTTCCGCGGCGAGGATCTGGCGGCCGGTTCCTTGGCGCTGAAGCGCGGCAAGCGCTTGCGGCCGGCCGACATCGGGCTGCTGGCGTCGCTGGGGGTGGGCCAGGTGGCGGTCTGGCGTCGCCTGCGGGTCGCGTTTTTCTCGACCGGCGACGAATTGCGCTCGCTCGGCGAAGCGCTGCCTGAAGGTTGCGTGTACGACAGCAATCGCTATACGCTCCATTGCATGCTCGAGCGGCTCGGCTGCGAGCTGCTCGACATGGGGGTGGTCAAGGATGATCGGCTATTGCTTGAAAATGCCTTGCGCCGGGCGGCCGAAAGCGCCGATGTCGTCATCACGTCGGGCGGCGTCTCGGTCGGCGCCGCCGACTATACCAAGCAACTGGCGGCCAGTCTCGGCCAGTGCGCTTTCTGGAGCCTGACGATGCGGCCCGGGCGCCCGCTGGCTTTCGGCAGCATCGAGTCGGGCGGCCGGCGCGCCTTGCTGTTCGGCCTGCCCGGCAATCCGGTGGCCGTCATGGTCTCGTTTTATTTTTTTGCGCGCCAAGCCTTGCTGCGCCTGATGGGCGAGCATGCCGCCGACTTGCCCCTGGTGCGCGTGCGGGCGGCGCAGGCGATCGCCAAACGGCCGGGGCGCACCGAATATCAGCGTGGCATCGTCAGTCCCGACGGCGATGGCCAGTTGCAGGTGGCGCTGACCGGCGCTCAGGGTTCGGGCATCTTGAGCTCGATGGCCGCGGCCAACTGTATTGTCGTATTACATGAGGAACAAGCCGCGGTGCGGGTCGGCGACATGGTCGAGGTGCTGCTGTTTGACGGCCTGGTGTAAGAGTGGACGAAAGCAGGGCGACGACGGCGCAACAAGGGCCGGCGAGGAGACAGAGACTGCCGTGCGTCATGCCCGGCCGGGCTGTTTGAAAAGCTTCCTGTTTTCCTACGAAGACTCGCGCCGCTGTCCGATAGAATTTTTCGACCCGAGCATTTACAGTCTGCCGAGTCCCTCATTACCGGAGAACGGCATGGCACGTCGTGCAATCATTGTTTCGCGCATTCCTACCACCAGCTTGCCGGCGATTTCGCCGCGCAAGGCATTTTTTGCTGTCTTGTCGCTCGGTTTGGGCGTGGCGCTGCTGTATGCCGGCATTCCGCTGGTCAAAGTGGTCGCCGGCCAGATCGGTGCCGGTTCGGCTACCAGCCGCACTGCTGGCGATACCGCCGGCAGTGCGGCCGCCAATACGGCCACCGCCGTCCGCCGCATCGCCAGTCCCGCCGCCATTTCTGCCGAGCGCGGCGCCTGAGAATTACGCTCCGATAATTACGCTCCGATAATTACGCTCCGATAATTACGCTCCGATGGTTTCATCGCGCGCCAGGCAATATGCGGCCGCGGTGACAGCCATGGCCGGCAAGACGCCGAGCCGCCGCGAGGGCGGCGGTCAGGCGCATCGGCGCCTGCTTTTTCAGTTTCCTTTGGGCGGCACCGGGTCTTGATCGTCGAGCAGGCTGTCCGGTTCGTCCTGCTCGATCGACATCCGGCGCTCATGCGCGCGTCTGTCCAAGGCCAGGTCATCCTCGCTGCCCAGCGACAGTTCGGCTATCGCCTGTTCCTCCGCCAGCTGGTCGACCAGGCCGTGGGCCGTGCCAACCTGTTCGGCTTCCGGGTCGGCTTCCGGGTCGGCCTCCGGGTCGACATTGGGGTCGGCATTGGGGTCGGCTTGAGGCGCCGGCACGGCGGCGGCCGCCGCATCGGCCTGCTTCAGCGGGACCGTGCGGATGAATCGCTCGGTATCTTCCTGCCCCGGCGTTTTTTCGCCACTGCCGATATCGGCTTCATCGAGCATGTTGCGATATGGTAATTTTTTCTGGCCGCCTGCTGCTTGTTGAGGGGCTATTTCGGGGCGCAATATAGTCTGTTTCATCACATACTCCTGCCATCTTCGTGTGCGTGCGTTTGCACAATGCGTGTGCGTGCGTTTGCATATTCATGCCGATTGAAGTTTGTAAAATAACAAGTTTTTCACCTCTTCCTGTTTCCAGTATGGCCTTAAAAAATGCCGGCGACGGTGCGCCAGGCCGCACAGCGTGTCTTGCTGTCAGTTGCTGCGACGGGTACTATGAGCCTGTTACAGGCCGCTCCCGCGGGAATGGTTTAGCGCATTTCTTTCAAGGGAAACAGCATGAGTCAATACGGTGTAACGAAGATCAGGTTGAACCAGCGCGGTGATGCTGTCGAGCAGGTGATGTTGCATCCGTTTAAAAGGCATCTTGATCCCGAGCGTGCTGATGTCGAACTCGACACCGGCACGCTGGCCAATGCCGCCGAGGTGCTGGCCCTGATTGCTGACGGTAACGAAGTCTTTGTCATGGACGAAGTGTCGCCGCACCTGACCGATGAAGCCGATCCCCTGGCCGCCGATCAGCAAGGACGGCTGGCCTCGTTTACGCGTCTCGGCCATCCGTCGGCGGCCTTGTTCGCCCTGCCGCGCCTGGCGCCGGCCTGAGGATGGCGCAGCGCCACCAGATCGAGCGATAATCCGCATGAATAAAAATAATAGAGGTTTCAAACATGGGGCAGTGTGAAAAAAAATGGTTCGCTGCAAGGTCTGCAACTGTCTTGACGGCGGCCGCGGCCTGCACGCAAGGGTTCGCCTCGCTCACCGCAGCAGCAGCATCGTATCGGCAGGCCTTGCTTGCCATGTATTCAGGCATGCATGCCAGTGGCCGCACGGCGCTGCGAGGCCTGCTGTGGATGATTTTTTTCGTGCCGGCGATTTGCCCGGCACAGGCCTTGCAATATACGGAGACCGAAGTCAGCCTGAAGACTCCCACCGGAACCTTGTCAGGTACGCAGTTGCTGCCGGCAGCCGGCTCTGGCGTTCCGGTCGTTTTGCTGATTGGCGATTCAGGGCCGACTGATCGCGACGGCAATTCGCCATTATTGGTCGGCACGAATAATTGCCTGAAACTGCTGGCACAAGATCTGGCGCGCAACGGCATCGCTTCGGTGCGCTATGACAAGCGCGGTATCGGCAAGAGCGTATTGGCGGCCGGCGCGGAGAGTGCACTGCGCTTTGAGCACTTCGCGCTCGATGCGGCCGCCTGGGCCAGGCAATTGCGTGCCGACCAGCGCTTTAGCCGCGTGATCGTGGTCGGTCACAGCGAAGGTTCGCTGGTCGGCATGCTGGCCAGCCTCCAGGCCAAGGCCGACGCCTTTGTGTCGATTGCCGGTCCGGCGCGCGCGCTCGATGAAGTGCTGCACGACCAGCTCAAGCCGCGCGCGCCGGCGGCCGTGTTTGAAGAAAGCGAGCGCATTCTGAAATCGCTCAAGCAAGGCACCCAGGTCGAAGAGGTTTCGCAGTCGCTGGCCGGCCTGTATCGGCCCGCGGTCCAGCCTTACATGATTTCGATTCTCAAGTATGTGCCGCGCGATGTGCTGCCGACGCTGACGATGCCGGTTTTGATCGTTCAGGGAACCTCCGATCTGCAGGTGCCAACCGCCGATGGCCAGGCGCTCAAGGAGGCCAGGCCCGAAGCCACGCTGGTGGTCATCGATGGCATGAACCACCTGTTTAAAATGGTCGGGGCCGATCCGGCGCTGCAAATGGCCTCTTACAGCAGCCCCGACATGCCTGTCTCGCCTGAATTGATCATGGCGATCAGCACCTTCATCAAAGCACTGCCGCCACATTGAATCGCCGCACCCCGCCTGTGCAGACGCGCTTTCCCGAGCTCGTCTGCGGGCATATGTTTGCCGTATTTTGGAGAATGACAAGGTGAGTTTTCATATGCATATCAAGCCGCGCTGGCCCCTGCTGTTGCTGATGGCCAGTGTCTGTACCGCCGCCCTTGCGGCGCGCACGCCCAGTGTGTTGCCGGCCTCATCGCCATCGACAGCTCAGCCCGCAGGTCAGCCCGCAGGGTCCTCGGCCGCGCAGCCGGCCGGCCAATCGGCCGCGCAGTCGGAAAATTCGCCGGTGGCGCAGTTTTCGCCGCCGCCTGCATCTGCTTCGGTTGCGCCGGCGGTCCAGGCCAGCGCAGCGGACAGCGAACGCTGGCGGCGTCAGGCGGCGCGCGTGACCATCATCCGCGATCAATGGGGTATTCCGCACGTGTATGGAAAAAGCGACGCCGATGCCGTTTTCGGCCTGCTGTATGCGCAGGCCGAAGACGATTTCAAGCGCATCGAAATGAATTACATTAACGCGCTGGGCCGCCTGGCCGAAGTCGAGGGCGAGGCCGAGCTGTATCGCGACTTGCGCATGAAACTGTTCATCGATCCCAAGGTGCTGAGGGTGAAATACGCGCGCAGCCCGCGCTGGCTGCAAGACTTGATGAACAGTTTTGCCGATGGCCTCAATTTTTACCTGTATACGCATCCCGGGGTCAAGCCGCGCCTGATTACGCATTTCGAACCGTGGATGGCGCTGGCCTTCAGCGAAGGCAGTATCGGCGGCGACATCGAGTCGGTCGAGCTGGCGCCACTGCAGCAGTTTTATGCCAAGCCAGCCACGCTCGGCAAGCCGGCCTTTTCCCTGCCGTTTTCCCTGCCGTTCTCATGGCCGTCCTCCTGGCCGTTCTCCGCTGGCGGCAAGGAGGCAGCCGATAGGCGGGCCGCGGCCCCGGAAGCCGAGCCGGGCGGTTCGAACGGCTTTGCCATCGCACCGTCGCGCAGCGCTTCCGGCCATGCCATGCTGATGATTAATCCGCACACCTCGTTTTATTTCAGGCCTGAAGTGCAGGTCGTCAGCGACCAGGGCCTGAACGCTTACGGCGCCGTGACCTGGGGCCAGTTCTTTGTCTACCAGGGCTTTAACGAGCGGCTCGGCTGGATGCATACGTCGGGCGGCGGCGACGTCATCGACGAGTATCTGGAAACCATGGTCGAGCAGAACGGGCATTTTTTCTATCGCTACGGCAGCCAGTTGCGGCCGATGAGGGAGGAGCAGATCACGCTGCCTTACAAAACGGCCAGCGGCATGCAGCAAAAAACCGTGACCGCCTATTTCAGTCATCACGGGCCGATCATCCGGGCCCAGGACGGCAAATGGGTTGCCGTCAAAATGCTCAACGATCCGGTGCAGGCGCTGACGCAATCGTATCTGCGTACCAAGGCAAAAAATTATGCGCAGTTTTACGAGACCATGAAGCTGCGCACCAATTCATCGAATAATACCGTGTATGCCGATGCCGACGGCAATATCGCCTATTTCCACGGCAATTTCATTCCGCGCCGCGATCCGCGCTTCGACTGGAAGCACGCCGTCGACGGCAGCGATCCGGCCACCGAATGGCAGGGCCTGCATGCCGTTGAAGAGACCATCATGCTCAAAAATCCGCCCAATGGCTGGCTGCAGAACACCAATAACTGGCCGTTTTCGGCGGCCGGAAAATACAGCCCGCGTCAGCAGGACTATCCGTCCTATATGTGGGAAAACCCCGAAAATGCGCGCGGCGTGCATGCGGTCCGCGTATTTGAAAATGCCAAGCCGCTGAGTCTGGACGGCCTGATCGCCGCCGCCAGCGACAATTATCTGACCGCCTTCGATGTCTTGCTGCCGAAACTGCTGGCGGCCTGGGACGGCTTGCCGGCCGGCGATCCGCTACGCGCCGAGCTGGCCGAACAGATCGACGTCTTGCGCGATTGGGACCGGCGCTACGATCTTGCCTCGGTGCCGACTTCGCTGGCCGTGTTCTGGGGCCAGGACTTGCTCGAACATGCCAGCGCGGCGGCCCGCAAGAAAGAAGTGCCGACCATCGATTACATTGGCCGCGAGCTGGCCGCGTCCGAGTATTTGCAAGCGCTGCGACGGGCCTCGGTCAAGCTCGAGCGCGATTTCGGCGGCTGGCGCACGCCGTGGGGCGATATCAACCGCTTCCAGCGTCTGAGCGGCGCGATCGATGCCCAGTTCGACGATGCCAAGCCCAGCCTGCCGGTGGCATTCACCTCGTCGACCTGGGGTTCGCTGGCGGCCTTCGGCATGACCGGCAAAGGCAAGACGCGCCATATTTACGGCGACCGCGGCAACAGCTTTGTGGCCGCCGTCGAATTCGGGCCGCGCGTGCAGGCCAAGAGCGTGCTGGCTGGCGGCGAAAGCGGCGACCCGGCATCGCCGCATTTCAATGATCAGGCCGAGATGTACAGCAAGGGGCAATTCAAGCGCGTGCTGTTCTATCGCAGCGAAGTCGAACGCCAGGCCGAACGCACTTATCATCCGGGCCGCTGACGGACGGGCGGCGCCGGGTCGTGATGGCGGCCCGACATGTCCGCGCTTGATCAGCTCCGGCAAGGGGCGCGCCGGAAACGCCGTCAGCCGCCGCGGTCTTGCGCTGCGCCGGCCGAAGATGAGCTTTCATCGAGGTTTGCCGCCGTAGCGACTACTCCCTTCAGTAGCGGCTGCACCCAGTCGGGGCGGCCATGGCGCCGGGCCATGGCGGCGGCCGCATGCCAATCATAGGCGACCGCGATCAGTTCGGCCGACCAGCCGCTACGGCCGCGTTCGACGATTGCATAACGCGCATGGGGCGAGCCGGTTTCGATCCGGTGCGCAAATGGCCGGGTATCGGCGTAAGCCTGCAAGCCGACGCTGCCGGGATTGACGATCAGGCGGCCGTCGTCGAGCTGCATGGTGCGCGGCACATGCGTATGGCCGCACAAAATGAGGGCGGCGTCGGTATCGCCGGCCAGCGCCGTCACTTGCCGTTTGCCGGCGCGGCGGCAGCCCGATTGCGTGACGGTTTCGAGAAAATATGTGATGTCGCTGTCGGGCGTGCCATGTACGAGCAGCACGTCGCCGGCCAGACGCAGGCTGGCGGGCAGGCTGGCCAGCCATTGCTTTTGCTCCGGCCGTAGCGTTGAATAAGCCAGGCGATCGGATGCGCCCATATGCGAAGAATCGTCTTCCAGCACTTGCCGTTCGTGATTGCCGCGGATGGTCGGCAGCGCAAGCGCCATCAGGCGCTCGGCGGTTTCGCATGGTTGCAAGGCGCCCGAGACGATGTCGCCGAGATTGACGACCAGATCGACGCCGCGCCGGGCGATGTCGGCCAGGACCGCGTCGAGTGCGCCGAGATTGCCGTGGATGTCGGAAATGGCCGCGATTTTCATGCGCTTATCGCCTGCGGCGCCAGCCTGGCGGCTCGCCTTTGAGCCAGCAGACCGCCAGCAGCAATACGCACCAGAATCCCATGTAAAGCAGATGCGCGAGCGGCGCCGTGCCGGTATCGGGAAACAGGAAGAGGCGGCCGGCAACGGCGGCGACCACAAACAACAGCAAGACCAGCCAGCCTTGCCAGCAAATGGGCAAGCCCCAGCCCCAACCATAGGTCTTGGCAGGGAACCAGTATTTTTTTTCCGCTGTCATGTCGATTCTCCGGTGACAAAGCAAACGATCGCGGCCAGCGTTGCCGGTCGCGATCATCATACTATATCACCGGGCCATGTTTCGGCGCTGCCCGCCGGCGCGGCCGGCTCAGACCGGACGGCTGCTCTTGCGTGCCGGCTTGGCGAAATCGCTCTTCGGCTTGCCCGGCTTTTCGCTGAACTTCTTGGTCAACGCTTGCGGTGCATCGTGGGCGCCGGGGGCGGCGCTGATCCGCAATTGCTGGCCTGCCACCCAGACCGTCTTCAAATGCTCGAGCAATTCATTCGGCATGCCGTCCGGCAGGTCGAGCGTGCTGTAATCGTCGAAAATATCGATGCGGCCGATGTGCTTGGCGTCCAGGCTGGCTTCGTTGGCGATGGCGCCGACGATGTTGGCCGGCTTGACACCGTGCGTATGGCCTACTTCGATGCGGTAGGTTTGAGTGGCGATTGCATTTTTGCCGGCGCGCGGCTTTTTCGGCGCGGCCGGGCGTTCGTCTGCTTCGGCTGCGGCAATGCCTTCGCTCTTGTGCGCGCTTGCCGGGCGGGCCTTGCGCTCGGTCCGGGCTGCCGGTGCCGGGGCGACGGCGTCATCATCGACGCGAATCTGCAATTGCTGGCCGGCGACCCAGACGGTCTTCAGATGCTCGAACATGTCGGCCGGCAGATTGTCGGGCAAATCGAGCACGCTGTAATCGTCGTAGATCTCGATCCGGCCGATATGCTTGGAGTCGAGACTGGCTTCGTTGGCGATGGCGCCGACGATATTGCCGGGTTTGACACCGTGCGCATGGCCGACGGCGATACGGAATGTACGCATGCCGGCATCGGCCGGGCGCACGATGCGTTCCTTGACCGGAAATGCCGTGCGTTCGCTGCGCTCGAATTTTGCCGGACGTGCCGGGCGCTCGTCGGCCCAGGCGGCGACCGGTTCGCGTTTGTTTTTATCGAGCAGCAGCGGCACGTCGCCGCGCGCCATCTTGGCCAGCGCCGCCGCTATTTCGGCGGCTGGCACATCGTATTCGCGCTCGTAGTCGGCGATCAGCGATTCGAAAACCTCGAGATTGCCGCCGGCCAGGGTCTCGGTGATCTGGTCCTTGAATTTGGCGATGCGCACGTTGTTGACCGCCTGAATGCTCGGCAATTCGAGTGCCGACACCGGTTGCCGGGTCGCCCGTTCGATTGCCTTGAGCAGGTTTTTTTCGCGCGGCGTGATGAACAGGATTGCCTCGCCGCTGCGGCCGGCGCGGCCGGTGCGGCCGATCCGGTGGGTATAGCTTTCCGGATCGTGCGGGACGTCGTAATTGATGACGTGGCTGATGCGGTCGACATCGAGACCGCGCGCAGCGACGTCGGTGGCGACCAGGATATCGATCTTGCCGTCCTTGAGCTGGGCGATCGTGCGTTCGCGCTGCTGCTGGTTGATGTCGCCATTGATGGCCAGCGCCGAAAAGCCGCGCGCCTGCAATTTGCCGGCCAGCTCTTCGGTGCCCAGCTTGGTGCGGGCGAAAATGATCATGCCGTCGAAGCTTTCGGCTTCCAGGATGCGGGTCAGGGCATCGAGCTTTTGCATGCCGCTGACGAGCCAGTAGCGCTGGCGGATATTGTCGGCGGTGCCGGTCTTGGCGGCGATCGTCACTTCGGCCGGATTGTGCAGATAGGTCTGGGCGATGCGCTTGATGGCCGACGGCATGGTTGCCGAAAACAGCGCGGTCTGGCGCGTATCGGGCGTTTTTTGCAAAATGGTTTCGACATCGTCGATAAAGCCCATGCGCAGCATTTCATCGGCTTCGTCGAGCACCAGCGTCTTGATTTGCGAAAGGTCGAGCGAGTTCTTTTCGATATGATCGATCACGCGACCGGGCGTGCCGACCACCACGTGGACGCCGCGCCGCAGCGCGCTCAGCTGCGGGCCGTAGCTCTGGCCGCCGTAGATCGGCAGTACATGAAAGCCGGGAATATGCGAGGCATAGCGCTGGAAGGCTTCGGCGACCTGGATCGCCAGTTCGCGCGTCGGTGCCAGCACCAGCGCCTGCGGCGCGGTCTGGCGGATGTCGATGCGGGCCAGGATCGGCAGCGCAAAGGCGGCGGTCTTGCCGGTGCCGGTTTGGGCCTGGCCGAGTACGTCGCGGTTCGACAGCAGGATAGGGATGGTGGCAGCCTGGATCGGCGAAGGGGCTTCGTAACCGAGTTCCTGCAGCACGCGCAAAAGCGGTGCGCTCAGGTTCAGGTCGGCGAAGAGAGGGGGTGTTGTTTCAGACATGGGGGCAACTCACAAGTTCGCTCGCACCGCACTATGCGATGGAGCACAGCGCGTAGTTTACTCTGTTGTGGTGTCGGGGCGCGGGAAAAATACGCAGACTGCAATAAATGAGCGCTATAAATGCCTATTTACGCCGAATTGGACCTCAATTTCGGCCGTATCGGCGTGCTCCGGCATGCTTTTTAGCCAACTGGCGCCGCTTTGCCGGCAGTTGGGCCGGCCGCGGGCGCTGAATGCAGAGCGGCACCGAGATCTGCGGCGGGGCCTGTCCTCAGGCCTGCATCGGACGGGCATCGACCGGCTTGCCGCTGGCGTCGAATTTGAGCGCCATCGAGCACATGCGCACCCCGATCATGCTCAGCGCATCGCGGGCGTCGTCGACCTCGGCATGCAGGCCGTCGAGCGCGGCCAGCGGCTTTTCGGCCGAGGCCACCAGGCGGCCGTCGAGGTGCAGGTAGAGATTGACGCGCAACGTCATCTCGCCGCCGGCATCGGCGGGTGCGATCACGGCAAAGGTATCGGCGGCCTCGACTGCGTGTTCCTGCAGGTCCAGGTTCAGCTCCGACATCATTTGCAGCGTGTAGTATTCGGCGATGCCGTGCTCTTTGCCGCCGAAAAAAAGGTCCTGGTACAGGAAATCGATTTCGATGCCGGCCTCGGCGTCGGCCAGGCAGCGTTTGAGCAGCGGCCCGGCGCTGCCGGTCCATTGCTGGAAGCGCTGTTCGCGCGTGGTGAAATAGGCATCGGCGCACGCCTCGTCGTCGGGGACCGCATAGAATGGATCGTCGGCCTTTTTGAGCGCAAAGCCGAGCAAAAAGCGCAGTTCGAGCGCAGTGTCGAACGCTTCGAAAAAGCTCGGCGGCCAGCCGCTCAGGCTTTTTTCGAGGGCGGCGGTGGAGGCCGATTTCTTGCCCAGCAGGGAGGCGCCGGCATCGCGCGTCATTTCGTTAATCTGGCTGAATGTGATGCGGTCGATCTCGTCGAGGTGGTAGGCATGCGCCACCAGGACTACCTTGGACTCCGGGCTTTCCAGCTGCGCACTCTTGAAACTGGCTGTCAGGGCGTCGAATGCGGCCTGATCCTGAAAGGTCTGCGCCGCCTGCAGGCCGCCGGTGCTGTGCACGAACAGCGGAATGACAAAGGCGTTGACTTCGTAAATCGTGTCGTCGTTGCGGCGGATGAAGGCCGCTTCGGCCGCCTGCTGCACCGTGCTGCGCAAGAACTGGCAGGCGTCGATATCGATGTCGCGCGCATGCTCGATGGCTTCATACAGCACATCGTCCTTTTTGTGCAGCAGGCAGTTCTTGATCAGCAGCTGGAACTGGCGCTGCTGTTCGCTCAAGGCGCTGTGCAGCGTATCGCCATCTTCCTGCTCGACCAGATCGAGCGCCAGGCTGCACAGCTGCTGGGCCAGGGCATCATCGGCGTCTTCGGGGCCGGCGGCGGATTTTTTCGAGGACGGGCGGGAGTTTTTGGTCATGATGGGGTCAGGGCAGAAAGATTTGCTCTATTATCGGATGAATTGGCCGGTTCGGGAACCGGGCGATGCCGCGATCGGGCTGGAACGACAAACATGGACAATCGCGGCGTCTTTGCGTCTTTATCTGCTGCTGCGTCTTGCTGTGGCCGCGGGCCTTATTGCCGTGACCTCGATTGCTGTGACCTCGATTGCCGTGACCTCGATTGCTGCGGCCGTTACTGCTGACGTCTCTATTGCTGCGCTCTGCGCGGCCGCCGGAATCAACCTATGCTAATTATCGGCCATTTTCAATATTTCGCAATTGATTATTGAGCGTGTGCCGGCAGTCCCGCGCGCGCCCTCGC
>JAIZVZ010000022.1 GCA_021768485.1 Oxalobacteraceae bacterium | reverse complement strand
CAGACTGCCGGCAGTCTGCGCCCGCGGCCGTGGACGATTGCAATAGAGGGCGAAGTGGCGCGGCCGCTGACGCTCGATCTCGACAGCCTGATGAAACTGGCGCCGCTCGAAGAGCGGATTTATCGCTTGCGCTGCGTCGAGGGCTGGTCGATGGTCATTCCCTGGATCGGTTTTTCTTTTTCCGAGCTGATGAAGAAAGTGGCGCCGACGGCCGCGGCCAAATATGTCGAATTCATTTCGCTGGCCGACAAGCAGCAAATGCCCGAAATCGGCAGCCGCGTTCTGCGCTGGCCTTATACCGAAGGCTTGCGCATCGATGAGGCGGCCCACCCGCTGACCTTGCTGACCTTCGGCATGTATGGGCAAGTGCTGCCGAATCAAAACGGGGCGCCGGTACGCATTACAGTGCCCTGGAAATACGGTTTCAAGTCGGCCAAGTCGATTGTCAAGATTCGTTTCGTCAAGGAGCAGCCGCATACCTCGTGGAATTTGTCGGCACCGCAGGAATATGGCTTTTATTCCAACGTCAACCCCGACGTCGATCACCCGCGCTGGTCGCAGGCGACCGAACGCCGCATCGGCGACGATGGTTTTTTGACGCGCAAACGCAAGACCTTGATGTTTAACGGCTATGGCGAGGTGGCTTCGCTATACCGCGGCATGGATTTGAAAAAGTATTTTTGAGATGGCGCCGCACGCTATCTGGGGAGGGCCGGACGGCCGCCGCCTGGCCTGGCTGAAGGCCTGCCTGTTCGTGCTGTCGCTGCTGCCGTTCGCGCGCCTGCTCGGCTTTGCGGCGCTCGACCGGCTCGGCGCCAATCCCGTCGAATTCATCACCCGTAACAGCGGCGACTGGACGCTGTATTTTCTGTGCCTGACGCTGGCGGTGACGCCGCTGCGAAAATTATTGACATGGAACTGGCTGATCAAGCTGCGGCGCATGCTCGGCTTGTTCATGTTTTTTTATGGCGCCGTGCACTTCATGACTTTTTTGTGGTTCGACCATTTTTTCGATGTCGGCGAAATGCTCGCGGATGTCGTCAAGAGGCCATTTATTACGGTCGGCTTTGTCGCATTTCTGCTACTTGTGCCGTTGGCCGTGACGAGCAGCAATCGCATGGTGAAATTTCTTGGCGGAAAGAACTGGCGCCGCCTGCACCAGCTGATATACGTGATTGCACCGTTGGCAATTTTGCATTTTTGGTGGATGAAGGCCGGAAAACACGATTTTTTTCAACCGATAATGTTCGGTTTGACAATTGCGCTGCTATTGGCATTGCGCATATACTGGCGCGTTGGCGCTGACCGCGGCAAGGCCGTGGCGCAATAGGCAATAGCAAACAGCGCAGAAAACGGAACTTGGCGGCGGGGCGCTCCGTTTTCCGATCAACTCGCTCGTTTCCGTATGCCTTTTCATCTGCACCCTGCATCCCTTCCTACCCGCAAACAACGCTGGGCCGCCCGCTTGCTGGCCTTGCTCGGCTGGCGCGTGCGCTTTGCGCCCTTGCCGGGGCCGCGCGGCATCGTCATCGTCTATCCGCACACCTCGAACTGGGACATGCCTTATGGCTTGATCTCGAAATGGGTCATGGATGTGCCGTTTCGCTGGCTCGTCAAAGCCAGTTATTTCCGCGGCCTGACCGGCATGCTGGTCGGTCCGCTGTTTCGCTACTGGGGCGGAATTCCGGTCGAACGCGGCGGCAAGGCCGGCGCCACCGAGCAACTGGCGCGTCATCTGCATGAAAGCGAGCCGTTCTGGCTGGTGATTGCGCCCGAAGGCACACGCAGCTATCGCTCGCACTGGCGCAGCGGTTTTTACCATCTGGCGCTCGCTTCACGCTTGCCGGTCGGACTGGCCTATATCGATTACGCCACGCGCGAAGTGGGCTTGACCGACTATATCGAGCTGAGCGGCGACAGCGAGGCCGATATGGTCCGCATTGCGGCGCTATATGCCGGTCGCCAGGGCCGCCGGCCCGAACAGGCCGCGCCGGTCGCGCTGGCGCCGCCCGGCGTGCCGCCGGTGGGCCGTTCCGCTTAAAACCGGACAACAGAGAAAGAGCCTGTTAAAACAGGCTCTTTTTTTTCGTCGCGCCCTTACTGCGGCGTTTTGCCGGTTGTGCTGCTGGTAGCGGTCGTGGTGGCGCTGGCGCTCGTGGTCGTGCTGGTGCCGGCGCTCACGCTGGTGGTGGTCGTGGTAACTTTTGTCTGGCTGACAACGGGCCGTGTTTTTTGCTCGGGCGCCAGATATAACGGTCCTTTTTGACCGCAGGCAGCCAGCGTGCCGGCCAGAGTGAGGGCGGCAATAATAGCGCGCGGTAAATAAGCTTTACAATACGAATTCGGGGTGTGCTTCACGATAGGGCCACAGGGATAAAAGAATTTGGAGTGTAGCATGAGCGAATCGGAATTTTTGGATTTGGCAGAAGCGGCCTTGTCGGCCATCGAAGATGCGCTCGAACATGCGGCCGACGAAGACCTCGTCGATGTCGAGTGCAGCCGCAGCGGCAATGTGCTTGAAATCGACTGCATCGCCAATGGCAGCAAGATCATCGTCAACAGTCAGACCCCGATGCGCCAGTTGTGGGTGGCGGCGCGCGCGGGCGGTTTTCACTACAAATACGAGGACGGGCGCTGGATCGATACGCGCGACGGCACCGAACTGTTTGCGCAACTGTCGAAAATGGTCGGCGAGCAGGCTGGCGGCACGCTCACGCTCAAGGCGCCGCGCCGCTAGCTGCACGAAAGACCAAGGCCGGCGCAGCCGCGCCGGCTTGCCAGCGGCGGCCTCAGAACAGTTCGTTCTTGACGTGTTCCTTGGCCTTGTCTTCCTCGGTCTGCGGCGGCGGCGCATTGCTCAAGGTGGCAACGCCGGCGCCCGGTGGATTTTCGGCATAAAAATATTCACCGTTGACATTGACCAGCCCGCCCGGCACCGCCCGCTCTTCGATCGGCATGCCTTTGAGCGCCGACTGCATGAAGCCGATCCAGATCGGCAGCGCCAGGCCGCCCCCGGTTTCGCGGCCGCTGCTGCCGAGGCTGCGCGGCTGATCGAAACCGATCCAGGCGATGCCGACCAGCTTGGCCTGGTAGCCGGCAAACCAGGCATCGATCGAATCGTTGGTGGTGCCGGTCTTGCCTGAAATGTCGGGCCGTTTGAGCACCAGTGCCTTGGTCGCCGTGCCGAAGCGCACCACATCTTTGAGCATGCTGTCCATCAAAAAGGCATTGCGTTCGTCGATCACGCGGTTGCCCTCGTTGCCGGCCTTGTCGGGCGCCGCCTGCGACAGGATCCGGCCGCTGCTGTCGGTCACGCGGCTGATCAGATACGGGTTGACCTTGTAGCCGCCGTTGGCAAAGACGGCATAGGCGGCCGCCATTTGCAACGGTGTCACGGCGCCGGCGCCCAGTGCCAGCGTCAGATAGGGCGGATTCTTTTCGGCGTCGAAACCGAAGCGCGTCGTGTATTCCTGGCCGTATTTGGCGCCGATCTTGTTCAGGATGCGGATCGAAATCATGTTTTTCGATTTCATCAGGCCGCGCCGCATGGTCATCGGCCCTTCGTATTTATTGTCGAAATTTTTCGGTTCCCAGGCCTGGCCGCCGGTATGCCCGGCATCGAAGGAAATCGGGGCGTCGTCGATGATGGTGGCCGGCGTCAGGCCTTTTTCGAGCGAGGCCGAATAGATGAAGGGTTTGAACGAAGAACCGGGCTGGCGCCAGGCTTGCGTGACATGGTTGAATTTGTTGCGGTTGTAGTCAAAGCCGCCGACCAGGGCGCGGATCGCGCCGTCGGTGGTGGAGGCGGCGACGAAGGCCGACGACACTTCCGGCATTTGCGTGATCTGCCAGTTGGCGCCTTCCTGGATCACGCGGATGACGGCGCCGCGCTTGATGCGCCGGTTCGGCGCGGCTTTCTCGGACAGCCAGGCGCTGGCAAAGGCAATGCCGGGCCCGCTCAGCGTGATTTCTTCGCCGGAAGCCAGCAAGGCCCGCACTTTTTGCGGGCTGGCCTCGATGACCATGGCGGCCACGATATCGTCGCTGTCGGGATGGTCGGCCAATTCGGTCTCGATCGCTTCGTCAGCCTCGTCCTTGTTGCCGGGGATGTCGATATACGATTCGGGGCCGCGATAGCCGTGATGGCGCTCGTAATCCATGACACCGCGCCGCAGCGCCAGATAGGCGGCGTCCTGGTCGGCCTTGGTAATGGTCGTAAATACATTCAGGCCGCGCGTATAGGTGTCTTCCTTGAACTGTTCATAGACCATCTGGCGCGCCATTTCGGCCACGTATTCGGCATGCATGCCAAATTCGCTGCTGTCGGTCTTGGTCTTCAATTCTTCCTTGATGGCCTTGTTGTAGTCGGCATCGCTGAGATAGCCGAGTTCATGCATGCGCATCAGAATGTGCTGCTGGCGCACTTTGGCGCGCACCGGGTTGACGACCGGATTATAGGCCGAGGGCGCTTTCGGCAAACCGGCCAGCATCGCCGCTTCGGCCGGCGTAATATCTTTCAGGCTCTTGCCGAAATAAATCTGCGCCGCCGATGAAAACCCGAAGGCGCGCTGGCCCAGATAAATCTGGTTCATATACACTTCGAGAATCTGGTTTTTCGTCAGGTTTTGCTCGATCTTCCAGGCCAGCAGCACTTCATAGGCTTTGCGCTTCAAGGTCTGTTCGCTCGACAGGAAGAAATTGCGCGCCACCTGTTGCGTGATGGTCGAGGCCCCCTGTTTGGCGCCGCCGGTGGCGTTATTGATGGCAGCGCGGGCGATGCCGACGTAATCGACCCCGCCATGCTCGTAGAAGCGGTCGTCTTCAGCCGTTAGCACCGCCTTGATCATGACGTCGGGAATATCCTTGATGCGCACCATATTGCGCCGCTCTTCGCCGAATTCGCCGATCAGCACATTGTCGGCCGAAAATACCCGCAGCGGCATCTTGGGCCGGTAATCGGTCAGCGAATCGAGGTCGGGCAGGCTCGGATAGGCCATCGCCAGGCCGAACACGACGACCAGAATGCCGGCCACCATGAGCCCGCCCAGGGTGCCGCCGATGGCCAGCAAAATGCGTACCGGCAGACTGTACGATGCCCATTTCTTGCCCAGTTTGCCGAGCGGAGGGGCAGGCGGCGGTGGTGGTGGTGTGACGGTTTTTTTCGGTGTCATTCGCGGGTTTTCTAATCTTTAAAAAGGCTGCAGGGCGCAATGGCGATTATAAAGCACGATAGCCCGCAGGTCGCGCAACAACAAGACGAGAAAAGCGGGAGGGCGGCAGACCGCCGCGCCGGCGCCGGCCCGCTCGCTGCCCTTGGCGCACGAGCATGAAAAGACGGGCATGGATACGACAGCATGCGCGATGTTTTCAAATGAAATGTGCTTTGGAGCAATGAAATGAGACACCGGCAAGACAATTCCTTTGCATCTTCGGGCACTTGTTGCTACGATTTAACGCGCTGCGCCAGATATAGAAGCTAAATATTGGTTTTTAAACAGAATTTTATTAAATCAATATGCGTTTTCCACGCACGGCATACGGTATGATCGTTGCCTTGGTGCAATAACTGATGTGTGAAACGCCGCTTTTGGAGAATTTCCTTGGCTCTGATGATTGCCTCTCTGCTCGGTAAAAAAAATCCGCCCTTGCTGGGCTTGGATATCAGTACCTCGAGCGTACGCATCGTCGAGCTGTCGCTGGTCGGCAAAACGATCTGGCGGCTCGAGCGTTTTGCCGCCGAAGCGCTGCCGCGTGGCGCCGTGGTCGACGGGACCATCGAAAACATCGAGCAGGTGTCGGAGGCGATCCGGCGCGCCTGGAAAAAAAGCGGCAGCCGCGTCAGGCATGTGGCGCTGGGCATGCCGCCGGCGGCCGTCATTACCAAGAAAATCATCTTGCCGGTCGGCCTGGACGAAGACGAACTGGCCGTGCAGGTCGAGTCCGAGGCCGCCCAGTACATTCCGTTCGCGCTCGACGAGGTCAGCCTTGACTTCGATGTCATCGGCCCCGCGCCCAATTCGCCCGACGATATCGAAGTGATGCTGGCGGCCTCGCGCAAGGAAAAAGTCGAAGACCGCATCGCCGTGGCCGAAGCGGCCGGCCTGACGGCGACCGTCATGGATATCGAGTCGTATGCGGCGCGCGCCGCGCTCGACCGCATCGCCTTTGACTACCTGCCCAATGGTGCCAGCAGCAAGATCATCGGCCTGTTCCAGATCGGCTCGCAAGTGACCCATATCTCGCTGATGCAGGACGGCCAGACCATTTATGAACGAGAACAGCCGTTCGGCGGCAATCAGCTCACGCAAGACATCGTGCGCGCCTACGGCATGTCGTTTGATGAAGCCGAGGCCAAGAAAAAAGCCGGTGAGCTGCCGGAGAGTTACGCCAGCGATCTGTTGCGCCCGTTTCTGGAAAACGCGGCGCTGGAGGTGACGCGGGCGATCCAGTTCTTCTTTACCTCGACGCCTTATACGCGCGTCGACCATATTTTTCTGGCCGGCGGTTGCGCCAATATTCCGGGCCTGGTCGATATCATTGCCAGCAGAACGCAGATTCCGAGCGCGGTGGCCACGCCGTTCAAAGGCATGCAACTGGCCGATACGGTACGCGAACGGCAATTGCGGCTCGACGCCCCGGCCTACCTGGTCGCTTGCGGGCTGGCGATGCGGAGGTATGACTGATGATCCGCATTAATCTGCTGCCGCACCGCGAAGCGCGGCGCAAGCAGCAACGGCAGGATTTTTTTGCCTTGCTGGTGCTGGCGGCGATTGCCGGCGTGCTGATCGTGATCGTGGTGGGCGGCATCTTGTCGAGCCGGATCTCGACCCAGAACGAACGCAACGAGGTGATCAAGACCGAGAATCTGGCGCTGGACGGCAAGATCCGGGAAATCGCCGCGCTCAAGGAAGAGATCGAGGCGCTCAAGGCGCGCCAGCAGGCCGTCGAGGACTTGCAGGGCGACCGCAACCAGCCTGTCTATTTGATGGACGCGCTGGTCAAGCAGACGCCGGCCGGCATCTATTTGCGCGCCTTCAAGCAGGAGGGCCAGCGCGTGGTTCTCAACGGCTATGCGCAATCGAATGAAAGAGTGGCCGAGCTGCTACGCAATCTGAATACGAATTCGGCGTGGCTCGAGCGCCCCGAATTGATTTCGATTCGCCTGGCGCCGTTGACGGCGCAAAAAAGCACGCGCAATGTGTTCGATTTTACCGTCAGCGTCAATATCAAACGCGCGCGTGAGAGCGTCGCCGCGGCAGCGGGCGCGGGCGCGGCCAAGCCGGCCGTCAATATCCAGACCGGTGCCGGCAACGGCCCGGCCAAGCCCTGAGCGGAACGTTATGGCAAAGTTATGGCAAATTTGAACGATCTCAGCGATGCCCTGACCGCCCAGTTCCAGGGCCTGTCGGGACGCCACCCCGGACAATGGCCGCTGGTGCCGCGCATTTTTTGCGCGCTCGGGGTCTTGTTCGCGGTATTGATCGGGGCCTGGTTTTTTTACTGGTCCGATCAGGTCGATAGCCAGGAACGCGGCGCGGCCGAAGAAGAGAAATTGAAAACGGCGTACCGCGTCAAGATTGCGCAGGCCATCAATCTCGAGGCATTGCGCAAGCAAAAGGCGCAAGTGGGACAGTATGTCGCAACGCTCGAAAAACAATTGCCGAGCAAGGCGGAAATGGATGCCTTGCTGTCTGACATTAATCAGGCCGGCGTCGGCCGCGGTTTGCAATTTGAAGCCTTTGTGCCGGGGCAGGCCGTGGTTCGCGATTATTATGCAGAACTGCCGATCGATATCCGGGTTGCCGGCAGCTATCACGACATCGGCGCGTTTACCAGCGATATCGCCAACCTGAGCCGGATTGTCACGCTCAATAATTTGAATTTGCAAACGGCCAAAGACGGCGCCCTGACGCTCGATGCGGTGGCCAAGACGTTCCGCTATCTCGATGCCGACGAAGTGGCAGCCCAGCGCAAGGCCGCCGCTGCCGCCAAGGCCAAGAAAGGCGCGAAATCATGAGGCTTTTGCGCTGGCCCCTGTGCGGGCTCTTGTTCGGGGCGGTGCTGCTGGCAGGCTGCTCGGGCAGCAGCGTGCAGGAAGTGCGCGACTGGATGGCCAGCGTCAAGCGCGAGACGCCGGTCAAGATCGCGCCCTTGTCGGAACCGAAGAAATTCATTCCCTTCAGTTATGGCGCGAGCAGCGAACCGGACCCTTTCAATGCCAGCAAACTGTTGCTTGAGCTGGCCAAGGCGGCCAATAACGGCGGCGCGCTGGCCCCCGACACCCGGCGGCGCAAGGAAATGCTGGAAGCTTATCCGCTCGATACATTGAAAATGGTCGGCACCATGGAAAAATCGGGTCTGCGGGTGGCGCTGATCCAGATGGACAAGGCGGTATTCCAGGTCAGGACCGGCAGTTATCTGGGGCAGAATTTCGGCCGCGTCACCGCCATCAGCGAACACGCAGTCAGTATCAGAGAAGTCGTACAGGACCCGGCCGGCGAATGGGTCGAGAGAAAAGCCAAGCTCGAGCTGCAGGAGAGTAAGAAATGAATCAATTGACGCACCTGACCTTGATGTCGGCGGCGCTGCCGGCGCGGCGCGCACGCCTGCGGGGAATGTGGCTGGGCCGGCTCCTGAACCCGGGCGCGCGCGGCATGTCGCGGGTCCGGCCCCCGGTCCAGTCTCGAGTCTTGTCCCGGGCCCTGACCTTATTCTTGACCTTGGCCCTGCCCGGTCTGTGCCTGGCGCAGGGCCAGCCGGCCGACAATACGATTAGCGCGATCAGCGCCGTGCAGTATGGCGCCAGCCTGATCGTCAAGGTGACCATGGATAAGCCGCCCGAAAAGGCGCCGGTCGGCTTTGCGATTTCGAACCCGGCCCGTATTGCCCTCGATTTTTCCTCGACCGCCAACGGCACAGGGAAAAATGTACAGGATATCAATATGGGCGACTTGCGCAGCGTCGGCATCGTCCAGGCCGGCGAGCGCTCGCGCCTCGTGCTCAATCTGAAGCGGCCGGTGAACTATGCCACGGCAATCGATGGCAGAAACGTCTTGATCACGCTCGATGGCTCGGGCGGCAGTGCCACCGCGCTGACGGCCGCGGGCGTGCCGGCGGCGCCGGCACCGGCATCGTCGGCGGTGACCGAGGCTATGGGCGAGCGGGGCCGGCAACAGATCAGGGATATCGAGTTTCGTCATGGCGCCGGCGGCGAGGGGCGGATCGTGATCGAACTGCCGAGCAAGCAAGTGCTGGTTGATGCTCGCCAGCAAGGTCAGAATATTGTTGTCGATTTCATGCGGATCGGTTTGCCGCCGAGTCTGCGCCGGCGACTCGATGTCAGCCAGTTCGGCACGCCGGTCAAGCTGATCACGACCACGGCCAAGGGCGACAATGTGCGCATGGTGATCGAGCCGCGCGGCATGTGGGAGCACAGCACTTACCAAAGCGACACGCAATTGGTGATCGAAGTCAAACCGATCAAGGAAGTGGCCAACAAGCTCGGCGGCGGCGTGCAGGCCTATCGCGGCGACAAAGTCACGTTCAATTTCCAAAACATTGAAGTGCGCGCCATCTTGCAGGTGCTGGCCGACTTTACCGGCCTGAACATCATCACCAGCGATAGCGTCAGCGGCAACATGACCTTGCATTTGAAAGATGTGCCGTGGGACCAGGCGCTCGACGTGGTCATGCAGTATCGCGGCCTGGACATGCGTAAAAACGGTTCGGTGCTGCTGATTGCGCCCAAGGACGAATTGCTGACCAAGGAAAAGCTCGAACTCGAGCAGCGGGCCCAGATCGCCGAACTCGAGCCATTGCGCACCGAGGTATTCCAGCTCAATTACCAGAAAGCCGAGAGTTTCAAAACCGTCTTCGGCCTCGATGGCGGCGGCACCAGCGGCACCGGCGCCAGCAGCAGCGTCGACAGCAAGAACCGGATCTTGTCCAAGCGCGGCAGCGCCACCTCGGACCCGCGCACCAATAAATTGTTTGTCACCGATATCGCCTCCAAGCTCGAGGAAGTGCGCAAACTGATACAGATGACCGACGTCGCATCGCGGCAGGTGATGATCGAGGCCCGCATCGTCGAAGCGGCCGATACGTTTAGCCGCAGCCTCGGCGCCAAGCTCGGCTTTTCCGCTTCGAGCGGCGTCACGACCGCATCGACTGCCACCAGCCAGTTCGTCAATCTGCCGGCCTCGAGCATCAATGGCGTCAGCACCGGCAGTCTGGCGGTCAGCCTGTTTTCGGCCTCGGCCAACCGTTTTGTCAATCTCGAATTGTCGGCGCTGGAAGCCGATGGCAAAGGCAAGATCATTTCCAGCCCGCGCATCGTCACGGCCAATCAGTCGACCGGCCTGATCGAGTCGGGCGAGGAAATCCCTTACCAGAACGCCACCAGCAGCGGCGCCACCGCGGTCGAATTCAAGAAAGCCAATCTGCGCCTGCAAGTGACGCCGCAAATTACGCCGGACGGCAATATCATCCTCGACGTCGATGTCAACAAGGACAGCCGCGGCACGGCGACCACCAGCGGGCTGGCGATCAATACCAAGCATGCCAAGACCACGGTCCAGGTCGAAAATGGCGGCACCGTGGTGTTGGGCGGTATTTATACGCAAACCGAGCAAAACGACGAGAGCAAGATTCCGTTTTTCGGCGATTTGCCTGTGCTCGGGTATTTATTCAAGACGACCACGGTGACCAACGACAAGACGGAATTATTAATTTTTATCACGCCGAAAATCATCGCCGAAAAAGCGGCGCTCGATTAAATACATAAATGCCAAGTAATTACTGCTCACCGTCGTTTTGGACGTGGCGGAACGTATAAAATAGGGCCTGGCGGGTTTTTGCCCGCACGCAGGCATGGCGCCGGTGGCGCGGCCGCTACGTGCCGGCTGCGTTGCTTCATGTATTCGGCCGCGGACGACTGCGGCACGGTGGCTTATTTATTTTTTATATTCGTCCAATTGACATCAAATAATTTATTTCTGGTTGGTCTGATGGGGTCCGGCAAGACCACGGTGGGCCGTATCCTGGCAAAAAAACTCGGTCTGCGTTTCGTCGACTCCGACCAGGAGATCGAGGCCCGCACCGGGGCCACGGTCGCCTGGATTTTCGAGATCGAAGGCGAGGCCAGCTTTCGCCGGCGCGAAGCGGAAGTGATCCGTGAACTGACGGCCCAGCAAGGCATCGTGCTGGCCACCGGCGGCGGCGCCATTCTCGATGCCGACAGCCGCCGCTATCTGAAAACCCGCGGCACCGTGATTTATTTGCGCGCCAACGTCAACAGCATTTTGATGCGCACGCGCTATGACAAGACGCGGCCGCTGTTGATGACGGCCGACCCGCGCAAAAGCCTGGAAGAGCTGGCGCGTCAGCGCGAAGGCTTGTATTGCGAAGTGGCGGAACTGGTCATCGATACCGGACGTCCGAATATCCAGTCGATGGTCCAGGCGATCCTGACGCAGCTCGGGATTGCCGACGACGCCGATTGCCCCTGCGCGGCGCAGCACGATGCGCCCGCTTCGATTGACTCCTCTTCCTTTCCTACCATGCCAGAAGCAGAAAAAATCCATACCTTGCAAGTCGATCTGGGCCAGCGCAGTTATCCGATCACGATCGGCGCCGCGCTGCTCGACGATGGCGCCCTGTTGGCCCGGCACGTTTGCGGCGCGGTCGCTGCCGTGGTCAGCAATACCACGGTTGCGCCGCTGTATCTCGACCGCGTGCGCGCCAGCCTGACGGCGGCCGGTAAAAAAGTCATTTCCATCGTCTTGCCCGATGGCGAGCAATACAAGGACTGGGCCGGCCTGATGCAGATTTTCGATGTATTGTTAAGCGAAAAATGCGACCGCAGCACGACCCTGATCGCGCTCGGCGGCGGCGTGGTCGGCGACATGACCGGCTTTGCCGCCGCCAGCTATATGCGCGGCGTGCCCTTCATCCAGATTCCGACCACTTTGCTGGCCCAGGTCGATTCATCGGTCGGCGGCAAGACCGGCATCAATCATCCGCTGGGCAAGAACATGATCGGCGCCTTTTATCAGCCGCAGGCGGTGCTGGCCGATACGGCGACGCTGGCCACGCTGCCGGCGCGCCAGTTGTCGGCCGGCCTGGCCGAAGTGATCAAGCATGGCGCGATTGTCGATGCCGCATTTTTCGACTGGATCGAAACCAATATGGCGGCCCTGATGGCCCGCGATGCGGGTGCGCTGGCGTATGCGATCCGGCGCTCCTGTGAAATCAAGGCCGATATCGTGCGTCAGGACGAACGCGAAGGCGGCTTGCGCGCAGTGCTTAATTTCGGCCATACCTTCGGCCATGCGATCGAAGCGGGTATGGGCTACGGTGCCTGGCTGCATGGCGAGGCGGTCGGTTGCGGCATGGTGATGGCCGCCGATCTGTCGTTTCGCCTGGGCATGATCGACGAGCGCGCCAAGGGCCGCGTCAAGGCCCTGGTGGCGGCGGCCGGCTTGCCGACGGTGGCTCCCGATCTTGGTCGCGAGCGCTGGATCTCGCTGATGGAAGTGGACAAGAAAAACGCCGGCGGCGCGATCAAATTCATCTTGCTCAAACCGCTTGGCAGTCCGTGCATCAGCGCGGTGCCGGAGGCGGCTCTGGCGGCGACGCTGGCCGCGGTCGTCGTCGCCTGACATGCCGTGCCGGCGCTGACACCGGCAGAATGATTGGTGCGCTCTCTCAAGACAGGGCGCCGGCGTTCATGCGGCAGCGCTGTTATGATGGCTGTTTGCGGCGGGCCATTCCGCTGGTGCGGAAGGCGGCTGTCGACGAATTTTTCATGGCGGCATAAATAATGACTCTCGAATTGCATCTTGCGCCATATGCGGCGCGTGCCGGCGCTTCGCGCGGGCGCCACTATCCGGAAGCGGCGCCGCTCTCGCGCACCGAATTTCAGCGCGACCGCGACCGCATCATCCATTCGACGGCGTTTCGCCGGCTCGAGTACAAGACCCAGGTCTTCGTCAACCATGAGGGCGACCTGTTTCGCACGCGCCTCACGCACAGCCTCGAAGTGGCGCAGATCGGACGCTCGATTGCCCGCAACCTGCATCTGAACGAAGACCTGGTGGAAGCGATCGCACTGGCACACGATCTCGGCCATACGCCTTTCGGCCATGCCGGACAGGATGCCTTGAATGCATGCATGCAAGCCTATGGCGGCTTCGAACACAATTTGCAAAGCCTGCGCGCGGTCGACCGCCTCGAACAGCATTATGGCGCTTTCGACGGCCTCAATCTGATGTTCGAGACGCGCGAAGGCATCCTCAAACACTGTTCGCTGGCCAATGCGCGCGAACTGGGCGAGCTCGGCCAGCGCTTTCTCGAGGGCCGTCAGCCGACGCTGGAGGCGCAGCTTGCCAATCTGGCCGACGAAATCGCCTATAACAACCACGATATCGATGATGGCTTGCGTTCGGGACTGATCACCACCGCCCAGCTTGAGGAAGTCGATTTGTATGCGCGCCACCGGCGCCAGGTCGAGCAGGTTTTCCCCGGCATTAAAGGACGGCGCGCCATTTACGAAACGCTGCGGCGCATGATCGATGTGCTGGTGCTCGACCTGATCGACACCTCGGGCCGCCTGATTGCCGAACGGGCGCCGGCCAATGTCGAGCAGGTGCGCAGCAGCGCACCGATGATCCGTTTTTCCGATACGATGCGGCACGAAGCGACGCAGTTGAAACGCTTTTTATACGACAACCTGTACCGCCACTACCTCGTCAACCGCATGACCAGCAAGGCGCGCCGCATCATCGCCGAACTGTTCCAGGCTTTTCTCAACGAACCTGCGCTGTTGCCGCCCGACTACCAGCAGGCGCCGGCCGATGGCGCCGGCGATACCGCGGCGCAGGCGCGCAAGATTGCCGACTATATTGCCGGCATGACCGACCGCTATGCCATGCGCGAGCATCGGCGCCTGTTCGCCATCGACGATCTGTAAAGTAAGATGCTTTGCAAGGCGCTGCCGCCCGCCTGGCGGCAGGACGGCGCTAAAGCCGGGCGCCGGGCGCGGTCCGGCGCAGGGCGTCAGTCGAGGTCGCGCAGCGGATGGGCGTAGTCGGGCCAGGCCGATTCGAAAAAATGGGCCACCATTTCCGGCGTCACTTCCGCCAGTGTCGGCGGCGACCACTGCGGCGTGCGGTCGCGCGAGATGATCGAGGCGCGCAAGCCCTCTATCATTTCTCCATGTTCGAAATTGCGCCGCACCATGGTGCGCTCCATGCGCAGACAATCGGCCAGAGTCATGTTCTGTCCACGCCGCAATTGCTCCAGCGTCACGCACAACATCAGCGGCGAACGCGTTTGCATCACGGCCAATGTCTGTTGTGCGAACGGCGAAGGATCGGCCGCCAGCGAGGCCAGGATGGCGCCGACATCGGGCAGGCTGAAATGGCGGTCGATGGCGGCGCGGTTGCGCGCCAGATGGCAGTCGTCGATGGCGATCTCGGCTTGATAATGCTGGGCGTAGGCGAGCACGGCGGCGCGGGCGTCGTCGGTGCTTTCGAGTTGCGTCAGCAGGGCCGGTAGCGCGGCCGACGGAATGTAGACGTCGGCCAGGCCTGCGTACAAGGCGTCATGGGCCGTGATGTTTTCGCCAGACAGCGCCAGATAGCGGCCCAGCTGGCCCGGCGTGCGCGACAGGAAGTGGCTGCCGCCGACATCGGGGAACAGTCCGATATTGACTTCCGGCATGGCCATCTTGGTGCGGTCGGTGACGATGCGCAAGCGCTGCGGGCCGGCCTGGGTAATGCCCATGCCGCCGCCCATGATGACCCCATCCATCAGGGCGATATACGGTTTGGGATAGTAGTGGATCAGGTGGTTGAGCGCATATTCTTCAGTGAAAAAGTCTTCGAGCAGCGCGCTGCCGCCCGTTGGCAGCTTGGTGCCGACTTCGTAGAAAAAGCGGATGTCGCCGCCGGCGCAAAACGCCTTCGGGGTCGAGCTGTGGATTACCACCGCGCCGATGGCGCTATCGTTGCGCCAGGCGCGCAGCGCCGCGCTGAGGGCGCGCACCATCTCGAGCGACAGCGAGTTAAAGGTGCGCAGACGGTCCAGCATGATGAAGGCGGTATGGTCGGCGATGCGGGTTTTGATGAATGGGGTCATGATCGGCTTGTAAATATTGCAATATTGAGCGGTGGCGCTGCCGGCAAACGGTAAACCAGCTTGGTCGATGTTAATAGGAAAAAATAAAAAAGGAAAAAATAAAAAAAGGGAAAAAAAGCAAAAAGGGCGCAAGCTGCGCCCTTGGTTGTCATTTTAGCTAATTTTTCTTAGATGGGAATAGCGTCCGATGCATCGGGCATGTGTTTGACCGCATCATGGCTGTGATCCTGGATTTTGGTTTTGTGTTTCATGACCTGGCGGTCGAGTTTGTCGATCAGGCTATCAATGGCGGCATACAGATCGTGGGCCAGACTTTCTGCATAGAGCGCCTTTCCAGACAGGCGCAGATTGATTTCAGCTTTTTGTCGGTTTTCCTTTGCGCTGACAGTATCGACGGTCAGGATGACCGCAATATCAATCACTTGATCGAAGTGCCGCCACACGCGTTCCAGCTTGCCTCGTATATATTCCCGGATCGCTGGCGTCACTTCAACATGGTGTCCACTGATGGTGAGATTCATACACACTCCTAAGGATAATGGTGCGCGCAGCCTTGCTTTGTCTGGGTAAGTCATCTTATTTTCACGGCCGCCTGTGCCGGCCGTGAGACAGAGTGAATGCGCTGCGCACAACTGCAAAACTACAACAAATGACTACAACGCTTTGCGCAGACTGACTGGTGGAATTTTCAGGGCTTCACGGTATTTGGCCACCGTGCGCCGTGCAATCATCATTCCTTGTTCTCCCAACATATCTGCAATCTTACTGTCGGATAATGGAATTTTCCTGTCTTCAGCTCCTATCAGTTGTACGATGAGAGCCCGTATCGCGGTCGAGGATGCCTCCCCGCCAGCATCTGTTGCGACATGGCTACCAAAGAAGTACTTCAGCTCAAAAACACCGTGCGGGGTCAGCATGTATTTTTGAGAAGTTACCCGAGAAATAGTACTCTCGTGTAGACCTAGTGTATCAGCTATTTCGCGCAACACAAGGGGTCGCATGGCCACCGCGCCGTGCGAAAAAAAGTTGCGCTGGCGTTCCACAATAGCTTGTGAAACACGCAAGATCGTATCGAAGCGCTGGCGCATATTCTTGATCAGCCACTTCGCTTCTTGCAGCTGGGAACCGAGCGAGGCATCGCCCTTATTTTGGCGCAGCATGTTGGCATACAGTGAATTGACGCGCAGGCGCGGCATGACTTCACGGTTCAGACTTACTTGCCAGCCATTTTTGGTTTTTTTGACAACCACATCCGGCACCACATAATTGGGGGCCGCATTCGAGAAGGCCGCGCCCGGATGCGGCGTGCAGCGGCGAATGACTTCTTGCGCCTCGCGCAAGTCTTCATCGTCGCAGAGCAGGGCTTTTTTGAGTTTGCCGAAATCGCGCTGGGCGAACCAGTTCAGATGTTGTTCAACGATGACAAGCGCCAGCCGGCGCGTAATCCAGGGGACGTTTTTCAGTTGCTTGATTTGCAATGCCAGGCATTCCGACGGCGAGCGGGCGCCGACCCCGGCCGGCTCAAAACTTTGCACCATCTTCAGCGCGGTCGACAATTCATCGGCCTCGATCTCGAGTTCGGGCGGCAGGCGCGCCAGGATTTCATCGAGCGGCTCTTCCAGATAGCCATTTTCGTCGAGCGCCTCGATCACGATCTCGACCAGCGCGCGGTCGCGCAGCGCACTGACGGTGACGCGCATTTGCTGCAGCAAGTGATCGCGCAAACTCGTTTGCAGCGCCGCCAGCTGCGGGCGGCTGTTTTCGTCATCGCTGGAGGCCGCGCTGCCGGTATTGCCGAAGTCGAGCATGCCGTCCTGGGCGTCGCCGGCATTTTCGGCCGCGGCCGTGTCGGCGTCGGCCCCGCCCCCGACCGTATCGCCGGCATTGCTGTCAGCGTTGGCGCCACTGTTTTGCTCGCCCGCGCCATCGGCGGCACCCTGGATGCCGACCTCGATCGGCATGCTCAGCGAGGCGGCGCCATTGATGCTGCCATCGGCCAGCAGGCGCACCGCAAAGTCTTGCGGGTCGTCGAGCCGCTCGAGCATCGGATTGTCCGATAGCAGCTGATCCAATTCCTGATGCAGCTCGAGCGTCGACAGTTGCAGCAGCCGGATCGACTGCTGCAATTGCGGCGTTAAGGCCAGGTGTTGCGAAGTGCGTAGCTGCAGGGATTGCTTCATCAATATGATCGCTTAAAAGACTGCGTGGCTATGCAAATATTTACATACGGAAATGTTCGCCCAGATAGACACGGCGCACCGACTCATCGGCAATAATATCGTCCGGCCGGCCGCTGGCTAATACCGAGCCCTGGTTGATGATGTAGGCGCGGTCGCAAATGCCGAGCGTTTCGCGCACATTATGGTCGGTAATCAGGACGCCGATGCCGCGCTGCTTGAGGAAGCGCACGATGCGTTGAATTTCGATGACGGCAATCGGATCGACGCCGGCAAATGGTTCGTCGAGCAAGACAAAGCGCGGGTTGGTGGCCAGGGCGCGCGCAATTTCGACGCGCCGCCGCTCGCCGCCGGACAGCGAGAGCGCCTGGTTTTCGCGTAGTTTTTCGATTTGCAAGTCTGACAACAAGGTTTCGAGGCGGGCATTGAGCGCCTCTTTGCTGAGCGGTTTGCCATTGACTTTTTGCAGTTCGAGCACGGCGCGGATATTGTCTTCGACCGTCAGTTTGCGAAATACCGATGCTTCCTGCGGCAGATAGGACAGGCCCATCGTGGCGCGCCGGTGGATGGGCAGGCGCGAAATATCGGCGCCATCGATTTCGATGGTGCCGGCGTCCGACGGCACCAGGCCGACGATCATGTAAAACGAGGTGGTCTTGCCGGCGCCGTTAGGGCCCAGCAGGCCGACCACTTCGCCGCTGGCCACCAGCAGCGAGACGTCGCGCACGACCAGTCGGGAGCCATAGCTTTTTTGCAGGCCGCGCACGATCAGCGTGCTGTTGGCGAGTTTGTTTTTGTCCATTATTTTCCAGATTCCACCGGTGCCTTGGGCGGCATGAAGATGCGCCCGCGGCCGGTACCCTGCACCGGTTCGGCAGTGGTTTTGGCATTGACCGAGAAAATTTCGGTGCGGCTGTTGTAAGAAATGAAGCCGCCTTCGACTTCATTGGTCAGGCGTTTGCCTTCGAACTGGCGGATTCTGGCCTTCCAGATGAATTGCGCGATATCGGTCTTGTCGTCGTACTCGATGCGCTGGGCTTCGCCTTCGACCCACAGATCGCCGCCGTCGCGCTTCTGGCGAAACGTCGCCATGCTGCCCGGTGCCGCCAGCAGCGTCAGGAACTGGTTGCCGGCCGGATCTTTGGTGACAATCGCCTTGCCGGCCTTGACGATCAGCGTGCCGCGGGTAAAGACGACATTGCCGGTGTAGGTGCTGACCTGGGTAACGTCGTCGACGACGGCGAAATCGTACAGCAGCTCGGCCGGTTTGGTGGCGTCGGCTTTTTCGGCGTGGGCGCCGAAGCTGCAGGTCAGGCAGAGCAGACCTAGCAGGATAATTTTTTTCATGAGCGCTCCTATTTTTGTTGTATCGGCTGCGTATTCGAGCGCGGCGGCATGATGGTGTGGCCTTTGCTCAGCAGTTGCAGCCGGCCTTTGCCATTATCAAATTCCATGCCGGTCGCGGTAGTGATGGCGCCGCCGATATTGGCGACGATCGGCGCCTTGGTACTTATGATCTCATCGTCGGGAAACACGACCAGCGACGGCGTGCGCAGATCGAAGCGCTGCACCGCGCCGTAAGCCGGACGATCCAATTGTACGTCGCCTGTCAATTCGACCCGGGTGTTGTCGTGGTCGATGTGCGCATCTCTTGATGAAATGGTAATCGGTGCCCGTTCCGGCGCCAGGCTGCGCATGATCGGCTGCTTGATGTCGGAACTGTCGTCAAGTGGCCGGTGCGTCAAATTGGTGCCGTTGACGATGTAATGCGCCTGGCCGGTCTTGGTCAGGCGCACGAAGGTAAATTTGTCCACGAAATAATCGGGATCGTTGCGACTGCGGTCGGGGCCATGCTCGTTGGTTTCCTTGTGCATGACTTGCAGCAGCCAAAAACTGCTCAAGGCAATGCCGAGAAACAGCAGCAGCAATACGGTCAGGCGCAGCCGGTTGGCCGATTTGGCGTCATTCATGGGCTGCGCTCGTCATAGAAATTGCGCCAGCATGGTATCGTATTTCCCCTGGGCCCGCAAAATCAGGTCGCAGATCTCGCGCGCGGCGCCATTGCCGCCTGCCGCCTGCGTGACGTAGTGGACGCGGCGCGTCACTTCCGGGTGGCCGTTGGGCACGCTGGCGGCGAAGCCGACCAGGCTCAGCACCGGCAAGTCGATCACATCGTCGCCGAGAAAACCGCATTCGGCCGCTTCCAGGCCGGTATCGGCCAGCAGGCGGGCAAACGTGATGCGCTTGTCGTGCTGTCCCTGATACAGATGGGTGATGCCGAGATCGGCGGCACGCCGTGCCACGATCGGCGACTGCCGCGCGCTGAGGATGGCGGTGGCCACGCCGGCCTGCTGCAAGAGCTTGATACCGAGGCCGTCATGCACGTAAAAGCGCTTGATCGCTTCGCCCTCGGCGCCAAAGTACATGCTGCCGTCGGTTAATACGCCATCGATATCGAAAATCATCAGTTTGACTTGTGCGGCGCAGCGCGCTACCGCCGCCGGCAAGGCGCTGTCGATTGCAGAGGCAGCCATCAAATCACCTTGGCGCGAGTGAGGTCGTGGATATGCAGGGCGCCGACCAGCTTGCCGTCGGCGTCCGTGACCAGCAGCTGGTTGATCCGGAATTGCTCCATGATCGCCACCGCGTCGACCGCCAGCCGGTCGGGACCGATGCTGCGCGGGTTGGCATGCATGACGTCGATGATGGCAACCTTGCTGAAATCGCGGACCTGTTCGATCATGCGCCGCAGGTCGCCGTCGGTAAACACGCCCATTACATGAAAGCGGCTATCGACGATGGCCGTCATTGCCATGCCTTTCTGGGTGATCTCGAACAGTGCCGCCGGCAGGCTGGCATCGCTGCTGACGGCCGGGATGGCATCGCCGGTGCGCATGATGTCGCGCACATGCGTGAGCAGGCGCCGTCCGAGGGCGCCGCCCGGATGCGAACGGGCGAAGTCTTCTTCGCGAAAGCCGTGGGCGTCGAGCAGCGAGACCGCCAGGGCGTCGCCCATCGCCAGCGCCGCCGTGGTGCTGGCAGTCGGCGCCAGGTTCAGCGAACAGGCTTCCTTGGCCACGCTGACGTCGAGGTGGGCGCAGGCCAGCCGCGCCAGCGTCGAGTCGGGTTTGCCGGTCATCGTGATCAGCGTCGCGCCCATGCGTTTGATGGTCGGCAGGATGGCCAGCAGTTCGGCGGTCTCGCCCGAATTGGAAATGGCCAGGATCGCATCTTCGGGCCGGATCATGCCGAGGTCGCCATGCGCCGCTTCGGCGGGATGGACAAAAAACGCCGTGGTGCCGGTCGAGGCCAGCGTGGCGGCGATCTTGCGCGCGATGTGGCCGGACTTGCCCATGCCGGAAACGACGACACGGCCGCGGCAATTGAATAGCAGGGCCACCGCTTTGCCGAAGCTGCCGGTGGGGTCGGTAATGATGCGCTGTTTTAATGCCAGGATGGCGTCGGCTTCGATTTGCAGCGTCTCGGTTGCTAAATCCAGTGCGCGCGTGGCCGCTTTTGCATCAAAAGCGGACGGGGCAAGTTTTTCATGGGTTACACTCATGGAGAAAGTATAAACGAATTAAAAGCTTGGAAGGGGCGCGTTAAGCAATTTTCTTGCCATCGGTGTATCGTGCCCGGTGCGAAAGCGTGTATTGCTATCGTTTTTGTCATCAAAAACGGCTGATCGGCGTCAATTTCCACTAAAACGTCGGCGCTGAGGCCATCGGGGAAATGAGGGAAAATGTTTTCAAGCCTGGAACTGACATTGCTGCTTCTCGCTTGCGCCGTGCTCGGGGTGGTCGGTTTTCGCATGCTGCAATTGCCGCCCATGCTCGGTTATCTGGTGGTCGGCATCGTCATCGGTCCGCACGCGCTGGGTTGGGCCGACAATACCGAGGCCACGCATGCGCTGGCCGAATTCGGGGTCGTCTTTCTGATGTTTTCGATCGGCCTGGAATTTTCTTTGCCACAGCTCTCGGCAATGCGCCGCACGGTGTTCGGCCTGGGCCTGGCGCAGGTGTTTGCCACGATTGCCATCACCATGCTGTGCGCCTGGGCGTTCGGCATGCTCTTGCCCGGCCATTGGCAGATCAGCTGGCAGGCCAGCTTCGCCCTAGGCGGCGCACTGGCGATGTCGTCGACCGCCATCGTTTCCAAACTGCTGACCGAGCGGCTCGAGCTGGAGAGCCGGCACGGCCGCAAGATCATGGGTATCTTGCTGTTTCAGGATCTGGCGCTGGTGCCGCTGCTGATCATGATTCCGGCGCTGGCCAACAAGCCCCAGGATGTGCTGGCCACGGTCGGCTGGGCGATCGCCAAGGCGACCGTGGTGCTCGTGCTGCTGCTGTTTTTCGGTCAAAAGCTGATGCGCAAATGGTTCGATCTGGTGGCCAAGCGCCGCTCGCAAGAACTGTTCATGCTCAATCTGCTGCTGGTCACGCTCGGTGCGGCATGGATTACCGAACGCGCCGGCCTGTCGCTGGCACTGGGCGCCTTCGTGGCCGGCATGCTCATTTCCGAGACTGACTACAAGCACCAGGTCGAAGAAGATATCAAGCCGTTTCGCGACGTCTTGCTGGGCCTGTTTTTCATCACCGTCGGCATGCTGCTCAATGTCTCGCTGGTGGTGCACAACTGGTGGCTGGTCGGCCTGGTGCTGGCCGGCGCGATCGTGCTCAAGTTCGGCATCATCACCGTCCTGGCCAGGCTGTTCGGCGCCAATACCGGCGTCAGCATGCGTTCCGGTCTGGCGCTGGCGCAGGCCGGCGAATTCGGCTTTGTCTTGCTAAACCAGGCCGGCGGCCTGCAGTTGATGAATCCCTTCCTGATCCAGCTGATTCTGGCATCGATGGTGCTGTCGATGCTGATTGCCCCTTTCATCATTGCCAAGTCCGATGCCATCGTCTTGAAACTGGCGTCGAACGAATGGATGGAGCAATCGCTGCAGCTGACGCAGATCGCCAGCTTCACCATGCAGGCGCAAAAGCATGTGATCATTGCCGGCTTCGGACGCAGCGGGCAAAGCCTGGCGACGCTGCTGGAAGAGGAAAATATTCCGTATCAGGCGCTCGATCTCGATCCGGCCCGGGTACAGGAAGCGCAGGCGGCCGGCGCCAGCGTGTCGTATGGCGATGCGGCGCGCCGCGAAAGCCTGATCGCCGCCGGCATTTATCGCGCCAGCGCGCTGGTGATCACGTATGCCAGCACGCCGTCGGCCTTGAAGCTATTGTATTTTGCCCATGAGCTGGCACCGAGCCTGCCGGTGATCGTGCGCAGCCACGACGATACCGACCTCGATAAATTGCGTGCTGCCGGCGCTGCCGAAGTGGTGCCGGAGGCGCTCGAAGGCAGCCTGATGCTGGCTTCGCACGCGCTGCTCACGCTGGGCGTGCCGCTGCGGCGGGTCGTCTCGCGCGTGCAGGCTGCGCGCGAAGAACGCTATGCATCGCTGCGCGGTTTTTTTCATGGCGCCGGCGATTCGCCCGACGACCCGGAGCATTTGTTTTTGCGCCTGCATTCGGTGTTGCTGCCGGCCGATGCCAATGCCGTCGGCAAGACTTACAGTCAGTTCGACGTGGCCGGCTTTGGCGCCGAAGTGACCACGATCCGGCGCGGCAAGGTCCGCATTGTCATCACGGGCGATCTGGTATTCGAAGAGGGCGATGTGGTGGTGCTGCGCGGCACTGCTGAAGGCGTGGCGCGGGCCGAAGCCATGCTGTTGACCTAGCGCGCAATGCGCCCGTGAAGCCGGGCTTTCGATGGCGTATTTTAAATCGCGTCCGTTGCCGTATTCGCTATCGCCGCGGCGGCTTCAATCGCAGCACACGACCTTGTTGCGTCCGCCGGCTTTGGCGGCGTACAGAGCGTGATCGGCCTTGGCGATCAGTTTTTTTGCCATGATTTCGGCGGCGTCCACATGGTCGGCCTGGGTTGCGCTGGCCACGCCGAGCGAGGCGGTCATGGCAATGCTGGTGCCGTCGCATAATACGAACGGCTTGCCGGCGACGCTGGCCTTGATGCGCTCGGCGACGACCGCCGCGCTGTCGAGACTGGCGTCGATCAGCAGCACGACGAATTCTTCGCCGCCGAAGCGCGCCAGCGCATCCGAGACGCGCAACTCGGATTGAATCCGGCGCGCCATTTCGCGCAGCACTTCATCGCCGGCCGGATGGCCGTAGCTGTCGTTGACATTCTTGAACAGGTCGATGTCGAGGTACATCAGCGAAATCTCATAGCCCTGGCGCCGGGCGCGGCCGATCTCTTCGAGCAGGCGGCGGTCGATGTAGCGGCGGTTGTAGACGCCGGTCAGGGCATCGGTCAGACCGATGTATTTGAGCATTTCGTTACTGATCACGTTTTCGAGGCAGATGGCGATGATCGAGGCCATGTGCTCGATGAAATCGGTGCCCAGGGTCGGCGTGAAGCGGGCGGCGTCGAGGCTGCCGAGGTTCAGGGTGCCGATCCGTTGCTTGTTGCGCAGCAGCGGGACGATGGCGACGCTGTCGGGCGTCAGCAGGGTCGCCGGGAACATGGCGCGGTGCAGCGCCGGGTCGAACGGCCCCATCGCCGGCCGGTACAGCGCCGGCATCAGCGAGACCGGCGCCAGCATCGGCCCGAGCTGCTCTTCGCTGTCGACAAACAAGAGGTTGGGGAATTCGTCGAAATTGACGCCCAGATTGCGCATCACGGTATGGATGTCGGCGCCCTGGTCGAGCAGCGTCAGGGTCACGATGTCGAGCTCGGAAATCAGGGGCAGGTTGCGGAAAATAATCGAAATTAATTCCGGAAAACTGTTGGCGCTGACGATCTCCAGATCGAAGGCCTGATGCCGGCGCATGATGCCGTGATTGATCGACGCCTGGTCGATCAGGTAATCCAGCTTGCTGCGCAGGTTTTCGTTTTCGATCAGCAGCGCGTGGGACCGCTGTGCAAGATCATTTTGCGGTTCTGGTCGGAGGTCCATGATTGGCGAGCTGGTCTGCATCATAAGTGGCCTGGGCATTCTAGGATCGGATACATCAAATACGGAAAAATCCGCAATATGCAGAGTTTTAATTAATTCAAATTCGTGATTATTCGTCACTATCACGGATATTACGCGCCCTGATTAAGGGTCGCAATAATAATAAGAAGCGCTTTTCACCGTCAATTTAACGTATTGCCCAACAGAAATATACCCTAATTTCTTGCCTGTTAGCACTAATCAGTGCCTAAACTGAGGTTTATTTATCTTTCGCAGCGCGGGAATGGCCGCTTCGCAGTGCACTGTTATTTTACAATTGGGCCTTTCTGCATGCCGGCTGCCCGGGGCAGAGAAAAAAGGTATTTTCTTGTTGTTCTTGCAAACAAAACAACAGCCGGGACTAATTTCATCGATTCGGTGCTGCCAGGCGAGAAATGAAATTTGTCCGCGATGAAATTCCCCTATACTTTCAGACATATTGCTTGATGCATGCACGATGAGGCCGCCAAGCTGCCGGGCTTCGCTTTGGCCGGCATGCGGCGAGCATGACATTTTATTTACAATTTCTTGAGGAGATGTGCCGTGCGCGTCTTGGTTGTTGAAGATGATCCTTTGTTGGCAGATGGAATCAGTCAATTGATGCGTGCCTCAGGTCACAACGTCGATTATGTGATGAGTGCGGAATTGGCGGCGATTGCCTTGTCCAGGGAAGCGTTCGACCTGATCTTGCTCGATGTCGGTTTGCCCGGCATGAGCGGCTTCGAATTTTTGAAAAAATTGCGTCAGGATAAAAATCAAATTGCCGTGCTCGTCGTCACGGCCCGCGATGCCCTCAATGAAAAAGTCAATGGACTCAATCTGGGCGCCGACGATTATCTGACCAAGCCGTTTGCCAGCGAAGAGCTGCTGGCGCGCGTGGCGGCCTTGACGCGGCGCGTCAAGGGCCGCGCCAGCTCGAAGCAAGAACACGGGCCGCTGGTGCTCGACGAGCAGGCCCATCGGGCCTGGTTGAATGGCAAGCCGCTTGATTTGCCGTCGCGCGAATGGGCCATCTTGCTATTTCTTCTCGACAATATCGATCGTGTCGTCAGCAAGGAACGGATCGCCAGGGCGCTTTGCAACTGGGGCCAAGACATGAGCGGCAAGGCGATCGAAGTGTATGTCTCGCGGCTGCGCAACAAGCTCGAACCGGCCGGAATTTTTATCCGTGTCGTCCGCGGCATTGGCTATATGCTGGAGGAAAGCTGTGATCAGCGGCAGCTTACGTAAAATACTGATCAAGCGCCTGTCGCTGTCTTTCGGTTTTACCTTGCTGTTGCTGGTGCCCTTGATTTATCAATTGATTGAGGGGCCGGCCAGCGATGCATACGATCATGATGTCACCGACAGTACCTTGTCGTTGATTTCGCATGTGCACATGATCGATGGCAAGTCGCAGTTCTATCTGTCGCCCGAGGCCGAGCAAGTGCTGCGTGCCGATAGCCGCGATAATATTTATTATCTGGTGCTCGGCCCCGACCGCCGGCTGATCGCCGGCGATGCCGATTTGCCGGTGGGAAAAGCGCTGGAGGCATTGCAGAACGCGCCCGGTTCAGTGATGTATTCGGGCGTCTATCGTGGCCGCAAGGTGCGCATCAGTGCCATGCAGCGGCGCTTCGGCAAGCAGAATTATTTATTTCTGACGGCCGAAACCACGCAAAAAAGAGATGTCCTGGCAGTCAATTCGGCCGTCGCAACCTTGCTGGCATTTTTTGTGCTGGTCATGATGGCTACCGGCAATATCTGGCACAGCATTCGCCGCGCCCTGGCGCCGCTCGATCATGTCCGCACCGCACTGCATAACATGCAATACCATGATTTGAAACGCCTTGACGACGCCAAGGTGCCCAGCGAAATTCAGCCGCTGGTTCAGGAATTCAATGCGCTGCTGCAGCGGCTAGACAGTTCGATGGAGGCGCAGCAGCGCTTTGTCGCCAATGCCGCGCACCAGTTGCGCACGCCGCTGGCCGGGGTGCGCACGCAACTGGAGTTGCTGCGCCGCGAAGTCGGCGGCGGACCGCATGTGCAGCGCATTAGCCAGAGTATCGATGCGATTGCCCGCCTTGGCCATCTCGTGCACCAGATGCTGGCCTTGCTGTCGTCGGTGCCGGGCGGGCGCCAGATATCGACCAAAGCCATGGTCGATGTGGCCGAACTGATCCGCGACCGTTCCGGCGAGTGGGTGCGGCTGGCCACGCCGCGCGAGGTCGACCTCGGCTTCGAACTCGAGCCGGCCATGATTCATGGCGATCCCTTGCTGATCGGTGAAATGGTAGCCAATCTGGTCGATAACGCGATCCGCTATTCTCCCGTTGGTACGACGGTGATGGTGCGCTGCCGCCATGACGGCTCGCATGTCGTCATCGAAGTGGAAGACAATGGGCCCGGCATTCCGGTCGATCAGCGCGAGCTCGTGTTCGAGCGTTTTTTTCGCCTCAATACATCCAATTCGATTGCCGGCAGCGGATTGGGGCTTGCCATCGTGCGCGAAGTGGCGCGCGGGCTTGACGGCGATGCCAAGATCCATGTGCCCGACGGCGGGCAGGGCTGCCTGGTTCGCATCGAGTGCCCGTATCCGGCTCTGGCATAGCGTTCACCGGGGACGCCGGCGGCGCTGCGCCGCCCAAAAAAAAGGCACCCGAAGGTGCCTGAAAAATACTACTCGAAGAGACTTACACTGTGAGACTACACTACGAGACTACGAGACTACACTACGAGATTGCACTATGAATTTACTACGAGAAAATCCGGCCCAAACCTTGAATATTCCCGCACTAAGCGGTGACTGAAGAAGAGTAATCACCGTTAAGTAAGATACTGATAGTGATATAAGTGCTTGTCAACAAAGGAAATTGTTCAAAATTTTCGCGAATGCTAAGAGCAGGCGAAATGAAACATTGGCGAGTGTTTGGTGAAAGCTTGCGGAGCTGTGGCTGTTGCTAAGGTCAAATGTTTCCGGCGAGAAAAATAAACATTCGTTTAAAAATCAATATCTTATAAATTCGCTCTCGCGCGCGTTTTGTGTTCTGAAAAAAAAGTCGCCGCTGTGGAAAAAAGCCAACAAATTTTTTTAGTGTTGTTGGGGCATTCTAATCCAAAAAATTTGAATCTGCTGGCGCGTGCCAATAACCGGGCCGCGCGCCTGCTGTTGCGGGCCGGGGCCGGCCTGGATCGCGGCGCCGGCAGGCAATAAAAAAGCCGCGGCGTGCGCGGCTTTTTCTATTCAGATCGACAGCGGCATGCCGGCCATCGATATTGGGGGCAGACGTTAAATTGAAACTTCAATCATAAGTAATTGATATATATCGCAATTTCTTTATTAAGCCTGGCACTATACCCACAATCATACCCACTTACGCATCACCTGCCCCTGGCGAAAATGCCTCCGCAATAGCATCGCGCTGCGCCTTGGAAATCATCTTTGGTTGAGTCTGAATGACGCCTAGAATTTGCTGACGCAGATCTTCCGATATCTGGCCCTTATACCGTGACATATCACGCACGAGATCGCTTGAAACTTGGGCGCGAGGAATTGCTAATGTCTTATGACAAGCCAAGAATGAGTCGTAATCCAAAAAGGAATGCGAAGCTTGATCAATAGTAAGCTGACAACGGCAGAGCTCAGGTCGAGCAGCCACGAATTGATTGACCTCAGTATTGACCACGAAAACGAGGACATCTGGGTCAATAGACGCGACCATTACCAAGTATTTTTCCTTTACACGGCCGTCCTCAGGAAAAGTTACTTCCAAATACAGAACGGCGCCGGGGACCAGGCGTTGATCAACGGCAGCTTCGCGCGTCGCCAGCGGGAAGGCGTCTCCGAGCTGCATTTATGCGTATAAGTAACCGGACACTTCTTCAGCATTAGGCAGCGTATCCACAATGGCCTTCAGTGGAATCGCTTCGTTTTCAGCGACAGATTTCCAAGCCGAGTCATGTGTTTCATCGCTCAACCTGCCAAAAGTCTTCTTACCGTGCTCACTGATCGCATCTAACAAACACTCGACTTCAGATTCGCTCAGAACGTCCAGGTCTGGATCCCTTAGAGCCGCAACGGTGCGCCGATCCGCAAGCAGCTTCATCGCGGAACGAATAGCTGGGGATTTGTCGCTTGAAGGCAGGTTTTCCGCACCACCCGCATACTTCATGATGTTATAGATATGCGAAGGTACAGGACCGTACTCCATCGCATGATATGTGTCCTCCGACAAAACACATCCGTACCGCTGCAGATGCAGTTTGTCAGCGAAGTAAAACATTTTCGAAATTTTGTGGAACGTCGGCTCTTGCGCCTTGGAAGCAACCAACAAAATTGCTTCCAGTACTTTGTCCATATTGAATCTATGAATTGTCACAGCCATTTTGATCTCCACCCGCCCTGCCTACAAGTGACAAGTCTCAAATTAGTTCCATTTAGAGAACCGAGTAGGATACACCAATCCTATTCCTACCACAACCCGTCCTTCAATTTAACTATACACCCAAGTCAGCAGATTGCAAAATAGGTAACAAGCAACAAACCGTCTCCGACGGCCCTACCGGGGGTCTCTCGCTTGCGAGGCGGCGGGCGCAGGGGGTAGGACGCTCCCTTGCACCTGCCTATAGCTTACTTTCGCTTCAAGCGCGTCAAGGGGCCGAGTCCTCGCTTCGCTGCGGGCCGCACCAACCCCTTGACCCGCTTTACGCTCCAAACCCAAACAAGCAACGTCAAGACGTCGAAGTCGCCGGCTGTTGAGTGGCACTGGAACCTGCCCCACCTTCCCCAAAAAATAGCAACTGAATCTGCGCTACGTCGATAACCAGGTCGCCTCCAAACTTCAGGCGAAAAATTGCCTTTCGCGCAAACTAGCAGGACAATGCAGATCTTCTCATGGCCCGATTGGACTGCCAATGCGCGACGACACGCAGATAATGAAAAGTATCGAGTATCATCGGACGCAACCCGGAATATCAGCACTTCAATATTATCGAACGCTTCAATCCAAGCTGGCGACAGAAATAGAGGGGCGGAAGCGGATCTACCTGGATACAAAATACTGGGTGCTCTTGAGGGACGTTCGCTTAGCGCGGGCACGCTCTCCGATTCATGCTGAAATCCTTAGCAGGCTGTGTGATTTGGTCTCTAGTGGAGTTGCGATCTGCCCAATTAGCGATGCTGCATACAGTGAAGCCATGCAGCAATCTGACAACAAGACGCGGCTAGCGACGGCTCAACTGATGGATGAGTTGAGTTGTGGGGTCGCGATCGCTACCGAATCAACCCGTCTGCGTCTTGAGCTGCTAAATTTCGTCCGTTCGCCTGCCTTAGATACTAGTGCCATTTATAGCGAAGTTTGGGTAAAGACTGGATTCGTGCTAGGGGAGCGTTTGCCTTTTGCAAAGCAACTCGATCACGACGCCAACTTGATTTTACAGAAGTCTCTCATCGATACATTATGGGTCCAGACGATCACTGATTTTTCCATGCAAGCTTGCAATAGGAGCCTCACTTCCATTCAAGACTCGGCAGAGCGCATTAACCAAAAAATGGTCACTTACGCTGCTGAGATTCGTAGTTTTAAGCAGGCAGTTGATTCCGAGTTTTCCGGCTACGTTCATCTCTTCACCTATGATCTAGCCAAAGCGGCACTCGCGGAGAAGGGACATGGCGATGCGCCCGATGCGGCCGTAAAAGAGTTCCAAGAAGGAATTCAAACGTGTTTGTTCAATCTTTCGCGGCTAAAGCCTGACCTTTTCGCTAAACGCATACCAACTTTGTTCATTCTCGCGATGTGCCATGCAGCCATACGATGGGATAAACAGCGAAAGCTGGACGGTAATTGGCTTGTAGATATTCATCACGCTTGCGCGGGAATGGCGTACCACGACGTAATGTTCACTGAGAAGCCTTTGAGAACGCTGCTTACCGCTGGAAACACCCGAATAGACAAACGACTTGGAAGTGTTGTTCTAGCATCTGAGCAAGACATCGTTCAATACCTGAGCAAGATGACCACTCATAATGACTGACGACACCGCCTCCTATGCTCAAATCATAGGCCAGGAATGTCTAGTGTTGTTGGGGCAGTCCAGCATCATGTCCCTACGTTCGTCAAAATAAGAAGCATGGTTGTACGTACGCCGGACCGCATTAGGCTCGATATGAGCTAATTGGGCTTCAATCACATCAAACCGAAAGCCCATTTCATTTAACCGAGTCGAGCCAGTGGTACGCGTACCGTGTGGAGAATATTTTGTCGCCAAACCAAGAGCCTTCAACGCACTTCGAAGTGCCGCATCGGCCATTGGGCGAGATCGATCATCACGATTGGGGAAAACGTATTTCGACGTGCCTGTGATCGGCTGCATAGCGCGCAGCAATAACACGGCCTGGGTAGGTAATGGCACAACGTGTTCGCGCCTTGCCTTCATGCGCCGTGCCGGAATTTTCCACACAGCGGAATCTAGATCAAACTCGTCCCATTCAGATTGCACGGACTCGTTTGGCCGGGTCAAGGTTAGCCACATCAAGCGGAATGCTTGCTTGGTCTGGAAGCCTCCGCCATGCTTTGCAACGAAGCAAAAACGACCATACCCACTTTTGTACCACTTTTTACTTTGAATGCTCGTGAAATTTCAGAAGCTTTCACATGCTTTCAGCAAACGCATCCACAAACAAAAAGTGCCTGATTCCAAAGGGAAATCAGGCACTTTTCAAGGTTTCAGAATGCTACATCAGATTACATAGCATTTCAGTAAATTGCATCAAGGCAACTTAGACGTTGAACAGGAAGTTCAGCACATCGCCATCCTTGACCACATATTCCTTGCCTTCGGCGCGCATCTTGCCGGCTTCCTTTGCGCCGGCTTCGCCCTTGAAGGCAACGAAATCGTCGTAAGCGATGGTCTGGGCGCGAATGAAGCCGCGCTCGAAATCGGTGTGGATGACGCCGGCCGCCTGCGGCGCCGTGTCGCCGGCATGGATGGTCCAGGCCCGCACTTCCTTGACGCCGGCCGTGAAATACGTCTGCAGCCCCAGCAATTTATAGGCGCCGCGGATCAGGCGGTCGAGGCCCGGTTCTTCCATGCCCATGTCGGCCAGGAAGGCGCCCTTGTCGTCGTCGTCGAGGTCGGCGATTTCCGCTTCGATCGAGGCGCAGATCGCCACCAGCGGCGCGTTTTGCGCCTTGGCATAGGCCGTCAGCTGGTCCAGCAAGGGGTTGTTGCTAAAGCCGTCGTCGGCGACGTTGGCCACATACATGGCCGGCTTGGCCGTGATCAGGCATAGCGGCTTGATCAGTGCCATTTCTTCGGCATCGAGGCCCATGGCCCGCACCGGCTTGGCATCGTTCAGGAACGGCATCATGCGCTCGAGCAGGGCAGTCAGCTTGGCGGCATCCTTGTCGCCGGAACGCGCTTTCTTGTTTTCGCGGTGGATCGCTTTTTCGACTGCGCCCATATCGGCCAGCGCCAGTTCGGTCTGGATCACTTCGATATCGTCGAGCGGGCTGACCTTGCCGGCGACGTGGATCACATTGTCGTCTTCAAAACAGCGCACGACGTTGACGATGGCGTCGGTTTCACGGATGTGCGACAGGAATTGATTGCCCAGGCCTTCGCCCTTGGAGGCGCCGGCCACCAGGCCGGCGATGTCGACGAACTCGACCACGGCCGGCAGCACGCGTTCCGGCTTGACGATCTCGGCCAGCGCTTTCAGGCGCGGATCGGGGACTTCAACGACGCCGACATTCGGTTCGATGGTGCAAAAAGGGTAGTTTTCGGCGGGGATGCCGGCCTTGGTCAGGGCATTGAACAGGGTGGATTTACCGACGTTGGGCAGGCCGACGATGCCGCATTGAAGACTCATGATATGTACTCTGCAGAAGAATGGGAAGATAGCCGGCTATTTTACCGGAAGCCGGCTGTTACGCGGAGCTTATGTGCGATTTGCCGGCTTTAGTGATGCGCTTGCTGGCCGTTACAGGCAATTGCCCGAGGCCGGCCGGCGGCGCCTGCGCCTCGACGCGCCGTCATGCGCCGGGCGCGGTATGCAGTTGCATCGTCGCCGCATTGAATTTGCCCTCGGCCAGCAGGCCAATGACGGCCAGGCTGTGCGCCAGGGCGTCGTCGATCAGGCTTTGCTCTTCTTTGCGCGGCCGATGCAAGACATAGTCGGCCACCGCCTGCTGCGAGCCGGCCGTGCGCGGATGGCCGACGCCGATGCGCAAACGCCAGTAATCTTGCGTGCCGAGACTGGCGGTGATGTCTTTGAGGCCATTGTGCCCGCCTGAGGAGCCGCCTTTTTTCAGTTTGGCGATGCCCGGCGGCAGATCGAGCTCATCATGCACGACGAGGATTTCATCGGCGCCGATCTTGTAAAAATTGGCCAGCGCGCCGACCGCCTGGCCGGAGCGGTTCATGAAGGTCTGCGGTTCGAGCAGCCAGAGCTCATGGCCGCCGATGGCGGTTTTGGCCAGAAAGCCGTGAAAGCGCGCTTCGCGTTGCAAGCGCGTGCCGCCCAAGCTGGCGGCAAGATTGTCGACCAGCCAGAAACCGGCGTTATGGCGCGTTTGTTCGTATTCCGGGCCGGGGTTGCCGAGGCCGACGATGAGGCGGATGGACATGAGATCTTGTTAAATCGAAAATAGCATTATAAGACTTACATTGTGCACTTGCACCACGGGGCGATAGGGCGGCGGCAGTGCGGCACAATAAAAAACCCGCCACAAAGGGCGGGTTTGCCATGCAAGAACGCCAGGGCGTTCAGGCAAATTACTTCTTGGCAGCTGGCTTGGCAGCCGGTGCGGCAGCAGCAGCCGGTGCGGCCGCTGGTGCAGCTGCAGGTGCTTCGGCAGCGGCTTCAGCTTCGGCTTCAGCTGCAGCTTGACCGGCAGGAACGGCAGCGGTGGCAACGGTTTGGTTGTCGCCGTGCGCGATGGCGGTCACGCCTTCAGGCAATTTCAAGTCGTTCAGATGGATCGAGTGGCCAACATCGATGCCGGCCAGGTCAACGGTGATGAACTCAGGCAAATGCGCTGGCAGGCAGCTGATTTCGAGGTCGGTCATGACGTGGCTGATGATCGCGCCAGCGTTCTTGACGGCCGGCGAAATGTCGCCGTTGATGAAGTGCAGTGCAACCTTGACGTGGATTTTTTGGCTTGCATCGATGCGTTGGAAGTCAGCGTGCAAAACCAGTTGCTTGAACGCGTGAATCTGGAAGTCGCGCAGCAGCACTTGTTCGGTCTTGCCATCAATTTCCAGGTCGAGAATCGACGAGTGGAAAGCTTCTTTTTTCAATGCATGGTACAGCGCATTGTGGTCGAGCGAGATGGCAACCGGCGCGCTGGTGCCGCCATAGACGATGCCAGGGGTCTGGCCTGCGATACGAAGGCGGCGGCTCGCTCCGGTACCTTGCAAATCACGTTTGAATGCGATAACTTTCATTTGAAACTCCAAAAATGGCCGGCAATAATGCCAGCGTGGTGAAATTCCCCGCGACCAGGGAATTTCGAAAATAAACGCTGCCAGAAGCAGCGCTTATGAAAACGGTCAGACCGCGACAGCGGTCTTCATAATCTTGCCCAACAAGCTCAATCAGCTTAATCGATAAACAGCGACATCACCGAATCGCCCTTGGTAATGCGGCGGAAGGTTTCGGCCAGCAGCGGGGCGCACGTCAATTGCCGGATTTTGCCACACGCGACAGCTTCTTTCGATAGCGGAATCGTATCGGTGACCACCAGTTCGTCGAGCGGCGAATTGCTGATGCGCTCGAGTGCCGGCCCCGACAGCACCGGATGGGTGCAATACGCGACCACTTTCTTGGCGCCGCGGTCCTTGAGCACTTCGGCTGCCTTGGTCAGCGTGCCGGCGGTATCGACCATATCATCCATGATCACGCAATTGCGGCCGTCGACTTCGCCGATGATATTCATCACTTCGGAGACGTTGGCCTTTGGCCGGCGCTTGTCGATGATGGCCAGATCGCAGCTCAGGCGCTTGGCCAGGGCGCGGGCCCGGACCACGCCGCCGACGTCGGGCGAGACGACCAGCAGATCGCTATAATTACGTTTTTGCAAATCTGCCAACAAAATCGGCGAGGCGTAAATATTGTCGACCGGGATATCGAAAAAGCCCTGAATCTGGTCGGCATGCAAATCCATGATGACGACGCGATCGACGCCGGCGCTCTGTAGCATATTGGCAACGACCTTGGCCGAAATGGCCACCCGCGCCGAACGCGGACGGCGATCCTGGCGCGCATAACCGAAATACGGGATGGCGGCAGTGATGCGGCCGGCCGAGGCGCGCTTGAGCGCATCGACCATCAGGATGACTTCCATCAGGCTGTCATTGGTCGGCGCGCAGGTCGATTGCACGACAAAAACATCTTTGCCGCGCACGTTTTCGTTAATTTCAACCATGACCTCGCCGTCGGAAAAGCGCGAGACCATCGCCTTTCCGAGAGGGATGCCCAGCTGGCTCGCAACTCCTACCGCCAACGCAGGGTTTGCATTGCCGGTAAAAACCATCAGGTTTTGGTACGCCATGAAAATTCCAATTGATTGTCAAATGAGAAGCACACACCGCAAGACAGTTTGCTTGCAAGTGCGGTTATATTTTTTCGATCTGTTGTCTGGTTGATTGTCATGCTGCGCAAACTAGGCTCGCGCGGTGCGCGTTGGCGGTTCGCTTGGACCGGCACTGCAAGAGTGCCCATGTCGCGCGGGAATGTCGTTTCGTTGTTGCTTCTATGCTGACATGATTCCAACGCTTCATTGTGAGTGGCAGGGGAAGAAGGATTCGAACCTTCGCATGCTGGAATCAAAATCCAGTGCCTTAACCAGCTTGGCGATTCCCCTACGTAACTTTTTGTTCGGCCTGAATGGTGCTTGATTCTGCTGTTCAGGTCAAACGAATTTTTTACTACATTGGTGCGATTTAATGACTGAAGCACCAATTTTATCACTGCTTTTTTACTTTTTACTGCATTTTTACTGCTTTTGCTCAATTTGCCGCATGCCCGGCGCCAATTATCGAAAGCATCGGATGGCGCCGTAGTGCACGCGCTTTCCACGCTTTCCAGCAGGCCGGTACATTTCTCAATACCGCGTCCGCCGCCTGCTCAGTTGATACCGCGCAAAACACACATGCGCCTGAGCCGGTCATTCTAGCATCGCCATACGTTTTTAGCCACTCTATTGCGTCATTAATTGGTGCAAATAACTTGACGGCGACTTCTTGCAAATCATTTTTACCAAAGCCGCAATGTAATGCGTCATGCCTTGAAAAGTCCGTTATTCTGACGACTTTCGTATCTCTTGTCAATTCATCTGATGCAAATATTTTTGGTGTTGCAACCGCCACGCCCGGTTCGATTACCACATACCAGCACTCCGCGGTGGCGACGGGCTGCAATATTTCGCCGATGCCCTCGGCAAAAGCATTTTCGCCGAAGATAAAAAACGGCACGTCGGCGCCCAGCTGCGCGCCCAGCGCCATCAGCGCCGGGCGCGTCAAGCCGGTTTGCCACAGCTGGTTCAGGGCCATCAGGGTGGTGGCGGCGTCGGACGAGCCGCCGCCCAGGCCGCCGCCCATCGGCAAGCGCTTGTCGATGCGGATATCGACGCCTGGCGCCGGCCGGCCAGCCGCCACGCAGTGCTGCTGCAGCAAGCTGGCCGCGCGCACGATCAGGTCGCTGTGTTCGGGCACGCCGGCGACCGCGCTCAGGCGCCGGATGCGGCCGTCGCTGCGTGTTTCAAAATGCAAGAGGTCGCCGTAATCGATCAGTTGAAATACGGTTTGCAGCAAATGGTAGCCATCGGCGCGCCGCCCGGTGACGTGCAAAAACAGGTTCAGCTTGGCCGGCGCCGGGCAATTGTCGAGCCTGGCCGGCGCCGCTTCCGATGCCGCTGGCGCCATCAATGCGCCTCCGCGACGGTAATGCGCAGCGAAACGTCGGCGGCCTGCGCCGGTACCGAGCGTTCGAGCTCGATGCGCTTGAAGGCGGCGTGCTGGTCGCCCCAGACATAGCGCAGATGCCAGCCGTCGGCCGTGTAGACGCTGTCGTGTTGCGGCGAGGCGACAAAGGGTTGGCCGTCGGCGCCTGTCGCGCGGCCCTGCAACCAGTGCCGCAAGCCGGAGACCGGCAAAGGCCAGCCGAGCACCTCGGTGGTGAGGCGGTCGACGTTCGGCGCGCTGCGCGGCGCCTGTCCGGCCTGCGTCAGGGTGGCCGCCTGCGGCGTGACTTCGATCTGCGCCACCGTCTGGCCCAGCGGCGAACTGAGGGTGACGCTGGTTTTGCTGTCTTGCTGCAGCCAGTTATAGTTGCCCGACATGTGTTGCTGTTCGCCGTTTTGCTGGTAATGGACGGCGATCTGCCCTGTTAGCGCCACGTTCTCGCGATAGGTTTGCGGTGCCTGCGGCGCCTGTGCGGCGGCGCCGCCGGACGGGCCGGCGCAGGCGCCGCATAACAGCAGCGACAGGCACAGGCACAGGGGCATGAAATAAGCGGTTGGACGCATCATAGAGTAACATTCAGGCGAAGCAGGGTGTTTTTCAACACTTCGTTTTTGGGATCTTTGGCGAGCGCCGCACGCCACAGGGTTTGCGCTTCGAGCTGCTGCCCGCGCTGCCACAGCACTTCGCCGAGATGCACGGCGATTTCGGCATCGGGCCGCAGCGCGTAGGCGCGGCGCAGCAAGTTTTCGGCTTCGGCCAGGTGGCCGAGGCGGAACTGCAGCCAGCCCATGCTGTCGATGATGAAAGGATCGTCGGGCGCCAGCTGCAAGGCCTTGCCGATCAGCTCCAGCGCTTCCGGCAAGCGGACATTATGTTCCGCCAGCCAGTAGCCGAGTGCGTTGTAGGCGTGCTGGTTGTCGGGCACCAGGGCCATGACGCGGCGCAGCGCCGCTTCCATCGCCTCGCCATCGTTGATGCTGTCGGCGGCCATGGCAAAGTCATAGAGCAGATCGGGATCGTTGGGGAAACGCTGTTTGCCGGCCTCGAGCAGGGCATAGGCTTGCGCGGCCTGGCCGGCATCGCGCAGGATTTGCGCTTCGGCCAGAATCAACTGCACCCGCTCGGCATCGTCGTCGGCGTGAAAGTCGGTCAGCACCTTGCGCGCGCCAGGCACATCGCCCTGTTTGGCGATGATTTGGGCGCGCTGGATCTGGGCCGCCAGATACAGGGCGCTATGGCCGTCGGCCGCCTCAATCTGCGCCAGCCAGTTCAGGGCGGCGGCCGAATCGCCGCGCTGTTGCGCCAGCTGCGCCAGCACTGCCTGCACCTGGCCCGGGTCGCGCTCATCGTCGGCCTGCTCGCCGAGCAGGCCCAGATACATCTTGAAATAGCGCTCGGCGGCGGCGTTGTCGCCTTCTTCCATGCACAGGCCGCCGAGGGCATACAAGGTCATCAGCTTGTCGGGCTGCTGCTTGAGCAGGATCTCGAACTGGCGGCGCGCTGCCGTATATTGTTTTTGGTCTATCAGCATGCGCGCATAGGCATTGCGGACATTGTTTGCCTGTGGATGATGCTGCAGAAAATCGGCGGTCAGCTCGGCCGCGCGGGCCGGATCGGCCGTCACCTGCGCCTGCGTCAACAAGGCCAGTTCCGAATCGGGCGCGCGCGCGAGCGCCGCTTGCGCCTCGGCGTTGGCGCGCACCAGGTCGTGATTGGCAAATGCCGCTTGTGCCAGCATCAGATGGGCTTCCAGCGTATCCTTGTAGGGCGCCAGCAAGCTGTCGAGCAGGGCCAGCACGGCGGCCTTGTCTTGCGCGCGCCCCAGGAAGCGCTGCACCTGGAACATCGCCACGCCGCGCGTTTCAGGAGTCGCCTGGGCCAGGCGCAAGGCAAAAATATCGCGCGTCTCGTCGAGTTGGTTGTTCAGGACCGCAAAGCCGAGGTAGTACTGCATCGCCTCTTCCGATTGCGGATCGAGTGTGCGCCACAGGCGAATTGCCACCAGCGCTTCGCCGGCCTGTTTGGCCGCCATTGCCATTTCCATCGCGCGGTGCGCGATGCGCGGGTCGCGGGTCTGCCGCGCCGCCTCGAGCATGGTGACGTAGGCATCGCGCCAGTCATTGCGCTGGAACGCCAGCTCAGCGGCCAGCAAGCGATACATCAGGTCGCGGTCCAGCGCCACCGCCGGCAGCGAGGCCGCTGCGGCCGACGCATCGGTCAACATCGGCAACGGTGCCATGGCGGCCGTGTCCGGCGGTGCATTGGCGACGGCCGGTGCGCGCAGCGAGGCGCATGCGGCAAGAAGCGTCGACAAGGTTACAATGGCAAACAGTTTTTTCAATCGCATATTCGGGCGGTCCAATCAAAGGGCAATTTTACGCTGAACGCGCGGTGAAGTGCTGGCGAAGTGCGGCTGAAGTGTACAACGCCTCGCCAAAATCGTAGGCGGCACCATATTTTGTTATTTTTTTAATGAATTGACACTGAGTCCTTATGCCCGAACTGCCCGAAGTCGAAGTGACCCGCCGCGGCGTCGCCCCGTACCTGGAAGGCCGCGTCGTCCAGCAAGTCGTCTTGCGCCGGGCCGGCCTGCGCTGGCCGTTTCCGGCCGACCTGGCCCGGCTTCTGGCCGGCCGCACGATTCGCTCGACCGGGCGGCGCGGCAAATACCTGCTGATCGGCTTCGACCACGGCACGCTGATCGTCCATCTGGGCATGTCGGGGCATTTGCGCATTCTGCCCTTCGATACGCCGGCGCAAAAGCATGACCATTTCGATCTGGTGATCGACGCCGTGCCGGAACATGGCGGCCGCGCTGATGGCGGAATATGGCAGGCGATGCGCCTGACCGATGCCCGCCGTTTCGGCGCCGTCCTGTGGCATGCCGCCGCCGATGGCGCCCCCGACAATCATGCGCTGCTGCGCGGCCTCGGCGTCGAACCGCTGCAAGCCGGTTTTTCGGCGCAGTTATTGCATCGCCAGAGCCGCACGCGGGCCGCGCCGATCAAGCAGGTGCTGCTGGCCGGCGATATCGTGGTCGGGGTCGGCAATATCTATGCCTCGGAAAGCCTGTTTCGCGCGGGAATCAATCCGAAGACCCCGGCCAAAAAAATCGGTCTGGCGCGTTACGAAAAACTGGCGCAGGCGATTCGCGAAATCCTGGCCGCGGCCATCGAGCAGGGCGGCAGCACCTTGCGCGATTTCGTCGGTGCCGACGGCCAAAGCGGCTATTTCCAGCAATCGTATTTTGTCTACGACCGCGCCGGACTGCCGTGCCGCGTGTGCGGCGCGCCGGTACGCCAGATTACGCAAGGCCAGCGCTCGACCTTTTATTGCGTGCGCTGCCAGACATGACGATCGATCCTGTTGCGCTTGCCGATCCTGCCTTTTCGCGCGCCGTCATCGACTGGCAAGTGGCGCATGGCCGGCATGCGCTGCCCTGGCAAAACACGCGCGATGCCTACCGCGTCTGGCTATCCGAAATCATGCTGCAGCAAACCCAGGTGACGGCCGTCATTCCTTATTACGCGCGTTTTCTTGCGCGCTTTCCCGATGTCGCGGCGTTGGCGGCGGCATCGGCCGACGACGTCATGGCTTGCTGGGCCGGGCTTGGCTATTATTCGCGGGCCCGCAATCTGCACCGCTGCGCGCAGCGCGTGGTCAGCGAACATGGCGGCGTTTTTCCGGCCGATCCGCTATTGCTGGCCGAGCTGCCGGGCATCGGCCGCTCGACCGCAGCCGCCATCAGTGCCTTCGCCTATGGCACGCGCGCGGCCATCCTCGACGGCAACGTCAAGCGCGTCTTTGCGCGCGTATTCGGCATTGACGAATACCCCGGCGTGAAGGCCGTCGAGAACGCCTTGTGGCAAACCGCCGAGGCGCTGTTGCCGCAGGCAGGTATCGAGGCTTACACGCAAGGCCTGATGGATTTGGGCGCCACGCTGTGCACGCGCAGCCAGCCGGCCTGCCCGCGCTGCCCGCTGGCTGCGCGCTGCCTGGCGCTGGCCAGCGGCCGCACCGCAGAACTGCCGGTACGCAAACCCAAAAAAGCCGTGCCGCTGAAATCGGCGACCATGCTGGTCATTATCGATCGCGCCCAGGTCTTGCTCGAGCGGCGTCCGGCCACCGGCATCTGGGGCGGCCTGCTTTCGCTGCCGGAGCTGGACGGCCATCAGCCGGGCATCCGCGAGGAGGTGGATGTGCAGGGCGCACTGGAACGCAAGGTGGCGCGTTTCGGCAGATTCGGCAGCAGTCTGCGCCTGCCGGCATTTGCGCACGTGTTCACGCATTTCAAATTGCAGGTGGTGCCGTACCGGATCACGCTGGCAGGGCGCCATGCCTATGCCGCCGAAGACGAGACCGTGTGGCTGGCGGCCGATCAGATCGCGCAGGCCGGATTGCCGGCGCCGGTCAAGAAGCTGCTACTGGAAGTGATGCGCGACCTGTAATCTGCAGCGCGGACTGGTTGTCCGGAGTGATCGGCCGAATCTATAGCTCGCGGTGGCGCAGCACGACCGATTCGGTTTTCTGGAAATACTGGGCCAGGCGCTGCGCCATGTAGACCGAACGGTGCTGGCCGCCGGTGCAGCCGAGGGCGATCGTCAGATAGCTGCGGTTGTCGTTCTTGAACGAGGGCAGCCATTTTTCGACGAAGGCGCGGATGTCGCCGTATAGTTCGCCGACGTTCGGCTGCGCTTCGAGAAAAGCGATGACCGGCTCGTCGCGCCCGGTCAGCGGCCGCAGATCGGCGTCGTAATAGGGGTTCGGCAGGGCCCGCACGTCGAACACGAAATCGGCATCGAGCGGCACGCCGAGCTTGAACGCGAACGATTCGAAAAACAGGGTCAGCGGCGCATGTTCGGTATCGATCAGTTCCTTGACCCAGGCGCGCAGTTTATTGGCGCTCAAATCCGACGTGTCGATCACATGGCCGAGCTTTTCGATGGCGCCAAGAATTTCGCGCTCTTCCAGAATGCATTCGATCAGCGTGCGGCGTCCGGCCGGGTTGTGCTCCGGTCGCAAGCGGTGCGACAGCGGATGGCTGCGCCGCGTTTCCGAAAAGCGCGCTACCAGCGAATGCGTATTGGCAGTCAGGAAAATGACCTTGACGATATGGCCGGCGTCGCGCAATTTGCAGATATCGCCGGGCAGGCCGCCCAGATTGCTGGTGCCGCGCGCATCCATGGCCACCGCCAGGGCGCTGGTGCCGGCCTCCTTGAGCGTGGTGACCAGATTCGACAGCAGGCTCGGCGGCAGATTGTCGACGCAGTAGTAGCCGGCGTCTTCCAGGACGTTCAGGGCCACCGATTTGCCGGAGCCGGAAATGCCAGTGATCAGAACGATTCTCATAGTCTCAATGATAGCAATTGCAGGTTAGATTGCAGCGTCTGCGGCCGCCATGGCGGCCGATGCTTCGCGCCGGGATGCGGCGCTTAATTGTCGTCCGAACTCATCGCCAGCCGCTGGCGTTCCATGAATTCCTGCAGCGTGTCGATGCCGCGCAGCTGCAAAATGGTATTGCGTACCGCCGCCTCCAGCAAGACCGCGATATTGCGCCCGGCCGCCACCGGAATGACGACTTTGCGAATGGCCAGGCCCAGCACGTCTTCGGTCGGGAAAAAGAAGGGCAGGCGCTCGACTTCTTCTTCGAGCGCGCCGCGCCGCACCAGGTGCACGATCAGCTTGAGCCGCATTTTGCGGCGCACCGCGGTTTCGCCGAAAATGGCTTTGATATCGAGCAGGCCGAGCCCGCGCACCTCGAGCAGGTTTTGCAGCAGGGCCGGACAGCGGCCTTCGATCATGTTCGGCGCGATGCGCGAAAACTCGACGGCGTCATCGGCCACCAGGCCGTGACTGCGTGAAATCAGTTCGAGGCCGAGCTCGCTCTTGCCGAGGCCCGAGTCGCCGGTGATCAGCACGCCCACGCCGAGCACATCCATGAATACGCCGTGCATGATGATGCGCTGCGCCAGCTTTTTGGACAGATAGACGCGCAGGAAATCGATCACTTGCGCAGCCGGCAGCGGCGTCGAAAACAGCGGAATGTTTTTTTCGTCGCAAATGGCCAGGATGTCTTGCGGCGTTTCCAGCCCCTGCGCGATGATCAGCGCCGGCGGGCCGCCGGCGACCAGTTCCTGGATGTGGTGGCTGCGCGATTCCTTGTGCAGGCGCTGGTAATAATTGATTTCCTGGTGGCCGAAGACCTGGATGCGGCCCGGATGGATCAGGTTCAGATGGCCGACCTGGTCGGCGGCCGAGGCCGTGTCGCCCGAAATCAAGCGTTCGCCGCCGGGAAAACCGGCGAACCAGCCGAGCTGCAGGCTATCGCGGTTATCGTCGTAGACGCGCTGGATGGAGAGCGAAGTTTGTATCATGGTCACAGGCCTGATTCTCTGATTCTAAAGTGGGCGCGGCAAAGTGCAGATTATGCGCTGCGCAGGCTTGGTTGCCAGTTGACGATGTGGGCATGCACCGCTTTTGGATCGGGATCATTGGTCAGCAAGGTGCGGAAACCGGCTTCGGAAAACATCTCGGCGATTTCCGACAAGATTTCCAGATGCTGTTGCGTGACATGATCGGGAATTAACAAAAAAAACAGCAGTTTGACCGGTTGCCCATCGGGCGACTCGAAGGGAATCGCTTCGGCCAGGCGCACAAAGGCGGCCAGCGGCGCTTTCAGACCTTTGATGCGGCCGTGCGGCACCGCGACCCCGTGGCCGAGTCCGGTCGAGCCGGCCCGTTCGCGGGCGAACAGATTATCGCTGACAAGAGAGCGGGCAATGGCGCAATTATTTTCAAAGATCAAGCCAGCCTGTTCAAAGGCGCGCTTTTTGCTGGAGACTTCCAGATCAAGCAATACGTTGTCAGGCAATAATATTTTGCTAAGGTTGGTCATAACACATCACGAAATGGTGCGGCGCACAAAGCTGGCTTCCGAGCGGAATTATAGGCTCCCTGATGTCCAGCGCAATACGAAAACTCAATTACGGCGCGACATTTCACTTTCTTCGAGTAAATATACGTTATGTAAATGGAAAAATCATTGCGTGTATTCTCACATAGTACATATAAGTATGTATTTCTCAAAGCCATTCCACGCAATCCATATGCGGTCGAAACCATGGAAAACAACGGCATGTTTCCATGCTGTCGACGATCTTTGCAGACAGGCAAAATAGACCGGCGTCGTGCGCCTCGCGGCCCGGACCACTCCGGGCTCGCACGTATCGGCTGATCAGGGGGAGGGCATGCTGGATGGCGTCGGACAGAGCGCCGCTGCGTGTCGGACGCCGGCAAGACGCCGCTTTTACGGTAGGCCGATCGGCGCGGCGAGTCAACAGCCCTTCTTTGATGCCGCGCGGCGATGTGATGCGCGTCAAATGTATTGCCACCGCCGGCATGATGTCTATCGCGTCTTTATTGCCGGGCAGTCCGGATATTGACCGGCGCCGGCCCCGAAAAATTCGATCGCCATGGATTGATGTCGAGTCCGCCGCGCCGCGTATAGCGGGCATAGACGGCCAGTTTTTGCGGTTGGCACTGGCGCATGATGTCGACAAAAATACGCTCGACGCATTGTTCGTGAAATTCATTATGTTCGCGAAAACCTATCAGGTAGCGCAACAGATTTTCCTGGTTGATTTGCGGGCCGACGTACTGGATTTGCACGCTGCCCCAGTCGGGCTGGCCGGTGACCAGGCAATTCGATTTCAATAAATGCGAGACCAGTGTTTCGTCGACCGGTGCCGCGTCGTGCGCCGCGCTGAGCAATTCCGGCGCTGGCGAATATGTGCTGACGTCGATGTCGAGGCGGTCGAGCAGCAAGCCGTCGAGTTCGCCCAGGCCTTGCGTCGAAAACGCGTCTTGCGGAATCAATTTGATGTGCACGGTGGCGCCCACGGCTTGCGACAGATCTGTCTGCAGCAGGTGTAGCAAGGCATCGGGCCCGGTCAGCTTGGTCTGATTGAAGGAATTGAGGTACAGTTTGAACGACTTCGATTCGACGATATTGGGCGAGTCGGCCGGTACCGTGATGGTCGCGATGGCAATCTGCGGCTTGCCGCGCAAATTGAGCCATGAAATCTCATAGGCGTTCCAGATATCGACGCCGAAAAACGGCAAGCGGCCCGTCAAACCGAGTTCGGCGCGTTTTTCCTGGCGCGCAATCGGAAACAGGAGCGTCGGCGTGTAATTGCTGATGTAAGAACTCGGTTTGCCGAGCGGTGACTGGTCTGCGGACATGGTTTTAAGCGTAAAAAGTAATCGGTGAAAAGCGGCCGCCCGGCCCGCTCGGCGGTGCCGGGGCGGGCGGCGGCCAGCAAACCGCTATTATCCCACGCTATCTGCGCTGACAGCGCCGCAAACCTTGCGGGATTAACCGAGAAACAAGGTATAAACCGGATTGTTGCTTTCGTCCCAATAGCGGTAACCGAGCTGCGCCAGCGATTGGCGGAAGGCATCCATATCCTCGGCCGGTACTTGCATGCCGACCAGGATGTGGCCGACGTCGCCGCCCTCGTTACGGTAATGAAATAGCGAAATATTCCAGTTCGGGGCCATGCTATTTAAAAAACGCAGCAGCGCGCCGGGCCGCTCGGGAAATTCAAAGCGATACAGCAATTCATTTTGCGCCAGTGCACTCTTGCCGCCGACCAGATGGCGAATGTGCAGCTTGGCCAGTTCATCGTGCGTCAGGTCGAGTGTCGTAAAGCCGTTTTGCTGGAAGGTGCGGGTGATCTGGCCCGGTTCGTCGCGGTTGCTGATATGCATGCCGACAAACAGGTGGGCCTGTTGTTCGTCGCTGATGCGGTAATTGAACTCGGTCACGTTGCGCGGCCCGATCAATTCGCAAAAACGCTTGAAGCTGCCGCGCTGTTCGGGGATGGTGATTGCAAACAAGGCTTCGCGCGCCTCGCCGATCTCGGCCCGCTCGGTGACAAAGTGCAGGCGGTCGAAATTCATGTTGGCGCCGCAGGCGACGGTGACCAGGGTCTCGCCGACGATCGGCTTTTTCGACAGCGCCGAGCGCTCGATATAGGCTTTGGCGCCGGCCACCGCCAGCGCGCCCGACGGCTCCAGAATCGAGCGCGTGTCCTGGAACACATCCTTGATGGCGGCGCAAATGGCATCGGTATCGACGATCACGATCTCGTCGACATACAGCTGGGCCAGGCGGAAGGTTTCCTCGCCGACCAGCTTGACGGCGGTGCCGTCGGAAAACAGGCCGACGTCGGCCAGCGTGACGCGCTGACCGGCCTTCAGGCTTTGCGCCATCGCATCCGAATCGACGCTTTGCACGCCGATGATCTTGATATCGGGACGAATCTGCTTGACGTAGGCGGCAATCCCGGCAATCAGGCCGCCGCCGCCGATGGCCACGAAAATGGCGTGGATCGGGCCGGAATGCTGGCGCAGGATCTCCATGCCGATGGTGCCCTGGCCGGCGATCACGTCAGGGTCGTCGAACGGGTGGACAAAAGTCAGTTTGTGCTGTTTTTCGAGCGTCAGCGCGTGGTTGTAGGCTTCGGTAAACGATTCGCCAAACAGCACCACTTCGACGCTGGCGCCGCCGCGCGCGCGCACGGCATCGACTTTTACTTGCGGCGTGGTGGTCGGCATGACGATCATGGCCCGCGTGCCGAGTTTGGCGGCGCCCAGCGCCACGCCTTGCGCATGGTTGCCGGCCGAGGCGCAGATGACGCCGCGCTGCAGCTGGCCCGGCGTCAGGTGCGCCATCTTGTTGTAGGCGCCGCGCAGCTTGAAGCTGAACACGCTCTGCATGTCTTCGCGCTTGAGGTAAATCTTGTTGGCGGTCGAGGCCGACAGCGTCGGCGCCAGTTCGAGCGGGGTTTCAAAGGCGACGTCGTAGACGCGCGCGGTCAGAATTTTCTTCAGATAATCAGTGGTCATGGTCTGCTTCAATCAAGAGTGCGGAGTGCGGATGCCAAAACGGCGGCAGGGTGGTGTCTGCATGGTAGTGTTTGTCGTCGCGGCTTGTGACCCGGCAAAGCGTGACGCGCGTGGGGTGGGCGCGTTTTATTCCAAGCAATCATTATAATGGACGTTTTTTAGCGATGGTGCGAACCGATACATGATTGAACTTTTCGTTGCGTGGCTCTTGCAGCTGGTGGCCGCGCCGGCCGTCGGTCTGACTTCGGTTTTCATCATCAGCCTGATTTCGGCGACCCTGATTCCGATGGGTTCGGAACCGGCCGTGTTTGCCGTCGCCAAGGCCAATCCCGGTTTGTTCTGGCCGGTGATGGCCGTGGCCACGCTCGGCAATACGCTGGGCGGCATTGTCGATTACTGGATGGGGCAGCAGGCCAAAAAGACGTTTGCGCGCGAGCGCGAAAGCCGCTGGTTTTCCTTGCTGCAGCGTTTTGGCCCCAAGAGCATGCTGCTGTCGTGGCTGCCCGTGGTCGGCGATCCGATGTGCACGCTGGCCGGCTGGCTGCAACTGCCGTTTTGGCCCAGTGTGATGTATATGGCAATCGGCAAGGGGCTGCGCTATCTGCTCGTGACGTCCTTGCTGCTGTTCGTGCCCGACGGTTTCTGGCGGCAGGTCGCCAATATATTGGGTTGAAAATGCCGGCTTGCCAAGAATAAAATTCTGTACTCTGCAGTTATTTATAAATAAAAAGCAAAATTAACGCAATTTTCAATATTATATTTTGCACAAAAACGGTGCGGCGGCGGCGGAAAAGGCGCCGGATGGCAGTTGAAGATGCGAGGTTGATAGGGCGCGCCACGGCGCAATACGCTAAAATGACTTTTTAGTATCGAGCCAAAGTCAGCACATGAATGCCCTCGCACATATCCAAGCCTTGCTGAGCGACACGCCGAATGGCGCCGCGCCGACTCGCTTGCGCGAAATTCCGTACAACTATACGTCGTTTTCGGACCGCGAAATCGTGATCCGCCTGCTGGGCGACGCTTCCTGGCAATTGCTGGACCAGTTGCGCGGGGTGCGCCAGACGGGGCGTTCGGCGCGCATGCTCTATGAAGTGCTCGGCGATATCTGGGTGGTGCGCCGCAATCCCTATCTGCAAGACGATTTGCTCGACAATCCGAAGCGGCGCCAGGATTTGATCGACGCCCTCAATCACCGCCTGGCCGAAGTCGACAAACGGCGGCTGGCGGTCGATCTGGCGCCCGAGAGCGGCGAGCTCGAGCAGGCCGTGGCCCGGCAGCGCAGCGAAAATGTGGCGGTCTTGCTCGATGCGGCGCGCCACGCGGTCGAGGCGTTTGCCACGTCTTTTCGCGAGACTTATGATTTGCGCAAGCGCGCCCACAAGGTGCTGGGCCGTTACACCGAAAAACACAATATCAAGTTCGACGGCATGTCGCGCGTGGCCCACGTCACCGACGCCACCGACTGGCGCGTCGAATATCCGTTCGTGGTCTTGACCCCCGATACCGAAGACGAAATGGCCGGGCTGGTCAAGGGCTGCATCGAACTGGGCCTGACCATCATCGCGCGCGGCGGCGGCACCGGTTATACCGGCGGCGCGATTCCGCTGACGCCGCTGTCGGCCGTCATCAACACCGAAAAACTGATTACGCTGGGCGCGGTCGAGATGACGGTGCTGCCCGGCCTGACGCAGCCGTATGCGACGATCCATTCGGGCGCCGGGGTCGTCACCAAGCGCGTCTCGGATGCGGCCGATGCCGCCGGCTTCGTGTTTGCGGTCGACCCGACCTCGGCCGAGGCCTCTTGCATCGGCGGCAATATCGCCATGAATGCCGGCGGCAAAAAAGCCGTCTTGTGGGGCACCGCGCTCGACAATCTGGCGTCGTGGCGCATGGTCGATCCGAACGGCGACTGGCTCGACATCACGCGTATCGACCACAATCTCGGCAAGATTCACGACGCGCCGCTGGCCAGGTTCAAGCTCGAGTGGACGCATCCGGCCGAAAAGGGCCAGCAGAATGCGCCTTTCAAGGTAGAGACCCTGACGATCCCGGGCAGCAAGTTCCGCAAGGAAGGACTGGGCAAGGATGTCACGGACAAGTTCCTGTCCGGCCTTCCCGGTGTGCAGAAAGAGGGTTGCGATGGTCTGATCACGTCGGCCCGCTGGATCCTGCACAAGATGCCAAAGCATACCCGTACGGTTTGCCTGGAGTTCTTCGGCCAGGCCCGCGATGCGATTCCTTCGATCGTCGAAATCAAGGATTTTCTGGATGCGGAAACCCGCAAGGGCGGCGCTATCCTGGCTGGCCTGGAACACCTTGACGAGCGCTACCTGCGCGCCGTCGGCTATACCACCAAATCCAAGCGCGGTGTCCTTCCGAAGATGGCACTGTTCGGCGATATTGTCGGCGACGACGAAAACGCTGTTGCCCAGGCCACCTCCGAAGTGGTGCGCATGGCCAACAACCGCGTCGGCGAAGGGTTTGTTGCCGTCAGCCCCGAGGCGCGCAAGAAATTCTGGCTGGACCGCTCCAAGACCGCTGCCATCGCCAAGCACACCAATGCCTTCAAGATCAATGAAGACGTGGTGATCCCGCTGGACCGGATGGGCGAGTACACCGACGGCATCGAGCGTATCAACATCGAGTTGTCGCTCAAGAACAAGCTGCAGCTGGTCGATGAGCTGCGTGGTTTCTTTGATCGGGGCAATCTGCCTCTGGGCAAGAGCGAGGACGTCGATGGTGACGATATTCCCGCTGAAGAACTGCTGGAAAACCGCGTACATGAGGCGCAGGCCCTGTTGCAGCAGGTTGAAGCCCGCTGGTCGTACCTGCTGGCCAACCT